>NZ_JAFCWW010000050.1:0-504 GCF_049897765.1 Pseudomonas sp. TWP3-2 | reverse complement strand
CGTCGCGCGGCGCTGGTTCAGGCGCGAGTAGCCCTGGCGCAAAGCTGGGCGAACGAGCCGCTGCTCAAAAGCGCGTTTGCCGAACACCTGACATCAATGCAGAGGCTTGAAACGCTGGTCGAGAAGATGATCAACGACCAGTTGAAAGAGGCCGGTTTGCTTACCCAACTGAAGCGTTGCACGAAAATTGAAGGTATTGGCTTTTTGACGGGAGCCCGCTTGATTGCTGCGTTTCAGCGTGGCGACTTCAGGAATGCGGATGCATTTATCGCATTTTTAGGCATGGATTTGCGTGTGTCGCAGTCGGGACAGAAGGACGGGCGCCGAAGCCTGACTAAGCGCGGAGACCCCGAAGCCCGACGGCTTTTGCATAATGCGGCAATGTCGGCCAGCCGTACGCCGACGTGGAAAGGATTTTATGAAAAGCAAAGAGGTCGCGGGCTCAGTACGACACAGGCCCTGGTGATCCTGGCCCGCAAGCTTGCCCGAGTGGTATTTGCACTG
>NZ_JAFCWW010000049.1:0-549 GCF_049897765.1 Pseudomonas sp. TWP3-2 | reverse complement strand
GTCGATGGACGAGAACACTCGGTCGAGTGCAGTCAGCGAGGCATCGGTTTCGATCACGACGTCGCCGACGTTGTCGACGTAGTAAGTGTCGACACCGTCGCCACCGATCATGGTGTCGGTACCGAGTCCGCCGTCCATGGTGTCGTCGCCGGCACCACCGTTCAGGACATTGTTGCCGCTGTTGCCGACCAGCGTGTTGTTCAGGGTGTTGCCAACGGCATCCAGGTTGTCGCTGCCGGTGAGAAACAGGTTTTCCAGATTGGCGCCCAACGTCCAGTTTACGGATGAACGTACTGTGTCAATCTCGCTCGCCAGCGTGCTGGCTTCGGTGATGGTGTCGCCAAGGTTGTCAACGACATAGGTGTCGTTGCCCAAGCCGCCGATCAGGGTGTCCGCACCAAGGCCGCCATCAAGTATGTTGGATCCATCATTACCGGTCATCCGGTTACTCACCGCGCTGCCAGTGCCGTTGAGGTTGGCGCTACCGGTGAGAATCAGGTTCTCGACGTTGGCGCCGAGGGTGTAATCGATGGACGAGAACACCCGGTC
>NZ_JAFCWW010000048.1:0-578 GCF_049897765.1 Pseudomonas sp. TWP3-2 | reverse complement strand
GGCAGCCAAAGCGCCGTGGTCACCGGCCCCAAAGGTGAAGAGATCCACTGCGACCAGTACGGCCGCGTCAAAGTCCAATTCCACTGGGACCGCGAAGGCCAAGCCGATGACAAAACCAGTTGCTGGCTGCGGGTATCCTCAGCGTGGGCCGGCGCCCAGTACGGCGGCATCGCCATCCCACGCATCGGCATGGAAGTCCTCGTCACCTTCCTTGAAGGCGACCCCGACCAACCGCTGATCAGCGGCTGCCTGTACCACAAGGAAAACACCGTCCCCTACGCCCTGCCGGCGAACAAGACGCGCAGCACCTTCAAGACCTTGAGTTCAATGGGCGGCGGTGGCTTCAACGAACTGCGCATCGAAGACAAAAAAGGTCAGGAACAAATCTTCCTGCACGCCCAGCGCGACTGGGACGAAAACATCGAGCACGACCAGAAGATTCGGGTTGGCAACGAACGGCACGACACCGTCGAAAAGAACAGCTACACGGAATTCAAAGCCGAAGAACATCACACCGTTTATGCCGATCGCAAGGTCGAAGCGCAGGCCAGTGATCACCTGACGGTGGGTGTGAATCA
>NZ_JAFCWW010000047.1:0-882 GCF_049897765.1 Pseudomonas sp. TWP3-2 | reverse complement strand
ATTCGGCTAATGATCAGCCGTGCCGGCAAGGGCTCTCCAGCCTTGTGCAGTGTCTTGCGCTCGGCTCTGTCTTTGAGAAACGGCTGCGCTTTACGGGTGAGTACGACTGACGCTTCCCCAACCCATTGAGTCGCCGGTTTCCCCTTGTATTGGACCTTGCGAGTTTCTGTGTAAACAAGCCCGCTACCAATCTTGCTCAACGGCTGGGATTGGCCCTCATAAGTGGCGGTGGAGCCTGCTTTTACGCGTAACAGCCAGTTCCAGCCCTCGGCCTGCCACCGCCTCATATGCGCTACTGAGTCGGCTTCTCGATCCACGATATGGACAAGTGGCTTGGCAAACTCTTGCTGCTCAAGCCAATCAATACGCTCTGTCAGTTCATCCAGGTGCTTTTCAGAAGCCAGCATTTGCTCGGCGCGGGTACTGAGCACGCCGTCCTTGGTTGCCAGGTTCTGCGCGGGGGTGCAGATCGGTGCACCGTCACGATCCGTCACAAGCAGGCTGCTTTGCAGCTCGTAACCGATGTCGCCCCGGTGGGTCATTTGCAAGCGGTCAGCTTTGCTGTGGTGGTGCATGTAATTGAGTCGTGACCAGTCATGCATGACCAGCGCGTAATCATCGCAACCCTCGCGGCAGCCCTCGTGCGCCAAGGCTAGCAGCGGTTTGACCAGATCAACAGGCTTGATCCGGTCATTACTCAGAAACCTCCAAAGCGCCTGTGTCTGTGCAAATGCCTTGTCCGTTCGGGGCAGGGCTTTCATCCCTGCCGCCAAAGCCGGTAGTCCATTACTGTGTCCCATGACTAACTCGTCGTATCGTTTTATCAGGCGGGCATCTAGCCCAGTCATTTGATATCCATGCCGTCCCTTTATAGACCAGGAT
>NZ_JAFCWW010000046.1:0-1064 GCF_049897765.1 Pseudomonas sp. TWP3-2 | reverse complement strand
CTGCCGATATAGGTTATCCGTTCCTTCCTCTTCCATACTTCGATGTCTGGAAGTCAGTCTTGATCAGGGAAGGAACATGCACCTGTAGGCTACGAATATGCCTGCCAAGCACTCGATGATTTGCCCGTCACCTTCGAGCCTACAGGTGCGCTTGCGCCCTCTAACGAATCCTCAGGGAAAGCCCGACACGGCTCTCTATATCGCTTTCGCTGGACGTAAGCACGCATGTTCCTGCATGTACTTTAGCGCCTGTGGAGGTTGGTAATGAAAACGCTCCTGTCTCAGAAATTCACTGCTTATATCGGAATAGATTGGGCCGATACCAAACACGACGTGTGTTTGCAGGTTGCCGGGGAAACCCAGCGGCATTTTTCTGCCATCGACCACACACCCCAGGCGATTGATTGTTGGGCGAAATCGTTGGTTGAGCGCTACGGCGCTCCGATTGCGATTGCTCTTGAGCTCAATAAAGGCCCGTTGGTGGCGGCCCTGCAAAAGTACGAGTTCTTTTGCCTGTTTCCGATCAATCCAAGCACCTTGGCCAGACACCGCAAAACCTTTGTGCTTAGCGGCGCCAAGGATGATCCGACCGATGCTCAATGGGCGCTTGAGTTGTTGCTTACTCACCCGCAAAGGTTTCCTCAGCTGATGCCGCAAAGCCCGGCCATGCGTATTTTGGCCAGCCTGACAGAGCATCGGCGTGCACTGGTTGATGAGCGAGTGAAGGTCAGCAATCGCCTGATCTGCACGCTCAAACAGTATTATCCATTGGCCCTGGAGCTGTTTAACGATCATGAAACCGTATTGTTTTGCGATTTCCTGATGCGCTGGCCCACGCTTGAACACATCAAACGCTCTCGTCAGAGCACTTTTCTAAAGTTTCTTAACGAGCACAACGCTCGTCATGCCGAACGCAATCAAACCCGCTGGGAAACCATCGTCAAAGCGATGCCTTTGACGCAGGACTCAGGCGTAATACGGCCTTCGCAGATGTACGCAACAGCTTTGGCGTCGCATCTGAAAGGGCTTATTTCAACGCTCAAGGATTTTGATCGTGAGATCGA
>NZ_JAFCWW010000045.1:0-1249 GCF_049897765.1 Pseudomonas sp. TWP3-2 | reverse complement strand
CCGACACCATGATCGGTGGCGACGGTGTCGACACTTACTACGTCGACAACGTCGGCGACGTCGTGATCGAAACCGATGCCTCGCTGACTGCACTCGACCGAGTGTTCTCGTCCATCGACTACACCCTTGTCGCCAACGTCGAGAACTTGATCCTCACCGGTTCCGCCAACCTCAACGGCACTGGCAGCGCGGTGAATAACCGGATGACCGGTAACGACGGCGCCAACATCCTGGATGGCGGCCTCGGCGCGGACACCCTGATCGGTGGCTTGGGCAACGACACCTATGTCGTTGACAACCTTGGCGACACCACCACCGAAACCAGCACCTTGGCGAGCGAAATCGACACCGTACGCTCCTCGGTGGACTGGACGCTGGGCGCCAACCTGGAAAATCTGGTATTGACCGCCAGCGCAATCAACGGCACCGGCAACGCCTTGGCCAACACCCTGACCGGCAACGCGGCGGCCAATACCCTGGATGGCGGTCTGGGTGCCGACACCATGATCGGTGGCGACGGCGTCGACACCTACTACGTCGACAACGTCGGTGACGTGGTGATCGAAACCGACGCCTCGCTGACTGCGCTCGACCGGGTGTTCTCGTCCATCGATTACACCCTCGGCGCCAACGTCGAGAACCTGATCCTCACCGGTACCGCCAACCTCAATGGCACCGGCAGCGCCGTCAACAATCGAATGACCGGTAACAGCGGCGCCAACACTCTGGACGGCGGCCTTGGTGCCGACACCATGATCGGTGGCGACGGTGTCGACACTTACTACGTCGACAACGTCGGCGACGTAGTGATCGAAACCGATGCCTCGCTGACTGCACTCGACCGAGTGTTCTCGTCCATCGATTACACCCTCGGCGCCAACGTCGAGAACCTGATTCTCACCGGTTCCGCCAACCTCAACGGCACTGGCAGCGCGGTGAATAACCGGATGACCGGTAACGATGGCGCCAACATCCTGGATGGCGGCCTCGGCGCGGACACCCTGATTGGTGGCCTGGGCAACGACATCTACATCGTCGACAACCTTGGCGATACCACCACCGAAACCAGCACCTTGGCGAGCGAAATCGACACCGTACGCTCCTCGGTGGACTGGACGCTGGGCGCCAATCTGGAAAATCTGGTATTGACCGCCAGCGCAATCAACGGCACCGGCAACGCCTTGGCCAACACCCTGACCGGCAACGCGGCGGCCAATACCCTGGATGGCGGTCTGGGTGCCGACACCAT
>NZ_JAFCWW010000044.1:0-1292 GCF_049897765.1 Pseudomonas sp. TWP3-2 | reverse complement strand
GGGTGGGTAAATACCGGGTACATCCTTTACGTTTGAGACCGGGGACATGGTTTACAGGTATCAATCATGGTCAGGAGGTGCTGACCATGCCCTGGAATCAAGAGTCCCCGATGGATCAACGAGTGAAATTAGTCAGTGACTGGCTTAGCGGCAACTACACAAAGAGCCAGTTGAGTCGGCGTTATAGCGTCAGCCGTCCAACTGTCGACAAGTGGCTAGACCGCTATGCAGCGTTTGGCGTAGATGGTTTGAAAGAGCAATCGCGCAAGCCATTGAATTGCCCCCATCAAACCCCCGACGAAATCATCGCCACGTTGCTCAGCAAGAAAAACGAGCATCCCGATCGCGGCGCCAAACAGATTATTGATCGTCTGCGCGTCTCAGATCCGCAGGTCAATTGGCCGGCCGCAAGCACTGCCGGAGAGTGGTTGAAGAAAGCTGGTTTGGTCGCCGCGCGGCGCCCTTATCCCTTGCGCCCACGTGCTCCGACAATCTTGCGTCCGGTCAACGAACCCAACCAGACGTGGTGCGCCGATTACAAAGGGCAATTCAAGATGCAGGACGGTAACTGGTGCTATCCATTGACTATTACCGACCAGATGAGCCGCTTTCTGCTGCTCTGCCGGGCACTGCCCAGCACGCACGGCGAGCCGACGCGACAGGGCTTCGAGTGGGCGTTCAGGGAGTTTGGGTTGCCGGACGTAATCCGCACGGACAATGGCGCGCCCTTCGCCTCGACAGGTTTGGCGCGGCTGTCGAAGCTGTCAGTCTGGTTCATCCGAAATGGAATCCACGTTGAAACGATTACACCTGGCCGCCCCGATCAAAATGGCCGGCACGAAAGAATGCACCGAACCTTGAAAGCAGCGGTGCTGCGAACACCTGCGCAAAACCTCGTGCGCCAGCAGTTGGCCTTTGAGGACTTCATTCAGGACTTCAACCAGTTCCGGCCACACACTGCGCTGGGCATGAAGCCCCCTGCTTCGGTCTACAAGCCGTCGTTACGCTCGTATCCGGGCTACTTACCGGCAGTTGAATATGGCGCTGATGTTGAAGTCCGTAAGGTTCGTTCGAACGGAGAATTCAAATGGAAAGGACAACTGATTTTCTTGGGAGAGGCGCTGATCGGTGAAGAGATCGCGTTGAAGGAAGTGGCTGATGAGGTGTGGGAGCTGTACCTTTGCAACTTCTGTTTAGGCAGGCTTGAACGCGATGCCAAACGCGTATCAAGCCTGTAAAGGTGTAAACGATGTCCCCGGTCTAATGTGTAAAGGATGTGCCGGTCTCTACAG
>NZ_JAFCWW010000043.1:0-1949 GCF_049897765.1 Pseudomonas sp. TWP3-2 | reverse complement strand
CTTGATAACAGTTCAGCCACCCACCGGGCGATTTTCGCCTCCGGGCACTCTCAATTTCAGCAAGGAGCACACCCATGGCTACACCAGCGTACATGTCGGTTACCGGCGAAAAACAAGGTCTGATCACTGCCGGCGCTTTCACCGCTGACTCCGTTGGCAACACCTACCAGGAAGGTCACGAAGACCAGGTCATGGTTCAGGCGTTCAACCACGACGTAATCATCCCGCGTGACCCGCAATCCGGCCAACCAACCGGTCAGCGCGTGCACAAGCCAGTTGTGATCACCAAGGTCTACGACAAGGCTTCGCCACTGCTGCAAGCTGCTCTGACTTCGGGCGAGCGCATGAGCGAAATCGTTATCCAGTGGTTCCGTACTTCAGCTCAAGGTACCCAAGAGCACTACTACACCACCAAACTGGAAGACGCGATCATCGTCGCCATCAACAACAAAATGCACAACTGCCAGGATCCAGGCAACTCGCACTTCACCCACCTGGAAGAAGTGCAGTTCACCTACCGCAAAATCACCTGGACCCACGAAGTATCCGGTACTTCGGGTTCCGATGACTGGCGTGCTCCAGTCGTTTAATTACGGCTGATCGCTTCACACATCGGCCAGCTCTGCTGGTCGATGTTGTTTACGCCCCTCCAGAATTTCGCGTACGTTGACCCGCTTTGCGGTGGTCGACGAGCGCCGCTGTAAGCACGAGGAACAAGGGATGTTCGCGCCGGCCAATGAAACCCATTTTGCTCTGACCATTGAAGGTCTTTCCGCCGACTTTCAGGTGTTTTCCCTGCAAGGCCGGGAAGCCATCAGCCAGCCTTTTGTGTTCGAGGTGGAGCTGGTCAGTGAGCAGCCGTCGCTAGACCTCGAAACCCTGCTGCACAAACCGGCCTTTTTGCAGCTGTCGCCCGACGGCAGCGGCATTCACGGCCAGATCTACCGCGCCGCGCAAGGCGATTCCGGCAAGCGCCTGACGCGTTACGCCGTGACCCTGCGCCCGCAGTTGTCGTACCTGGCGCACCGGGTCAATCAGCGGATTTTCCAGAACCTCACGGTGCCGAAAATCATCGGCATGGTGCTGGAAGAACACGGCATTCAAAGCAACGCCTACGCCTTCCAGACCGGTTCGATCTACCCCGAGCGCATCTACTGCGTGCAGTACGACGAATCCGACCTGCATTTCATCCAGCGCCTGTGCGAAGAAGAAGGTATTCACTACCACTTTCAGCACAGCGTCACGGCGCACAAACTGATTTTCGGCGATGACCAGACGGTGTTCCCGAAACTCAAGCCTGTGGCCTACCAGCAAGACTCCGGCATGGTCGCCAGCGACCCGGTGATCAAGCGCTTCGACCTGCGCCTGGAAACCCGCACCAGCCGCACCACGCGCCGCGATTACGACTTCGAAAAACCGCGCATCACCCTCGAAAGCGAAAACCGTGGCGACGCCCTGCCCGACCTCGAAGACTACGACTATCCGGGCCGTTTCATCGACCGCGAACGCGGCAAACACCTGGCCAAACGCGCCCTCGAACGCCACCGCAGCGACTTCCAGCTCGCCGAAGGCAAAAGCGATCAGCCACTGCTGGTCAGCGGCCACTTTCTCGCGCTGACCGAACACCCAAAAGCCAAGTGGAACGACCTGTGGCTGCTCACCGAAATCCTGCACGAAGGCAAACAGCCGCAAGTGCTGGAAGAGTCGGTGACCAGCGACACCACCGCACTGAAAGACGATTTCCATCAGGGCTACCGCAACCGTTTCCAGGCCACGCCATGGGACGTACCCAATCGCCCGCCGCTCAATCACCCGAAACCACGCATCCTCGGCAGCCAAAGCGCCGTGGTCACCGGCCCCAAAGGTGAAGAGATCCACTGCGACCAGTACGGCCGCGTCAAAGTCCAATTCCACTGGGACCGCGAAGGCCAAGCCGATGACAAAACCAG
>NZ_JAFCWW010000042.1:0-4884 GCF_049897765.1 Pseudomonas sp. TWP3-2 | reverse complement strand
CAAATTGCTTGGGTGTTATATGGTCAAGCCTCACGGGCAATTAGTATTGGTTAGCTCAACGCCTCACAGCGCTTACACACCCAACCTATCAACGTCGTAGTCTTCGACGGCCCTTCAGGGAACTCAAGGTTCCAGTGAGATCTCATCTTGAGGCTAGTTTCCCGCTTAGATGCTTTCAGCGGTTATCTATTCCGAACATAGCTACCCGGCAATGCCACTGGCGTGACAACCGGAACACCAGAGGTTCGTCCACTCCGGTCCTCTCGTACTAGGAGCAGCCCCTCTCAAATCTCAAACGTCCACGGCAGATAGGGACCGAACTGTCTCACGACGTTCTAAACCCAGCTCGCGTACCACTTTAAATGGCGAACAGCCATACCCTTGGGACCGGCTTCAGCCCCAGGATGTGATGAGCCGACATCGAGGTGCCAAACACCGCCGTCGATATGAACTCTTGGGCGGTATCAGCCTGTTATCCCCGGAGTACCTTTTATCCGTTGAGCGATGGCCCTTCCATACAGAACCACCGGATCACTAAGACCTACTTTCGTACCTGCTCGACGTGTCTGTCTCGCAGTCAAGCGCGCTTTTGCCTTTATACTCTACGACCGATTTCCGACCGGTCTGAGCGCACCTTCGTACTCCTCCGTTACTCTTTAGGAGGAGACCGCCCCAGTCAAACTACCCACCATACACTGTCCTCGATCCGGATAACGGACCTGAGTTAGAACCTCAAAGTTGCCAGGGTGGTATTTCAAGGTTGGCTCCACGCAGACTGGCGTCCACGCTTCAAAGCCTCCCACCTATCCTACACAAGCAAATTCAAAGTCCAGTGCAAAGCTATAGTAAAGGTTCACGGGGTCTTTCCGTCTAGCCGCGGATACACTGCATCTTCACAGCGATTTCAATTTCACTGAGTCTCGGGTGGAGACAGCGCCGCCATCGTTACGCCATTCGTGCAGGTCGGAACTTACCCGACAAGGAATTTCGCTACCTTAGGACCGTTATAGTTACGGCCGCCGTTTACCGGGGCTTCGATCAAGAGCTTCGCGTTAGCTAACCCCATCAATTAACCTTCCGGCACCGGGCAGGCGTCACACCCTATACGTCCACTTTCGTGTTTGCAGAGTGCTGTGTTTTTAATAAACAGTCGCAGCGGCCTGGTATCTTCGACCGGCATGAGCTTACGGAGCAAGTCCTTCACCCTCACCGGCGCACCTTCTCCCGAAGTTACGGTGCCATTTTGCCTAGTTCCTTCACCCGAGTTCTCTCAAGCGCCTTGGTATTCTCTACCCAACCACCTGTGTCGGTTTGGGGTACGGTTCCTGGTTACCTGAAGCTTAGAAGCTTTTCTTGGAAGCATGGCATCAACCACTTCGTCGTCTAAAAGACAACTCGTCATCAGCTCTCGGCCTTAGAATCCCGGATTTACCTAAGATTCCAGCCTACCACCTTAAACTTGGACAACCAACGCCAAGCTGGCCTAGCCTTCTCCGTCCCTCCATCGCAATAACCAGAAGTACAGGAATATTAACCTGTTTTCCATCGACTACGCTTTTCAGCCTCGCCTTAGGGACCGACTAACCCTGCGTCGATTAACGTTGCGCAGGAAACCTTGGTCTTTCGGCGTGGGTGTTTTTCACACCCATTGTCGTTACTCATGTCAGCATTCGCACTTCTGATACCTCCAGCAAGCTTCTCAACTCACCTTCACAGGCTTACAGAACGCTCCTCTACCGCATCATCCGAAGATGATACCCGTAGCTTCGGTGTATGGTTTGAGCCCCGTTACATCTTCCGCGCAGGCCGACTCGACTAGTGAGCTATTACGCTTTCTTTAAAGGGTGGCTGCTTCTAAGCCAACCTCCTAGCTGTCTAAGCCTTCCCACATCGTTTCCCACTTAACCATAACTTTGGGACCTTAGCTGACGGTCTGGGTTGTTTCCCTTTTCACGACGGACGTTAGCACCCGCCGTGTGTCTCCCATGCTCGGCACTTGTAGGTATTCGGAGTTTGCATCGGTTTGGTAAGTCGGGATGACCCCCTAGCCGAAACAGTGCTCTACCCCCTACAGTGATACATGAGGCGCTACCTAAATAGCTTTCGAGGAGAACCAGCTATCTCCGAGCTTGATTAGCCTTTCACTCCGATCCACAGGTCATCCGCTAACTTTTCAACGGTAGTCGGTTCGGTCCTCCAGTTAGTGTTACCCAACCTTCAACCTGCCCATGGATAGATCGCCCGGTTTCGGGTCTATTCCCAGCGACTAGACGCCCTATTAAGACTCGCTTTCGCTACGCCTCCCCTATTCGGTTAAGCTCGCCACTGAAAATAAGTCGCTGACCCATTATACAAAAGGTACGCAGTCACCCAACAAAGTGGGCTCCCACTGCTTGTACGCATACGGTTTCAGGATCTATTTCACTCCCCTCTCCGGGGTTCTTTTCGCCTTTCCCTCACGGTACTAGTTCACTATCGGTCAGTCAGTAGTATTTAGCCTTGGAGGATGGTCCCCCCATATTCAGACAAAGTTTCTCGTGCTCCGTCCTACTCGATTTCATGACTAAGAGATTTTCGCGTACAGGGCTATCACCCACTATGGCCGCACTTTCCAGAGCGTTCCGCTAATCTCAAAGCCACTTAAGGGCTAGTCCCCGTTCGCTCGCCACTACTAAGGGAATCTCGGTTGATTTCTTTTCCTCAGGGTACTTAGATGTTTCAGTTCCCCTGGTTCGCTTCTTGCACCTATGTATTCAGTACAAGATACCTAACTTATGTTAGGTGGGTTCCCCCATTCAGACATCTCCGGATCAAAGTCTGTTTGCCGACTCCCCGAAGCTTTTCGCAGGCTACCACGTCTTTCATCGCCTCTGACTGCCAAGGCATCCACCGTATGCGCTTCTTCACTTGACCATATAACCCCAAGCAATCTGGTTATACTGTGAAGACGACATTCGCCGAAAATTCGATAATACTCAAAACTGAGTAACTCACAAATTTTACCTTAGCCTGATCCGTTACCAGTGAAAGTAACGTTCAGTCTATCTTTCTATCACATACCCAAATTTTTAAAGAACGAACTAGTCAAAGACTAGAAATCAACATTCACCATCGCATCGATGGAATGCTCATTTCTAAGCTTTAATACGTAGAAGCAGTAGTGGTGGAGCCAAACGGGATCGAACCGTTGACCTCCTGCGTGCAAGGCAGGCGCTCTCCCAGCTGAGCTATGGCCCCGTATTTCTACAGGTTCCCACACAAAATTGGTGGGTCTGGGCAGATTCGAACTGCCGACCTCACCCTTATCAGGGGTGCGCTCTAACCAACTGAGCTACAGACCCAATTTCGGGCTGCTTCTTTCGTCTTCTTCAATGAATCAAGCAATTCGTGTGGGAGCTCATGGAGCAGCTGATGTCGTCGATTAAGGAGGTGATCCAGCCGCAGGTTCCCCTACGGCTACCTTGTTACGACTTCACCCCAGTCATGAATCACACCGTGGTAACCGTCCTCCCGAAGGTTAGACTAGCTACTTCTGGTGCAACCCACTCCCATGGTGTGACGGGCGGTGTGTACAAGGCCCGGGAACGTATTCACCGTGACATTCTGATTCACGATTACTAGCGATTCCGACTTCACGCAGTCGAGTTGCAGACTGCGATCCGGACTACGATCGGTTTTATGGGATTAGCTCCACCTCGCGGCTTGGCAACCCTTTGTACCGACCATTGTAGCACGTGTGTAGCCCAGGCCGTAAGGGCCATGATGACTTGACGTCATCCCCACCTTCCTCCGGTTTGTCACCGGCAGTCTCCTTAGAGTGCCCACCATTACGTGCTGGTAACTAAGGACAAGGGTTGCGCTCGTTACGGGACTTAACCCAACATCTCACGACACGAGCTGACGACAGCCATGCAGCACCTGTCTCAATGTTCCCGAAGGCACCAATCCATCTCTGGAAAGTTCATTGGATGTCAAGGCCTGGTAAGGTTCTTCGCGTTGCTTCGAATTAAACCACATGCTCCACCGCTTGTGCGGGCCCCCGTCAATTCATTTGAGTTTTAACCTTGCGGCCGTACTCCCCAGGCGGTCAACTTAATGCGTTAGCTGCGCCACTAAGAGCTCAAGGCTCCCAACGGCTAGTTGACATCGTTTACGGCGTGGACTACCAGGGTATCTAATCCTGTTTGCTCCCCACGCTTTCGCACCTCAGTGTCAGTATCAGTCCAGGTGGTCGCCTTCGCCACTGGTGTTCCTTCCTATATCTACGCATTTCACCGCTACACAGGAAATTCCACCACCCTCTACCATACTCTAGCTTGTCAGTTTTGAATGCAGTTCCCAGGTTGAGCCCGGGGATTTCACATCCAACTTAACAAACCACCTACGCGCGCTTTACGCCCAGTAATTCCGATTAACGCTTGCACCCTCTGTATTACCGCGGCTGCTGGCACAGAGTTAGCCGGTGCTTATTCTGTCGGTAACGTCAAAACAGCAACGTATTAAGTTACTGCCCTTCCTCCCAACTTAAAGTGCTTTACAATCCGAAGACCTTCTTCACACACGCGGCATGGCTGGATCAGGCTTTCGCCCATTGTCCAATATTCCCCACTGCTGCCTCCCGTAGGAGTCTGGACCGTGTCTCAGTTCCAGTGTGACTGATCATCCTCTCAGACCAGTTACGGATCGTCGCCTTGGTGAGCCATTACCTCACCAACTAGCTAATCCGACCTAGGCTCATCTGATAGCGCAAGGCCCGAAGGTCCCCTGCTTTCTCCCGTAGGACGTATGCGGTATTAGCGTTCCTTTCGAAACGTTGTCCCCCACTACCAGGCAGATTCCTAGGCATTACTCACCCGTCCGCCGCTGAATTCAGGAGCAAGCTCC
>NZ_JAFCWW010000041.1:0-9005 GCF_049897765.1 Pseudomonas sp. TWP3-2 | reverse complement strand
GCTTTTGGCCATGTGTGAGACGTTGGAGCAACACACCCCAGAGGAGCTGGCGGCTTTTGCTAAAGAAGCCATCGGCTGGATGGCCAGCCGAAGAACTTAGATGTGTAGATACCAATGCCCATCGCTGGCAAGCCAGCTCCCACAGGTATTGAGTTGAATCACGGTTTTGTGTACGACTGATAACCCTGTGGGAGCTGGCTTGCCAGCGATAGCTATCTAACAGACGACAAAAATCTCAGCGCTTTTCGAGCTTGTCCGGCAGCGGTGCAAACAGCGCTTCAATGTCGTCGTTCTGCAACTTCCAGTCACCGGCCTTGCGCCCGTCCAGCACACCTGCCGCCAAGTCGGATTTCTCCCGCTGCAAGTGCTGGATTTTCTCTTCCACGGTGCCGCGCGCGATCATCTTGTAGACGAATACCGGTTTCTCCTGACCGATGCGATACGCGCGGTCGGTTGCCTGATTCTCGGTTGCCGGGTTCCACCACGGATCGTAGTGAATCACCGTGTCGGCCTCGGTCAGGTTCAATCCGACGCCGCCAGCCTTCAGGCTGATCAGAAAAATCTGACGAGTGCCGCTCTGGAATTCCTTCACCGGCGTGCGCCGATCGCGGGTCTGACCGGTCAAAAGCGCGTAGGAAATTTTGCGCTTCTTCAGCTCGTCTTCAATCAGCGACAACATTGAAGTGAACTGCGAGAACAGCAGAATCCGTCGACCTTCTTCAAACAATTCCTCAAGCATCTCCATCAAGCTGTCGAGCTTGCCCGAGGTGCTGCCACGCGCGGGCAGGGTGGCGCCGCTGACCAGGCGCAAATCGCAGCACACCTGACGCAGTTTCAGCAGCGCTTCAAGAATGATGATCTGACTACGCGCCACGCCTTTACGTGTGATTTCGTCGCGGACTTTCTTGTCCATCGCCAGCCGCATGGTTTCGTACACGTCGCGCTGCGCTTCGTTGAGATCTACCCAATGGATGATCTCGGTTTTCGGCGGCAGTTCGGTGGCGACCTGCTCTTTGGTGCGGCGCAGCAGGAACGGTTTGATCCGGCCATTCAGGTGCTGAAGTCTGACTTCACTGCCGCGCTTTTCAATCGGCACACGGTAATCGGCGTTGAAGCTTTTCACGTCGCCGAGCCAACCGGGCAGCAAGAAGTGGAACAGCGACCACAGTTCACCCAAGTGGTTTTCCAGTGGCGTACCACTCAGGCACAGGCGCTGGCGCGCGTTGAGTTCGCGCGCAGCCTGCGCGGCTTTGCTGTTGGGGTTTTTGATATATTGCGCTTCATCCAGCACCAACACGTGCAGCGGTTGCTGGGCGAGACGTTCGACGTCCTTGGGCAGTAGCGCATAGGTGGTGAGGATCAAGTCGTATTCGGCCAGATGCTCAAAGTGCTTTTTACGCGTGGCACCGTACAGCGCGACAACCTTCAACTGCGGCGTGAAATGCGCCGCTTCGTCGAGCCAGTTGGGAATCAGGCTGGTCGGCATCACCACCATGCACGGCCGATCCAGGCGCCCGGCGATCTTCTCGCTGAGAATATGCGCCAGGGTCTGTAGGGTTTTGCCCAGCCCCATGTCGTCCGCAAGAATCCCACCGACTTCGAGCTGGCGCAGTGACTGCATCCAGCTCAAGCCTTCAAGCTGATAAGGCCGCAGAACCGCGTTCAAACCCTCGGGCGCCGCCGCGCTGTAGTCGCGGATGTCACGCAAGCGCTGGGCGAAGCCGCGGATCTGCTCGCCGCCTTCCCATAACAGTGGAATGCCTTCCAGCGAATTCAGGCGTGTCGCGTCGGCCTTGCTCAGGCGTAATGTGGTTTCGCCCGGTTGCTGCAAATAAAACTCGCCGAGCGTGGCCAGCACTGGTTTCAAGCGACCGAGTGGCAGGGCCACTTGCAGCGGTCCATTCTCGATGGTGCGCTGTGGGATATTCACCAGAATCAGCTCATCATCGCGCCGACGGGCAAGACGTTCCGGATTGAGGATTTCTGCGTGGGAGCGCATCAGATTCAGCAGGATTGGCAACAGGCTCAGGCGCTCGCCGTTGACGATGATCCCTAGCTCCAGATCGAACCAGTCGCGCTCTGGCGCCTGCTCGACAGTGGCGTACCAATCGTCGACGACCGTCAGATCGAAGCCGAACTCCTCGTCGATCTGCAATTCCCAGCCCTGCGTGCGCAGCTTCTGCAGATCATTCAGGGTGAAGGTCAGCCACGCGCTGTCATTGACCATCTCATAGAGTTCGCCGGCACTTTCCGGCAGGGCTTTGCTCTGGCGGGTGGCGATGCGGAAACCGAGGATGCGCAGCTGTTCGCGGTAGTTCTGTTCGACATCCGGATGGCGTTTGATCCGCAGGGTCTGGGCTTCCTGACGAATCAGGATGTCGCTGTTTTTCTGGCCGCTGACGTATTCGTCCAAGTAGCTGAACGACAGCGCCGCGCGGTGCTGAATATAGCGCTGCATCTTGCCATTGCGCGGTTCGAAGGCGCTGAACTCGACGCTGGCCAGCCACAGGCGTGGCACCGGTTGCACGTTATCCACCAACACTTGTGGCGGCGCTTTCGGACTGCGGTTTTCCAGTACGGCCGAGAGTTTTTCCAGCAGCTCGGCGTCTTTCGCCGCGGCCGGGTATTCGAGGGTTTCCTGGACTTGCAGCAACACCGCTGCGCAGTGTTTGCAGTTGCTGTGCACCGGACAGGTGCAGGTGGCGTCGACCATCAGCAGCGTGCCTTTGGCCGACTCGCGCAGGCGAATCGTCTGCCGGTAGACGTTACCGCCAGAGCCTTCGCAACTGGCGGTAATGGTTGCGTCGCCAACCTGGACGATGCGTACGCGGTTTTCCAGGGCGTAGCGGCGACCACGCTCCAGGCTCTGTTCCTTGAATCGGCTGACCCAGGAGGGTGCCAACGGTTTGCTCAGGGGCGAGGACATGAGGACTTCGATCAGTCCGGAATGGCTTCAGGCGCTTCGCGAGGCGCTGGCGCCGTCAGGGAAGTGATCTTGATCAGCAGGCCGAGGTGGCCGTTATCCAGAAAATTGAGTTGACCGTTTTTGGTGTGGCTCTCTTGCTTGAGGCGTTCGCTGGCGGTGACCAGGCCATTGGCGTCAATCTGATTGACCCAGAAATCCGCGTTGACGTCGGTGAACCGGCCGAGCTTCATCTCCAGAGTGCCCTCGATCGGGAACTGTCCGAATTGCTCCGCACCTTCGCTGACCGCAACTTTCACCGGCACTTCGCCAAGGTTCTGCTGCCAGGCCTTGTGCATCAGCACGCTGTACCCGCCGCTGGCCGTGAGCTTGCTCGCAACCTCGCCCAGCGCCGGCGTGCGTTGGCTGTCATTGCCCAGGCGCTGGGCGCCAGCGGCCCAGTCCTCCGGTGCGGCGCGGCTGACAATCGCCGGCACAGCGTTCTGCCGGACCAGAATCATTTCGACTTGATACAAGTCATCGGCAAATGCCGACGGGGCGACCAGAGTCAGCAACAAAGTCAGTGAGCGAAACAGGCGCATGCGGCGTCCTTCAAGCAGTTTTCGGAATGAGGCGCTCGAACAGCGCCTCTACAGTATTAAAGCGCTCTTCCGGGCGCTCCATCGGCACCATGAATTTGAATACCGTGGCGCCCTCGAATTTGTAGCGTTTTGGCTGACCCTGAATCAGTTTGATCAGGGTCAGCGGATCGACCGGCGTCTGCGCGGCGAACTCGATGCGGCCACCTTGCGGGCCGCCATCGACTTTCTTGATGCCCAGTTGCTCGGCCTGCAATTTCAGCGCAGTGATGCGCACCAGATTCTTGGTCGGTTCCGGCAACAGGCCGAAGCGATCGATCATCTCGACTTGCAGATCTTTCAAACCTTCTTCATCGGTAGCCGAGGCGATGCGTTTGTACAAAATCAGGCGTGCGTGCACATCCGGCAGATAGCTTTCCGGAATCAACGCCGGGACCCGCAGATTGACCTCCGGACCACCGCCGAGCGGTTGATCGAGATTTGGTTGCTCGCCCTTGCGGATCGATTTCACCGCGCGTTCGAGCATCTCCATGTACAGCGTGAAACCGACAGCCTGAATCTGCCCGCTCTGACCATCGCCAAGCAGTTCGCCGGCGCCACGGATTTCCAGGTCGTTGGTCGCCAGCACGAAACCTGCGCCGAGATCCTGAGTGTTGGCAATCGCTTCCAGACGCTTCTCGGCGTCGCCAGTGATTTGCTGGCGCGGCGGTGTCAGCAGGTAGGCGTAAGCCTGGTGGTGACTGCGACCAACGCGGCCGCGCAACTGGTGCAACTGCGCCAGACCGAACTTGTCGGCACGCTCGATGATGATGGTGTTGGCGCTCGGCACGTCGATGCCGGTCTCGATGATGGTCGAGGCGATCAACACGTTGAAGCGCTTGTGGTAGAAGTCGCTCATCACTTGTTCGAGATCGCGTTCGCGCATCTGTCCGTGACCGATGCCGATGCGTGCTTCTGGCACCAGTTCGGCCAGATCAGCAGCGCATTTCTCGATGGTTTTAACGTCGTTGTGCAGGTAGTAGACCTGACCGCCACGCAGCAACTCACGCAGCAACGCTTCCTTGACCGTGCTCTTGTTCTGCTCCATGACGAAGGTGCGCACCGACAAACGTCGCGCCGGCGGCGTGGCGATGATCGACAGATCGCGCATGCCCGACACGGCCATGTTCAGCGTGCGCGGAATCGGCGTGGCGGTCAGCGTAAGGATGTCGACTTCACTGCGCAGAGCCTTGAGCTGTTCTTTCTGGCGCACACCGAAACGGTGTTCTTCGTCGATGATCACCAAACCAAGATTTTTGATCTTCACATCGTCGGACAGCAGTTTGTGCGTGCCGATGACGATGTCGATTTTGCCTTCGGCCAGCTCGGCAATCGCCGCGTTGACTTCCTTGGCCGACTTGAAGCGGCTCATCACTTCCACAGTCACTGGCCAGTCGGCGAAGCGGTCGCGGAAGCTGTTGTAATGCTGCTGGGCGAGCAGTGTGGTCGGCACCAGAATCGCCACTTGGCGACCACCATGCACGGCGATGAACGCGGCCCGCATTGCCACTTCGGTCTTGCCGAAACCAACGTCGCCGCAGACCAGTCGATCCATCGGTTTCGGCGCGAGCATATCGGCGCGCACCGCTTCGATGGTGGTTTGCTGATCGGGCGTTTCTTCGAATGGGAAGCCGGCGCTGAAGGTTGCGTAATCGGCCTTCGGATCGGCGAACGCATAACCTTCGCGCGCAGCACGACGCGCATAGATGTCGAGCAGTTCGGCGGCGACGTCGCGCACCTGTTCGGCGGCTTTGCGCTTGGCTTTCTGCCAGGTTTCCGAACCGAGACGGTGCAGCGGAGCCAGCGCATCGTCGCTGCCGGTGTAGCGCGCGATCAGATGCAGGTTGGCCACCGGCACATACAGCTTGGCGCCTTCGGCGTATTGCAGCGTGAGGAATTCAGCGGCCTGATCGTCGATTTCCAGTGTCGCCAAGCCGAGGTAACGACCGACACCGTGATCGATGTGTACCACCGGCGCGCCTTCGCGCAGCTCGGTGAGGTTCTTGATCACCGCATCGTTGTTGGCGTCGGCGCGTTTCTCGCGGCGACGGCGCTGCATCACGCGCTGACCGAACAACGGACTTTCCGCAATCAGTGCCAGCGCCGGGTCGTCGAGCATCAGGCCTTCGTCGAGCGGGGCGATGGTGATCGCCAGGCGCTCTTTTGATGCAACAAAGTCCGGCCAGCTGTCGACGGTTTTCGGCCGCAGCTTCAGGCGTTCGAGCAGTTCCAGCAGCACTTCGCGACGGCCCGCAGACTCGGCGGTAAACAGCACGCGCCCGGGGAATTCGTCGAGGAAACCTGCCAGCGCCGCCAGCGGCTGCGTGGCTTTGGCTTCAATCGCCAGATTCGGCAACACCTGCGCCGGGAAGCGCTCGCGGCCGGCGCCGCTTTCCACATCCTGCTGACTCGCGACCACGCGCGGCCAGTTCTTCAGGCGCGCGAAGCAGTCTTCGACCGGCAGAAACAATTCGGCGGGTGGCAATAAAGGACGTGATGGATCGACGCGGCGCTCTTCATAACGATTGCGCACGTCGTTCCAGAAGTTTTCCGCCGCTTGCTCGATGCCCGGCAGCGAGAACACTTGGGTGTCTTGCGGCAGGTAATCGAACAGGGTCGAAGTTTCGTCGAAGAACAGCGGCAGGTAGTACTCGATGCCGGCCGGGGTAATCCCGCTGCTCAGGTCCTGAAAGATCGGGCAGCGGCGGAAGTCGACGTCGAAACGCTCGCGGAAGCGCGCCTTGAACCGGGTGACCGCGTCTTTCTGCAGCGGGAATTCGCGGGCCGGCAGCAGCTTGACCGAATCGACCTTGTCGATTGAGCGCTGGTTTTCCGGATCGAAGGTGCGCAGGGTTTCGATTTCGTCATCGAACAGATCGATGCGAAACGGCAGTTTGCTGCCCATCGGGAACAGGTCGATCAGCGAGCCACGTACGGTGAATTCACCGTGCTCGTAGACCGTGTCGACGTAGCGATAGCCGCTGGCTTCGAGCCGCGTGCGCATCTGCTCGACATCGAGTTTCTGGCCGACATCCAGCACCAGACTGCTGCCGAGCAGGAATTTGGTCGGCGCCAGGCGATGCAGGGCAGTGGTGATCGGCACCACCAGCACGCCATGTTCCAGCTCCGGCAGCCTGTACAAGGCAGCGATGCGCTGGGAAATGATGTCTTGATGGGGCGAGAACAGATCGTAGGGCAGGGTTTCCCAGTCCGGGAAATGCAGCACCGGCAAATCCGGGGCGAAGAAGCCCAGCTCCTGTTCCAGCCGTTCGGCACTTTGGCTGTCGGCGGTCAGGAGCAGTGTGAAGCGCTTGGCAGCGCTGGCAGCCTCGGCAATCGCCAGGCTCAGGGCGGCACCGGGCAAATTGCCCCAATGCTGTTTACCTGCCGCAGCAGGGAGTTGCGGTAGACGCAGGACGGGCACGGAAGGTTGAGCTCCAGGCGGTGCGACAAAGTCGGTAATTGTAGCGGCGTCGGGTGCCGCCTGTCAGTTGCGGTGTGCGTCTATCTGCACCGTTCGGGAGAAATGTAGTGGTAACAACAAAAAACCGGGTTTTTTTAAGCATTATGTAGTGCCGAAAGTGGCCGGTGTTTCGGAGGGTTACAGACATCGTCTGACAGTCGTCGAAAAATTGACTGCGCTGCAAGCCCCGGTTTTACTGGGCTGGAGAAGGGCGTAATTTTTTTGAACAGGATTTTGTTACTGATTGCGCGACAGGCGCGCATTGCTACAAGTGCTTTCGAGCGGCATAATGTAGCCCCTTTTTTCTGCCCCTACATGTGGAAGGTTACCGTGACTCAGAAGCCCGACCAGTGTCTTGGTGAATGGATCGACCGTGAAGCTCTCGCAGAAGCGATGATTCCGCTTATCGGTCAGCTCTACCGCAATAACAACGTGGTGAGCTCGATCTATGGCCGCAGCCTGATCAACCAGTCTGTCATCGCGATTCTCAAAGCCCACCGCTTTGCGCGTCACCGTTCTTCCGACGATAGCGAACTCTCCGTCCACGAAACATTCCCTCTTCTTAAAGCCATGAGTGAGCTCAAGCTCGGCGCGGCTTCGGTGGATCTGGGCAAGTTGGCGTATAAATTCCGCAACGAAGGCAATGGCCGCAGCGCCGAGCAATTCGTTCGCGAAGAGATGGCCGATGTAGTTGGCCAGCAGAACGCTTCCGCACGTAAAGGCACCGACGTTGTGCTCTACGGCTTCGGTCGTATCGGCCGTCTGCTGGCGCGCATCCTGATCGAAAAAACCGGTGGCGGCGACGGTCTGCGTCTGCGTGCCATCGTCGTGCGTAAAGGCGCCGATAACGACCTGACCAAACGCGCCAGCCTGCTGCGCCGCGATTCGGTGCATGGTTCGTTCAATGGCACCATCACCATCGACGAAGAAAACAACACCATCACCGCCAACGGTAACCTGATCCAGGTGATCTACGCGAAGAACCCGACTGAAGTGGATTACACCCAGTACGGCATCAAAGACGCGCTGCTGGTAGACAACACCGGTGTATGGCGTGACGCCGAGGGCCTGGGTCAGCATCTGGCTTGCCCGGGTATCGACCGCGTTGTTCTGACCGCGCCTGGCAAAGGCAAGCTGAAGAACATCGTGCACGGTATCAACCACGGTGAAATCACCGCTGACGACAAGATCGTGTCCGCCGCTTCCTGCACCACCAACGCCATCGTGCCGGTGCTGAAGGCTGTGAATGACAAGTTCGGCATCATCAATGGTCACGTCGAAACCGTTCACTCGTACACCAACGACCAGAACCTGATCGACAACTTCCACAAGGGCGATCGCCGTGGCCGTAGCGCCGCGCTGAACATGGTTATCACCGAAACCGGTGCTGCCACCGCTGCTGCCAAGGCTCTGCCTGAGCTGGCCGGCAAGCTGACCGGTAACGCGATCCGTGTTCCGACGCCGAACGTGTCGATGGCGATTCTCAACCTGAACCTTGAGAAAGCCGCCACCCGTGAAGAGATGAACGAGTACCTGCGCTACATGGCGCTGCACTCCGATCTGCACAAGCAGATCGACTTCGTCAATTCGCAGGAAGTGGTATCCACCGACTTCGTTGGCTCGCGCCACGCCGGTGTGGTCGACGCTGAAGCGACCATCACCCAGGATAACCGCGTTGTTCTGTACGTCTGGTACGACAACGAGTTCGGTTACAGCTGCCAGGTAATCCGCGTGATGGAAGACATGGCCGGTGTAAACCCGCCAGCTTTCCCGCGCTAAGCCTTAGCTGCAAATGAAAACGCCCCGACTTATGTCGGGGCGTTTTTGTTTGTGCGGCATTTAGAGCAGTGTTGTCAGTACCGGCCTCATCGCTAGCAGGCTAGCTTGTATGCTTGGTACTTGAAGGGAGGAGGAGGGACTAGGCTGGCTTCTGACTGTTGACGCAGTACAGATCCGTGGGAGATTTCGCCCCTCCTCCTTTCACCCAAGCGCCGATAAAGAA
>NZ_JAFCWW010000040.1:0-9293 GCF_049897765.1 Pseudomonas sp. TWP3-2 | reverse complement strand
GCGCCGGGGGGGGGGCGCAATTTCTATTGTGGTGTTTTCAGCACAGGGTCAGCGCACCAGACACGGCCGCTTGTTATCGAATTTCCATCCCGGAATCAGAAACTGCATCGCCACGCTGTCATCGCGCGCGCCGAGTCCCATGCCTTTATACAGTTCGTGGGCCTTGGCCAGCTGATCCAAGTCCAGCTCCACGCCCAGCCCCGGTTTCTGTGGTACCTGCACGCAGCCGTCGACAATTTGCAGCGGCGCTTTGGTCAGCCGCTGGCCGTCTTGCCAGATCCAGTGAGTGTCGATAGCCGTGATATCGCCCGGCGCAGCGGCGGCGACGTGGGTGAACATTGCCAGCGAAATGTCGAAGTGATTGTTCGAGTGCGAGCCCCAGGTCAGGCCCCATTCGTGGCACATCTGCGCCACGCGCACCGAACCCTGCATGGTCCAGAAGTGCGGGTCGGCCAGCGGGATGTCGACCGATTGCAACTGGATCGCGTGGCCCATCTCGCGCCAGTCGGTGGCAATCATGTTGGTCGCGGTTTTCAGCCCGGTGGCGCGGCGGAATTCGGCCATCACTTCACGGCCCGAATAACCGTTTTCCGCGCCGCATGGATCTTCGGCGTATGCGAGCACATGATGCTGATCGCGGCACAGACGGATGGCTTCTTTGAGTGACCACGCGCCGTTCGGATCGAGGGTGATGCGCGCATCGGGGAAGCGTTCGGCCAGTGCGGTGACGGCTTCGATTTCCGCATCACCATTGAGCACGCCGCCCTTGAGTTTGAAGTCCTTGAAGCCGTAGCGCTGATGCGCCGCTTCGGCCAGGCGCACCACGCTTTCAGCGCTCATGGCTTTCTCGTGCCGCACGCGGAACCAGTCGTTGTCGGCATCCGGCTCGCTGCGGTAAGCGAGGTCGGTTTCGCGCTGATCACCGACGTAAAACAGATAACCGAGCATCTTCACTTGATCGCGCTGCTGACCTTCACCGAGCAGCGCAGCTACCGGCACGTCGAGGTGCTGGCCGAGCAGGTCGAGCAGGGCGGCTTCCAGGCCGGTGACAGCGTGAATGGTGATGCGCAGGTCGAAGGTCTGCAATCCGCGACCACCCGCGTCACGGTCGGCGAAGGTCTGACGCACTTGATTGAGGATCTTCTGATAGGAGCCGATCGGGCTGCCGATCACCAGACAGCGGGCGTCTTCCAGCGTCTGGCGGATGCGCTCGCCGCCGGGCACTTCACCGACGCCGGTGTGGCCGGCGTTGTCTTTCAAAATGACGATGTTACGGGTGAAATACGGCCCGTGCGCGCCGCTCAGGTTGAGCAGCATGCCGTCGTGGCCGGCGACCGGGATGACTTGCATGTCGGTGATGATCGGGGCTTTGGCGATGTCGTGTGCGGTCATTTTTGTTGTCCTTATAAATGCAGAATTCAGGCGTGCTTCGGCGTGGAAATTTGTGCGCCGGCATCAGCTACGGATTTCGGTTGGGTGCGGGCGAAGAACACGATGATCGCTGCGATGATCGAGGTCGCGGCCAGGCCATACAGACCGCCCTGAATCGAGCCGGTGTGTTCTTCCAGCAAACCGAATGTGGTCGGCGCCACGAAGCCGCCAAGGTTGCCCACCGAGTTGATCAGCGCGATCACCGCCGCCGCGATGCGCGCATCGAGATAAGCCTGGGGAATCGGCCAGAACAGCGACGACGCAGACTTGAAGCCGAGCGCGGCAAAGCAAATCGCGACGAATGCGAAGATCGGCCCGCCGGTGGTGGACATGAACATCCCCGCTGCGGCAATCAACAACGCCGTGGCAACCCAAGCCTGTTGGTGCTTCCACTTGGCCGAGAAAGTCGCGAAGGCGTACATGCCGATGATCGACAGCAACCACGGAATCGAGTTGAACAGACCGACCTGTAGGTCACTCATCTCGCCCATTTTCTTGATGATGCTCGGCAGCCAGAACGTCGCGGCGTAGATCGTCAACTGGATGAAGAAGTAGATCAGGCAGAACAGAATGATCTGTCGATCCTTGAGCAATTTGCCCAGCGACGGTTTGATCGGCGTTGCGGCTTCGCGGGCCAGTTGCTCGTCGTCGATGGCTTTGACCAGCGCGTCCTGTTCGGCGGGGCTCAGCCATTTGGCGTCGTGGGGTTTGGCGTCGAGCCAGAACCAGACGAACACGCACAGCCCGACCGAGAACATCCCTTCAATGAAATACATCCACTGCCAGCCGTGCATGCCCAAGCCGTTGATTTGCAGCAGCAGGCCGGACAACGGGCCGGAGATCAGCGAGGCCACGGCCGAACCGCTGAGGAAAATCGCAATCGCCTTGCCGCGCTCGGCGCCCGGCAGCCAGCGGGTGAAGTAGTAAATCACCCCCGGGAAGAATCCGGCCTCAGCTACGCCGAGCAGAAATCTGAGGATATAGAAGTGGGTTTCGTTCTGAATGAACGCCATGCCAGCGGCGACCAGGCCCCAAGTGAACATGATGCGGGTCAGCCAGATTCGTGCGCCGACTTTTTGTAGAAGCATGTTCGACGGGACTTCGAACAGCGCGTAGCCGATGAAGAACAGGCCGGCACCGAAGCCGTAAGCGGCGGCGCCGATGCCCAGATCGTGTTCCATGTGTGTGCGCACGAAACCGATGTTCACCCGGTCAATGTAATTGACGATGAACATGATCACGAACAGCGGCAGGACATGGCGTTTGACTTTGGAAATGGCTGAGGACAACACCGAATCGGCGCCCTCATGCATCCCGGCGATGGATGTTTTCACTGGATTTTCTCCCACTCGTTATTTTTATGCGGGGTAGTACTGGGTGTCAGGTGTTGATAGACATCATACAACTAGATTTTTTTGCCCTACAAGTGCGGCAAACAATCAAAATCATCTTTTAGAAAAGTTTTTTATGCCTTTTCTTATATGTTCTCTTGTGTTTATTGCCTTTCGTGGCGTTTGGCGGGAGGGTTTTTGTATCTAATGAGTATGGTTTAAACGCTGCCAAGCATCCGATTGATGGATGAAGGGCAAAATATATTGAGTGTTGTCATACAAGTTAAGCAGCGGTTATGGAAGATTTTGCTCAGGCCCTCAGCACCGCAGTGCTACGATCCACAAGCCCCGACACCGGAATCGACCATGCACGAAGACCTCGACGCTCCCACCCGCAAACGCGCGCACAACCTGGCCCACGATCTGGTGGAGAAACTCACGCATAGCATCCTGCTCGGCCAGATGCTGCCCGGTGACAAGTTGCCGTCGGAGAACTCGATCGTTCAGGAGTACGGGGTCAGCCGCACCGTGGTGCGCGAGGCGATTTCCAAGTTGCAGGCGTCCGGTCTGGTGGAAACGCGCCATGGCATCGGCACCTTTGTGATCGAGCGCGCGCCGGAGCAGGGCCTGCGCCTGAATGTCGACACCGCGCTGGGAGTGCGCAGCATTCTTGAATTGCGCATGGGGCTGGAAACACAGGCAGCGGCGCTGGCTGCGCAACGCCGTAGCGAGCAGCAGCTAGTGCAGATGCGTCAGGCGCTCGACGACTATCAGCGCCTGCTGGCCAACAACGACAGTTGCGTCGAGGCTGACCGGCGCTTTCATCTATTGATCGCCGAGGCTACCGGTAACGTGTGCTTCACCGAAATCATGCAGCACCTGGGCAGCGCAATGATTCCTCGTACTCGGGTGAATGCTGCTGAACGCGGCGCGACCGATTTAAGCAAGCTCGGGCAACTGGCCAATCTGGAGCACGAGGCGATCCTCAATGCGATCAAGCGTCAGGACGCGGATGCGGCCCGTGCGGCAATGTGGCTGCACCTGACCAACAGCCGTGACCGGTTTTCTGCGCAGGGTTGATCACCGTTGGTCTGTTCGATAGCACGCTGTGCGCGGGGGCATTTCAAACGTGTACGACCCGGATGTTCCGGGCCTCCTTTTGTGAGGTGCATCATGGCTGACGACACGCTGTTTCAGGGTGGAACCGCTCCGACCGATCCAACCCGCGCAATGCCCCGCACGGACGAACCGAAACTGGCCGATCACGATGTGCCTCCGGGTATGAGCCCCGGCAACGACCCGTTGAACGATGATCGCCCAGAAGACTGGAATGACCCGCCGGCTGACGACGATATGCCACCGGCGGATGCGCCTACGCCACTGTCGGATGATCAGCGCTGATCGTAAAAGAGCGGCCCCTCACCCCAGCCCTCTCCCGGAGGGAGAGGGAGCCTACCGAGGTGTCTGGCGTGGTACATCGACCTGAAAAGCCGCGTCGATTATGGATTCACAGCTGATTGATCAGGTCGGCGTTAATCTGAAGCATCTCCCATTCAGTCCCCTCTCCCTCTGGGAGAGGGCCAGGGTGAGGGCCTTCTAGCAGGCGCCGATATCCCGCATCAGTAACCCGAACTCAAGATCGACCCCATCCGGCACCGGCAAATAAACCGTATGCCCATCTCCCGGCGCGACGTCGATCGCCTCACCTTTCACACTCAGCAATTGCTGCAGATCAAACTGAAAATTACCCTCCGGCGTCATAAGCTCCAAATGATCGCCCAACGCAAAGCGGTTCTTCACCTTGACCTCGGCCAGACCTTCACGCCGCTCTCCGGTCAACTCGCCGACAAACTGCTGACGCTCCGACACCGAGCTGCCGTTCTGATAGTTCTGATATTCGTCATGCACATGCCGGCGCAGAAAACCCTCGGTGTATCCGCGTTGCGCCAACGATTCCAGATCCGTCATCAGGCTGCGATCGAATGCGCGTCCGGCCACCGCATCATCAATCGCCCGGCGATACACCTGCGTGGTGCGCGCGCAATAGAAGTGCGATTTGGTGCGGCCCTCGATCTTCAATGAATGCACGCCCATCCGGGTCAGGCGCTCGACGTGCTGCACTGCGCGCAGGTCCTTGGCGTTCATGATGTAAGTGCCGTGTTCGTCTTCGAACGCTGGCATCGATTCGTCGGGGCGATTGGCTTCCTGCAACAGGAACACCTGCTCGGTCGGTGCGCCAATCCCGAGGGTCGGCTGTGGTTCGCAGGTCTGCACGATCTCGCCGAGCTGATTTTCAGTCGCCTCCTGCGCCGAATACTTCCAGCGGCAGGCATTGGTGCAACTGCCCTGATTGGCATCGCGCTTGTTCATGTAACCCGACAGCAAACAGCGTCCGGAGTAGGCCATGCACAACGCGCCATGCACGAACACTTCCAGCTCCATGCCCGGCACTTGCTCGCGAATTTCGCCGATTTCCTCGAGCGACAGTTCCCGCGAGAGGATGATCCGGCTCAGACCTTGCTGTTGCCAGAACTCGACGCTCGCCCAGTTCACCGTGTTGGCCTGCACCGAAAGGTGGATCGGCATCTGCGGGAAGTGCCGGCGCACCAGCATGATCAGGCCAGGGTCGGACATGATCAGCGCGTCCGGCGCCATCTCGATCACTGGCGCCAGATCCTTGAGGAAGGTTTTCAGCTTGGCGTTGTGCGGGGCGATGTTGACCACCACGTAGAAACGCTTGCCCTGGGCCTGGGCCTCCTGAATGCCAAGGGCGAGGTTGGCGTGGTCGAATTCGTTGTTGCGCACGCGCAGGCTATAGCGCGGCTGGCCGGCGTAAACCGCATCGGCGCCATAGGCGAAGGCGTAGCGCATGTTTTTCAGGGTGCCGGCGGGGGCCAGCAGTTCCGGGGTGAAGGAGGGCGTCATGGCGGTATCAATCGCAAAAGCGCGGCAGGGTAGAGCAGTTGGGCCAAGGCTTTATTGATCTGCATCTATGCTCATTAAAGATTGATGGCACTTGGGCCGCCGCGGGCTGACTAAGTTGGGCGGGCGCGTGTGGCGCCTGACTGACATGGACTGGACATGAACCAAAAGAGTCTGCAATTCAAATCCCTCACCGTGCTGCTCGTACTGGTGACGGTCGCCTTTATCTGGATCTTGCTGCCGTTCTACGGCGCGGTGTTCTGGGCGGTAATTCTGGGCATCGTGTTTGCGCCGATGCAGCGCAAATTGCAGTTCAAATTCGGCTGGCAGCGCAACCTGACGTCGCTGTGCACCTTGAGCATCTGCCTGGTGATTGCGATTTTGCCGGTGATCGTCATCAGCGTGCTGCTGGTGCAGGAAGGGGCCACGGTCTACAACAACATCGAAAGCGGCAAACTCGACATTGGCGCCTATCTGGTGCAGTTCAAGCACAGCCTGCCGCCGTACTTCCAGAATCTGCTTGATCGATTCGGCCTGGGTGAGCTGAACGGTTTGCGTGAGAAAATCGTCAAAAGCGCAATGCAGGGCAGTCAGGTGCTGGCGACTCAGGCGTTCAGTTTCGGCCAGGGTACGTTCGAGTTTGTGGTGAGTTTTTTCATCATGTTGTATCTGCTGTTTTTCTTCCTGCGCGACGGTCCCGAGCTGGCGCGCAAGATGCGCACGGCGGTGCCGCTGGAGGAAAACCACAAGCGTCGTTTACAGCTCAAGTTCAACCGCGTGGTGCGTGCCACGGTCAAGGGCAATCTGGTGGTGGCGATCACTCAGGGTGCGTTGGGCGGGGCGATATTCTGGTTTCTCGATATTCCCAGCGCTTTACTCTGGGCGGTGTTGATGGGGTTTCTGTCGCTGCTGCCAGCGGTGGGCGCGGGGATCGTCTGGGCGCCGGTGGCGGTGTATTTCCTGCTCAGCGGGATGATCTGGGAAGGCGTGGTACTGGGCTTGTTCGGGGTCTTCGTGATCGGTCTGGTGGACAACGTGCTGCGCCCGATTCTGGTGGGCAAGGACACGCGGATGCCGGATTACCTGATCCTGATCTCAACGCTGGGCGGTATGGCGGTGTTCGGTCTGAACGGCTTTGTGATCGGTCCGCTGATCGCTGCGCTGTTCATGTCGAGCTGGGCGCTGTTCGTCGAAACCAAGCCGAAAGTGCAGCTGCCTTCTTAGGCGTTGAACGGCTGATTGCCAATCTGCAGCGACAATGCCTGAGCATCGGGCAAAGAGGTGAGCGGGCCGCTGATTGGCTCGCCATCGCGCACCAGATACCAGCAGGCGAGCAATCCCAGCGCGCGGAGCGGGGCGGGAACGGCGCTGCCGATAACCGACATGATTTGAACCTGAGCCATGACAAGTACCTCCACTGAATCTGTGGGGCTACCTTAGGGATTTGCCAGCGGCGGGGACAATCAACGCTTTCGATAGTGGTCATTGATGCCGGTGAGGGCTGGGTCAATCCACCACTTGATCGAGCATGTGCACAATCTCGTGCTCATTGAGCAAACCCTTGCGCACGAGATTTTCCGCGAGCAGCGAAAGAAACTTTGCGCTGCGATGGCCTTCCAGATGCTTGAGTTCGGTCAATGTGTTGTACACCTTGCTCGAGGTGCACAAACCGACAATGCGGTGCGGGTTCTGTGTTGGCATTCCTGTCGTCCTTGTTGTTATCAATTTGTTGTATGCGGACGGACTCAGATTGCGGTTCCGTCATGACAAATGGATGACCGTTGCGTGAATGAATTCACGACTGTCGAGTCAATCATGCCGACTTTAGCCGGGGAAACTGTCCTGACAGCGACGTTCACGCGATTTTTTCAGACTCGGCCCGACGAACGGCGCACCTTGTTGGCGAAAAAAAGCCCCGCTATCAAAGCGAGGCTCAGTGTTGTTGTGATTACCAGCGCGGGCCGCCGTAGTAGTGACGTGGAGGGCCGTAGTAGCCGCGCGGTGGGCCGTAATACACCGGGGCCGGTTGGTAATAAACCGGTTGTTGCACATAAACCGGCGCCGGCTGGTAGTAGACCGGTGGTGGCGGTTGCTGCACATAGACCGGTTGCGGCTGAACGTAAACCGGCTGCTGCTGCACGTAGACCGGCCGGTCCTGATTGATCAGCGCCGAGCCGATGATGGCCGAGCCGACGATCGCACCAAACACTGCCGGGCCTTGCCAGCCATGACCTCCGGCTTCGGCCTGGCCTGTGACAGCAAATGCACCGATCAGCAGGGCGACAATGGAGAGTTTACGAATCATGATAATTCCTCGGTTCTTCGACCCGGGCGTCCGGCCTGCAACAGGCTTGCGTTCGCGCGGGGATACTTCTAAGACAGCAACATTTTGCAAAACAGCACGGCGGCTGGGTAAATTTTGTGTAAGGTCTGTAGCGGTTTCTTTACCGGTCTGCGGGTCAATATTGCGATGCCCGTTGCAGACCGTTCAATCATCTTCCAGAACCTGATGGTCTGGCTAATCCCGTCCATCCGAAAGTGCATTCGAAGGAGTTTTTCATGCAGATGAATCCCAACAAAGACACCCAATTGTGTATGTCCCTTTCCGGGCGTCCGGGGAATTTCGGTCTGCGGTTTCACAATCATTTGTATGAGCAGTTGGGCCTGAACTTCTATTACAAAGCCTTCAGCAGTAAGGATCTGACCGGCGCAGTGAGCGGAATTCGTGCGTTGGGCATTCGTGGGTGCGGCGTGTCGATGCCGTTCAAGGAAGCCTGTATTGAACTGGTCGATGAGCTGGATGCATCCGCTGCGGCGATACAGTCGATCAACACCATCGTCAACACCGACGGCCATCTCAAGGCCTACAACACCGATTACATCGCCATCGAGCAGTTGCTGACAAAACACGCAGTTCCGCAACAATCGACCTTCGCCTTGCGCGGCAGCGGCGGCATGGCCAAAGCGGTAGCCAGTGCGCTGCGCGATGGTGGTTACAAAAACGGTTTGATCGTTGCGCGTAATGAGCGCGCCGGCAGAGCACTCGCGGATTCGCTGGGCTATCGTTGGCAGGCTGAACTGGGCGAAGAACGCCCACAGATGCTGATCAACGTCACGCCGATCGGCATGAGTGGCGGGCCGGAGGCGGATCAACTGGCGTTTGACGCCGAAGTGATTGAGTCGGCGGAGACGGTGTTCGATGTGGTGGCGATCCCCTCGGAGACGCCGCTGATCATGCGTGGTCGCGCTGAAGGCAAACGCGTGATCACCGGGCTGGAAGTGATCGCCATTCAGGCACTGGAGCAGTTCGTGCTGTACACCGGCGTGCGTCCGACAGAAGAACAGTTTCAGGCTGCGGTGGCGTTTGCCCGGAGCTGATTATCCGTTTTTGTGTTGGTTTGGCGGGCCTCATCGCTAGCAGATTCACAGTGGGATTGGGTGCATTCAGGAGCAGGCTGGTCGGCTGTCAGGCCGCCATCGCTGGCAAGCCAGCTCCCACAGGTTTTGGGGACATCCGCAATAGCATCAGCGCCTGAAAGATAGCCATCGCCAGCAGGCTGGCACACAGTGGGAACCGGGTACATCCGCGAAGATTCACCCATGCGGCGA
>NZ_JAFCWW010000039.1:0-16427 GCF_049897765.1 Pseudomonas sp. TWP3-2 | reverse complement strand
GGTTTTACAACAACGAACGGCTGCACTCGAAACTGGGATATCTGCCACCGACCGTTTATGAGCGGGCGATGGCGTCAAAACCACCTATCGAGGTGCCCGGAATTAGTTGACCACTGCAGGTTTTGCGGTGGATTTACCCCTCACCCCAGCCCTCTCCCCTAGGAGAGGGGGCCGATTTGTGTGCTGTTCAAAGCCTGAGTTCAACGTGGTATCGCACGTCGGCGTAGCTCTGCCAAACCACTCGGTCAGTCCCCTCTCCCTCTGGGAGAGGGCTAGGGTGAGGGGCTTTTGATGTGGCTTTTGATCTCCAGCCCATCGGCAGGCCGAGCGTAGGTGTCCATCAGGGGTAGGCGCGCAGCGCCGTGCGGCGCAGCCGCATTCATCGAGAGGAGGTGCAGCGCAGCAAACCGGAGGCGATGCCCCCTGATGGGCGCCGTAGCGAGGGAACACTGAGCCTAAGCGAAGTGCCGTACGCCGGGGCGAAAGCCTTTTGCTTACTTTTCGGCGTCTGGAAAAGTGAGTCGCTGTAAGAGCGAAACCATAAGAAGCCGTTACCGCAGCAACGGATATGCCCACAAACCAAAACCCCGAAAACCCAACCCCCATTGACCCACAACCAACCCATGCGTAGCCTTGCCCCTTCGAGGTTCTTCGGCCCACGCCGAAGCTAAGAAGGGAACGCGGTCCAAGCCGCGGCTGCCCCCGCAACTGTGAACGGTGCTGTTCGCTGCCACGCCACTGCCAACTCTGCCGACAGAGCCAGCGGGAAGGCGCAGTGAACGCCAGGCCCAACGCCTGAACACCGTCAGCCAGGAGACCTGCCTCGACACAGATTCTCAATTTAAACCGGGCGGGGTGATCCGGTGGCGAACTCTCCAGGCACGCATGCACGCTGCCGGTTCTCGTCCCGTATGCCCGCCACCTTGCCAAAGGGCATCCGATGAAAACACTGGCCAAACTCCCCGTCACCATCGTTACCGGTTTCCTCGGATCGGGCAAAACCACCTTGCTGCGGCACATGCTCGACAACGCGCAGGGCCGCCGTATCGCGGTGATCGTCAACGAGTTTGGCGAGCTGGGCATCGACGGTGAAATCCTCAAGCAATGCACCATCGGCTGTTCCGAAGAAGAAGCGCTTGGCCGCGTCTATGAACTGGCCAACGGCTGCCTGTGCTGCACCGTTCAGGAAGAGTTCTTCCCGGTGATGCGCGAACTGGTTGCGCGTCGCGGCGACCTCGACCATATCCTCATCGAAACCTCGGGCCTGGCCCTGCCAAAACCGCTGGTGCAAGCCTTCCAGTGGCCGGAAATCCGCAGCGCCTGCACGGTGGATGCGGTGATTACCGTGGTCGACAGCCCGGCTGTGGCTGCCGGCACCTTTGCCGCGTTCCCGGATCAGGTCGATGCCCAGCGCAAACTCGACCCGAACCTCGATCACGAATCGCCGCTGCACGAATTGTTCGCCGACCAACTGGCCAGCGCCGACCTCGTCATCCTTAACAAGTGCGACCTGATCAACCCGGAAGACCTCGCTCGCGTGCGCCTGGAAGTCGCCGAAGAACTGCCGCCAGCAGTGAAGATCATCGAAGCCAGCAGTGGTCGCGTGCCACTCGACGTGTTGATCGGCCTCGGCGCCGGTTCCGAAGAACACATCGACAGCCGCCACAGCCATCACGACCATCACCACGGTGAAGGCGATGACGACCACGATGACCACGATCACGACGCCTTCGATTCGATCTCCATCGAGCTGCCGCAAGCCGACGAAAGCCTGCTGCTCGACGCGTTGACGCAACTGGTGGTCAAGCACGGCATCCTGCGCGTGAAAGGTTTCGCGGCAATCCCGAACAAGCCGATGCGCCTGCTGATTCAGGGCGTGGGCACGCGTTTCGACAAGCACTTTGACCGTCAATGGGGCGCTGATGAAGCGCGCGTCACGCGACTGGTGTTGATCGGTCAGGAACTCGACGCCGCACAACTCGAAGCGCAATTGCGCGCCGCGCTCAGCGTTTAAGCCATGCACCTGCTCAGGACCCAGCCCGGCGGTTTCGTCTCGGATGACAACATTGCCGACCTCGGACAAACCCCCGCCGAACTGGTGATCCTGTGCAGCGGCGATTCCAGCCTGGCGCTGCTCGCCGAGGCCGCGCAGCAACTGCCGGAAGATTATCCGAGCGTGCGCCTGGCCAATCCAATGCAGGTGCAGAATCACGCCTCGGTCGATCTGTATGTCGACGAAGTATTGCGTCACGCCAAAGTCATTCTGATTTCGCTGCACGGCGGGATTGGTTATTGGCGTTACGGCGTCGAGCGTCTGGTCGAACTGGCCGAGCGCGGCGTGCAGGTGATTCTGGTGCCGGGCGATGACCGGCCCGATCCGGAACTCAGCGATCTGAGCACCGTTAATGCCGAGGATCGTGACCGGCTCTGGCAATTCTTGCGTCAGGGCGGCATGGGCAATGCGCTGGATTTCTTCCGGTGTATGGCCAACCTTTGGCTCGACCGCGATTACCCGTGGGGCGAACCACAAACCCTGCCGCGCACGGCGATTTACCACCCACATAAAAGCACCGCCGCACTGAGTGACTGGCAGGCCGATTGGCTGCCGGAGCAACCGGTTGCGGCGGTGTTGTTTTATCGCTCGCATTTGCAGGCGGCGAACACGGCGTTTATCGATGTGTTCTGTCAGCGCTTGCAGGCTGCGGGACTGAATCCGCTGCCGATTGCCGTCGCCAGTCTGAAAGAGCCTGGCTGCCTGTCGGTGGTCGAGGACTGGCTGGATGAAGTCGAGGCCGGGGTGATTTTGAACACCACCGGATTTGCCCAATCCAGCCCGGAAGCGCCGCATCTACGCCCATTTCGTCGCAACATTCCGGTGATTCAGGCGATCTGTGCGCAGGACAACGAGCCCGGCTGGCGCGCCAGCGAGCAAGGCCTCGGCCCGCGTGATCTGGCGATGCACATTGCCTTGCCGGAGCTGGACGGGCGCATTATCAGCCGGCCGATCAGCTTCAAGGATCTGGCCTGGCGCAGCGAGCGCAGTCAATCGGATGTGGTCTGCTACCGCGCGCAACCCGAACGTATGGATTTCGTCGCGCAACTGGCGCGACGCTGGATTGATCTGGCGCGGGTGCCGAACGTAGAAAAACGCATCGCTTTGATTCTCGCCAATTACCCGACCCGTGATGGGCGGATTGGCAACGGCGTCGGCCTCGACACGCCAGCGGCGGCGCTGAATATTCTGCGTGCATTGCAGGCCGAAGGTTATCCGCTGCCCAGCGAGTTGCCGGGCAGTGGCACTGAGTTGATTCAGCAATTGCTCGGCGGCGTCAGTAATGACCTCGATACTCTCGATCAGCGTCCATGCCAGCAAAGTCTGGCGATGGATGACTACCTGACAATGTTCAACGCCTTGCCCGAAGCCAATCGCGCGGCGGTGCTGGAGCGTTGGGGCACGCCGCAAACCGATCCGATGTGTCGCGACGGGCGCATGATGATCGCCGGGCTGCGCTTCGGCCTGACCTTCGTCGGCATTCAACCGGCACGCGGGTATCAGGTTGATCCGAGTGCGGTGTATCACGACCCGGATCTGGTGCCGCCCCACGCCTATCTGGCGTTCTATTTCTGGTTGCGCCAGACCTACGGCGCGCACGGTGTGATCCACGTCGGCAAGCACGGCAACCTCGAATGGCTGCCGGGCAAGGGTGTCGGTCTGTCGGAGAACTGCTGGCCGGATGCACTGCTCGGGCCGCTGCCGAACATCTATCCGTTTATCGTCAACGATCCGGGCGAGGGCGCCCAGGCCAAACGCCGGACTCAGGCGGTGATCATCGATCACTTGATGCCGCCGCTGACCCGCGCCGAAACCTACGGCCCGCTGCGCAATCTGGAGCTGTTGGCCGACGAATATTACGAAGCGCAACTGCTCGATCCGCGCCGCGCCCGCGAGCTGCAACGCGACATTCTGCAACTGGTGCGTGAGACGCAGATCGACCGTGAGTTGCAACTGGACGATGGTCTCGACAGCGACGCTGATGCTGCGATCTGGCTGCCGCGTCTGGACACGTATTTATGTGATCTGAAGGAATCGCAAATTCGCGATGGCTTGCACATCTTTGGTGAATCGCCGAGTGGGCGGTTGCGTATTGATACGTTGCTGGCGCTGCTGCGCATTCCGCGTGGTGACGGCAAGGGTGCACAATCGAGTTTGTTGCGCGCGTTGGCCAAGGCTTTTCAACTGGGTTTCGATCCGCTGGATTGTGCGTTGGCCGAGCCTTGGACCGGGCCACGGCCCAGCGAATTGCAAACCGTCAGCGATGAAGTCTGGCGCACCGCCGGCGATGCCCGTGAACGCCTCGAATTGTTCGCCGCGCAATTGATCGAGCAGACACTGCACAACCCCTGTGGGAGCGGCGGTGCGACGATTCCACAGGATGCGCGGTGGGCCGACGTTCGCGCAATCCTCGAAAACCTGCGCGAAGTTGTTGCCCCACGCCTCGACGCCTGCGGCCCCGCCGAAATGCGCGGTCTGCTCGACGCCCTCAGCGGTCGTTTCGTCCCCGCCGGCCCGAGCGGCGCGCCGAGTCGCGGCCGCCTCGACGTGTTGCCGACCGGACGCAATTTCTACTCGGTGGACGTACGCAATCTACCGACCACCACCGCGTGGCGCATCGGCTTCCAGTCGGCGACGCTGATTCTTGAGCGGCACTTGCAGGACCACGGCGATCACCTGCGCCAGCTCGGCCTCTCGGTGTGGGGCACGGCGACCATGCGCACCGGTGGCGACGACATCGCGCAGGCCATGGCGCTGATGGGCGTGCGTCCGGTGTGGGCCACCGGCAGCCAGCGCGTGGATGATTTCGAGATCCTGCCGCTGAGCCTGCTCGACCGCCCGCGCGTCGATGTCACGCTGCGGGTCTCGGGATTCTTCCGCGATGCTTTCGCCAACCTGATCCGCCTGTTCGACGCTGCCGTGCAAGCGGTGGCCGAACTGGACGAACCGGACGACCTCAATCCGTTGGCCGCCAAAGTACGTGCCGAGCGTGTAGCGCTCCAGCAGTCAGGATTGGACGAAGAAGCCGCGCGACGTCAGGCCGGCTGGCGCATTTTCGGTGCCAAACCCGGTGCCTATGGCGCAGGTGTGCAGGGCGCCATCGACGGGCGCCTGTGGCAGAGCCGCGAAGATCTGGCCGAGGTTTACTTGAACTGGGGCGCCTACGCTTACGGCGGCTCCGACGAAGGCACCGCCGCCCGCGAACAGTTCGTCCAGCGCCTGAGCCAGGTGCAAGCTGTGTTGCAAAATCAGGACAACCGCGAGCATGACCTGCTCGATTCCAACGACTATTACCAGTTCCAGGGCGGCATGCTTGCGGCGGTGGAAACCCTGCGCGGTGAAGCAGCTGCGAGTTATCACGGCGACCATAGCCAGCCGGATCTGCCGAAAATTCGCACGTTGAAAGAAGAGCTGAACCGGGTGATCCGCTCGCGGGCGGCGAATCCGAAGTGGATCGACGGGGTCAAGCGCCACGGCTACAAAGGCGCGTTCGAGTTGGCGGCGACCGTGGATAACCTGTTCGCGTTCGACGCGACGACGCAGTTGATCGATGATCATCAATACGCGTTGTTGGCGGACGCGTATTTGCTCGACTCGGCGACCCGCGAGTTTGTGCGTGAGCATAATCCGCATGCATTGCGTGACATGACTGAGCGGATGCTGGAGGCGCAGCAGCGCGGGATGTGGCAGGAACCGGGGGCCTATAAAGAGGCGCTGGAAAATCTGTTGCTGGATATAGAAGAGGATGGATGAGGCTTTTAAAAGCTACCCCTCACCCCAGCCCTCTCCCTAAGGGAGAGGGGGAAAGGGAGCAGATCTCCATCGCATTCAGCTCCGGAGTTCGACGCGGTATTTCACGTCGGCGGACTTCTTGAGTGCAACACGGTCAGTCCCCTCTCCCTCTGGGAGAGGGCTAGGGTGAGGGCAGCCCCCCTGACACCCCACAAAACTCAAGACCACCACCGACCACGAAAGAGAACCCGCAAATGACCGAAACCCCACATTTCCCGCTCTCCGCCGTGGTCGGCGCCGATGACCTGAAACTCGCCCTGTACCTGACCGCCATCGACCCGAAAATCGGCGGCGTGCTGATCGAAGGCCCGCGCGGCATGGCCAAATCCACGCTGGCCCGAGGCCTTGCCGATCTGCTCGCCAGCGGCCAGTTCGTCACCTTGCCACTGGGTGCCACCGAAGAACGGCTAGTCGGTACCCTCGACCTCGACGCGGCCCTGAGCGAAGGTCGCGCGCAGTTTTCCCCCGGTGTGCTGGCCAAGGCCGACGGCGGCGTGCTCTACGTCGATGAAGTGAATCTGCTGCCGGATCATCTGGTCGATCTGCTACTCGACGTCGCCGCCAGCGGCACCAATTTGATCGAGCGCGATGGCATCTCCCATCGGCATTCGGCGAAGTTTGTACTGATCGGCACCATGAACCCGGAAGAGGGCGAGTTGCGGCCGCAACTGCTCGATCGCTTCGGTTTGAACGTTGCGCTCAGCGGCAACACCGTGCCGACCGAGCGTGGGCAAATCATCCGTCGACGGCTGGATTTCGACAGTGATCCGCAAGCGTTTTGTGCTCAGTGGGAATCCGAGCAGCTAGCCTTGCGCGAACGCTGTGAAAACGCTCGCAACGCTTTGGCTGGCATTCCTCTGGATGATCAAGCCTTGGCACAGATTACCGAGCGCTGCTTCGCCGCCGGCGTCGATGGCTTGCGCGCCGATCTGGTGTGGCTGCGTGCCGCCCGGGCGCATGCGGCATTGCGCGGGGCCGAGGTGATTGCCGAGCAAGACATCGATGCTGTCGCCGAATTCGCTCTGCGTCACCGTCGTCGTGAGCAACAAACGTCCAGTGCGCAACCACCTGCGCAATCCCCGTCCAACGCCCAGAGCAACCCCAGCGAAGGCCAGGGCCAATGGGGTGAAATGCCCGCTCCGGCACTGGCCACCGGCGCTCGCCGCGAAGTGCCGAGCTGGCCAAAAAAGCCTTAGGCATTCGTCCCCGATCCGATGCGGGGGCGAATGCCAGACCCCGTGCCGGGCGCCTGGATAACGGCCGACAAGGCAAGCGACATAGCGCCCGCAGTGGTTCGGTGAACTGGCCGGGCACTCTGCTCAACGGCCGGCCGACAGTGCGTGCGGATCTGCTGTTCCAGTTGCGCACGCGCACGCCGCATGAATTGTTGCTGGTGATCGTCGATGCCTCGGCCTCGACTCGCAGGCACCAAGCCCTCAGCGATGCCAAGGGATTGCTCGCGCAACTGTTCGACGACGCTTACCGGCAACGCGCGCGCCTTGCACTGTTGACCGCCAGCGGCGCGACGCCGAAATGGCAGGTACAGGGCCTCAAAGCCAGCAAAGGTTTAAGCCTGTGGCTCGATGGATTAGGCGCCGGAGGCGGTACGCCATTGCTCGCGGCATTGAGTCAGGCCGAGCAATGGCTGACGCTGCGGCGCAAGCGCTTTCCCGCCGAGCAGCAGCGCTTGCTGGTGGTAACGGATGGACGCTTGAAGGATCTGCCAGCGCTGCCGGTGCTGGACTGTCCGGGGTTGTTGATCGATATCGAACGCGGGCCGATTCGGCTGGGCCGCGCGCAGCAACTGGCGCATGCGTTGGCTGCCGATTACCGGCACATCGACGACTTGTAGATCCATTTGAGGTCTATGCTGCGCCAAGCCCATTCACAAGGAGTGAAGCATGCGCGTAACGGTCACCAATCCGCAGGATGATTTTCGCGTCAAAGCCTACGCCGGTACCAACGGCGTGCTGCTGGCCATGGACCTTGCCGAATCTCGGCGCCAAGGCTTGCTCGGATTCGCGATCGAGAAGCAGCAAGGCGCCAAGCCGTGGCTGTTTCTGTTCAACAGCCTGACGTTTCCCGGCAAGGCCCACACTTTCCCACAGTTTCACGCGACGCCGAGCGATCTGGCGCCGCTGCAAAAATTCCGCTGGGCCGATTACGCGGTCAATCCGGGGATGACCATTCACTATCGCGTGTATCTGGCCTACGGCACGCCGGATGCGCCGCAACTGGGCGAATCGCTGGAACTGACCGTGACTTCGGACGACGGTCATCCGCTCAACCAAAGCGTGATCTTCAATCGCGCGGTGGCGGCGAGTCAGGCGTTCCAGCGCAAGTTTCCCGACCTTGATGCGCAAATCAGCGCCAACAAGAATATGCCCATAGAGGCTTGGCCCGACGCCGCTCGCCAATGGCTGGAGAACGGCTTGCTTCAGCGCTTGCAGGGTTTTATCGAGCGCGCCGTCGACGGCCATTGGGCGCTGGATATCGCGATCTACGAGTATCAGTTGCAAGCCATTGTCGACACCGTGAACGCGGCGTTCGAGCGCGGGGTGCAGGTGCGAGTGCTGTATCACGGCCCACCCGGTGACGAAGACACGTTGATCAACGAGGCCAGCCTCGCGAAGTTACCCGCAGCGAGCAAGCGCGGGCGCGTGACGCACAACATCTTCCATAACAAATTCATCGTCCTCAGTCGGTTTGACGCCGAGGGTCAGCGCCAGCCGCAAGCGGTGCTGTGCGGCAGCACCAACTTCACCGCCAACGGAGTTTATCGCCAGGCCAACGTGGTGCATGTGCTGGATGACGCTGCGGTTGGCGCCAGTTATCTGCAAACCTTCGAACAGATCTGGGCCGAACCAAATGACGTCGGCGCCACGCGCGACTGGATCACCGCCAGCAACCCGATGGACCCGGCGCAGCCGTTGTTTGTCGGCTTCTCGCCACGCACGGGCGGCGGCGATTTGCGTGAATTCGTCGAGATCATCGAAGCGGCGAAAAAAGACTTGCTGTTCGTCACCGCATTCAGTTTGCCCGACGCGATCCTCAACGCCTTGCTCGGCCAACCCCACGACGACATCCTGCGCTACGGCCTGCAAAACACCGTCAGCCGCATCACCGGTTTTCACGCTGATCGCACTGCCGAATTTGCAGCCACCGCGTTGCTCAATACCGGCCTGGAAGGCTGGCTGCGCGAGAACATGAAAGGCCAGAAGGGCAATCTGCTGGTGCATACCAAAGCGGTAGTCACCGACTTCACCACAGACGCGCCGACCATCATCAGCGGCAGCCACAACCTCAGCGCCTCGGCCAGCAACGGCAATGACGAGAACTACCTGATCATTCGCGGCGACACCGATCTGGCGGATCGCTATGGCCTGGAATTGCTGAGGTTCTATGAGCATTACCGCTTTCGCTATTTCGCGAAGAAACTTGCTTTGAAACAGGTGAGTCCATTAGCGCTGGATGATCGTTGGACGAACGATTATTTCACCGAAGGGGATTTACGGAAGTTGTCTCGATTGCGATTTGCAGGGCGTTGAATACCCTGGAGCTTCCAAAGGAAATACAGATTTTGAAATGATTTCAGACTGTGGGGAAAGTCACTACAGCCTGTACGCTCCAAGGCCATTTTTCTTTCAGGATTTGCATGAACACCGTTTTGGAGCCTCCCAGTTGTCCATTCCCCTCGCGCCACGGCGCGGTCTTGACGCACTCGCAGCAACCAGTTTTCCGACACCCGTCTATGGTTGATGGCGCAGCCTTCGAGCTTTCGCGCCGCGCTTTGCCGTGTCCGGCAGCCTGAATTCACTGAGAGAGAACGAGACAAATTATGGAATGGTTAGCGGATCCCACGGCCTGGCTGGGCCTGGCGACATTGATCGTGCTGGAACTGGTGCTGGGTATCGACAACCTGGTGTTCATCGCAATTCTTGCGGACAAACTGCCGCCGCATCAGCGCGACCGTGCGCGGATTATCGGCCTGTCGCTGGCGTTGATCATGCGTCTGGGCTTGCTGGCGAGTATTTCGTGGCTGGTCACGCTCACGCAGCCGCTGTTCGAGGTGTTCGACAAGAGCTTCTCTGGCCGTGACCTGATCATGCTGTTCGGCGGTGTGTTCCTGTTGTTCAAGGCGACCATGGAGTTGCACGAACGACTGGAAGGCCATATCGGCCAGCGCTCGACCAACGCTGCTTATGCGCTGTTCTGGCCAATCGTCGCGCAGATCGTGGTGCTGGATGCGGTGTTCTCGCTGGACGCGGTGATTACCGCCGTGGGCATGGTCGATGAGCTGTCGGTGATGATGATCGCAGTGGTGGTTTCCATCGGTGTGATGATCGTCGCCAGCAAGCCGCTGACACGCTTCGTCAACGCGCACCCGACGGTGATCATGCTGTGTCTGGGCTTCCTGATGATGATCGGTTTCGCCCTGACCGCCGAAGGTTTGGGCTTCCACATTCCGAAGGGCTATCTGTATGCAGCCATCGGCTTCTCGATCCTGATCGAGGTGTTCAACCAGATCGCCCGCGCTCGGCGCAAACGTTCGATGCAGGGCTTGCGGCCGATGCGTGAGCGTACGGCGCATGCGGTGCTGAGCTTGTTGGGCGGGCGCAAAATGGCCGAGGAAGAAGTCGGCGAGGAAATTTCCGACTTGCTGGACGACGGCGAGAAGCCTGCTGCGCAACTGTTCGACCGCCGCGAGCGGGTGATGATCAGCGGCGTACTGCAACTGGCCGAGCGCCCGATCCGCACCTTGATGACCGTGCGTGCGGATGTTGATTACATCGATCTGGCCGATGACGCCGATGCGATTCGCACACGGTTGATGCATTCGTCCTACTCGCGCTTGCCGCTGATTCGCAACGGTGCGGTGGATGAACCGTTGGGCTTCGTGCATAAAAAGGAACTGCTCAAGGAGTATCTGGCCGGCCACGAGCCGAACCTTGAACACCTGGCGCGCAAACCCCTGAACCTGCTCGACAGCTACTCGATCCTTAATGCGCTGGAACAGATGCGCGCGGCATCGACGCATATCGCGTTCGTGGTCAACGAATTCGGCGACTTCGTCGGCGTGTTGACCATGACCGACATTCTTGAATCGATTGCCGGTGAACTGCCGGACGCGAGCGAAATCGCCGGCCCGGACGTGGTCGCGGAGCAGGGCGGGTACATGGTCAGCGGCGCGTTGAACTTGACGCGCATCCGTCAGCACACCGGGTTCGGCGCGGAACCGACTGAGGATTATCAGACCCTCGCCGGGTTGGTCATGAGCCTGCTGGATCGCTTGCCGATGATTGGCGATCGACTGCAACACGATGGCTGGCGCATGACCGTGGTCGCGGTGGAAGAGCGGCGGGTGACGCGCGTGTTGTTGGTGCGTGAGGCGGCGTAAGGCGCCGGGAGTACGTTGTGCCCGTGCGGCCCTAATCGCTGGCAAGCCAGCTCCCACAGGGATTTCGGTTGTTCACAAAATTTGTGCTCACCGCCAGACACTGTGGGAGCTGGCCTGCCAGCGATGGCAATCTTTCAGGCGCGCGCAGACCTTCGCGCACGAGAAATGGTGCAAAGGTCACGCAGCGCTTGATGAAGCCAACTCAAATCATGCCGCGGTTTGCGCCGCACTGTCGGCGCCTTGGTCCTGCCAATGTGCCGGGCAACGTCCGCGGCCAGGGTCTCTGGCGTACCAATGCCCTTGAGTTTCTTCACCAACCTGCCGTCCTTGCAGAACAGTACCGTTGGCGTGCCGGTCACCAGCGGATGGCGCGGCGATTGGCTGGTATCGAGCATGTAGATATCGGCGCGATGCCGGTACGGCTCGGCGATCTGCTTGAAGATCGGCCCGGCCCATTCGCAGGCGGGGCAGTGTTCATTGCCGAAATACAGAATTACCGGACGCCAGGTTTTCAAGGCTTTGCGGTATGTAGGGGGAAGCGCTGAGTAAGGGGCTATCGAGTTCATTGCAAACTCCTTCCTCGGAAATATGTCCGCGAGGCATTCACGTTTAATAAAACGAGCGACCCAGTGATCGCTCGTTTGTCGCAGCTCAGCGGCGCATCAAGGCAGTTGAACTAGCGCCACATCACCGAAGTAAGCGCCCTTCGTGCCGAACACACCATCGTTTGCGTCAACCTTGACGGTGACCTTGATCGTCCCGGCCGGGACTGTGATGGCTGCGAACTTAATAGTCCACGCCTGACTGCCACCGACATCCAGGCTTGTAACAGGGCCGGTGGGATGCGGCTGAAGTGAGACACGACCGGCGAAACCCTGATCTGTTTTCATTCGTGCTGACAGCATGAAATTCGTAGCGTTACCGATTAACACGTCCTGACTGATTGAGCTCGGAGGGGCGATTTCACAATGCCCGCCTGGATAACTCACGTCTTGTGGATTACTGGTTGTCCAGTAGTTGTCTTGCTGCGCGAAATCGCCGTTTTGAACAAGATTGACCATTACAAATATCCTTATTGGAATCGCTGGTTAGAGGTGTGTGCAGCCCTTTTGGGGCAGTGCAATTAGGCGATTCAATCCTTTGGATTGACAACTGTCAGATCTGACAGGTCAAGCTGGTAATCCGATGGACGGTCACTGCCTCCCGCCGCAGATCAACTGATTGCTTGGTTCCGATGCGATGCACCTAAACGTGGCGTTACTTCCCACTGCGTAGGGTTCGGCAGCGATGCCTGCCAGCGATAAGCAGCAGAGTGCAGATTCCGGCAGCGATCAACTAACTGAATTATCTGATTTTTCCCCTCCGCAAGATTTCCCGAGAAGCCTGTGGCACACTTTCTGCTGTCTATTCCGCTGTGACAAACCGTGTTCCGGTATAGCGGAATAAACATCATTCTGGAGTGCTTGCCATGCATCGCCGACTTTCCTTGTTCAAAACGTGTGTGTTTGTTCTCGCGGCTTCGTCCGCTGTCGTGGGCATGACCCAGGCGGCGGAGGGCAAGCTTGATGCTGTGCTGGCCCGTGGCAAATTGATTGTGGGCACCGGCAGCACCAACGCCCCTTGGCACTTCCAGGGCGCGGACGGCAAGTTGCAGGGTTTTGATATCGACATCGCCAGGATGGTGGCCAAAGGTTTGTTCAACGACCCGAGCAAGGTCGAGTTTGTGGTGCAGTCCTCGGATGCGCGGATTCCCAATCTGCTGACCGACAAGGTCGACATGAGCTGCCAGTTCATCACCGTCACCGCCAGCCGCGCGCAGCAAGTGGCATTCACTCTGCCGTACTACCGCGAAGGCGTCGGCCTGCTGCTGCCGAACAACAGCAAGTACAAAGAAATCGAAGACCTGCAGGCCGGCGGTGACGGCGTGACTGTGGCTGTGCTGCAGAACGTGTACGCCGAAGAACTGGTGCATCAGGCGCTGCCCAAGGCCAAGGTCGATCAGTACGACAGCGTCGACCTGATGTATCAGGCGGTGAACTCCGGCCGCGCCGATGCCGCCGCCACCGACCAGTCTTCGGTCAAGTACCTGATGGTGCAGAACCCGGGTCGCTATCGCAGCCCGACCTACGCCTGGAGCCCGCAGACCTATGCTTGCGCGGTCAAACGCGGCGATCAGGATTGGCTGAACTTCGTCAACACGGCGCTGCATGAAGCCATGACCGGCGTGGAATTCCCGACTTACGCGGCCTCGTTCAAGCAGTGGTTCGGTGTGGATCTGCCATCGCCAGCCATCGGTTTCCCTGTCGAATTCAAATGATCCCGTGAGAGTGGGGCGCTTTGCTGCGCCCCGCTCAAGGTACTGCCGACCATGAACTATCAGTTGAATTTTGCCGCCGTGTGGCGCGATTTCGACACCTTGCTGGCGGGGCTTGGTATGGGCCTGCAACTGGCATTGCTGTCGATCGCCATCGGCTGCGTGATCGGCCTGCTGATGGCGTTTGCCTTGCTGTCGAAGCATCGCGCCTTGCGGGTGCTGGCCTCGGTGTATGTGACGGTGATCCGTAACACGCCGATTCTGGTGTTGATTCTGTTGATCTACTTTGCGCTGCCCAGCCTGGGAATCCGCCTGGACAAGATCCCGTCGTTCATCATCACGCTCTCGCTGTATGCCGGGGCGTACCTGACCGAAGTCTTCCGTGGCGGGCTGTTGAGCATCCCCAAAGGCCTGCGCGAAGCGGGGCTCGCTATAGGTCTGGGCGAATGGCAAGTGAAGGCCTATGTGACCGTGCCAGTGATGCTGCGCAATGTGTTGCCGGCGCTGTCGAACAACTTCATTTCGCTGTTCAAGGACACCTCGCTGGCCGCCGCGATTGCGGTGCCGGAGCTGACCTATTACGCGCGCAAGATCAACGTCGAGAGCTACCGGGTGATTGAAACCTGGATGGTCACCACGGCGTTGTATGTCGCGGCCTGTTACCTCATTGCCATGCTGCTGCGCTATCTCGAGCAGCGTCTGGCAATCCGCCGATAGGAGGCCGAAATGTACCCATCTCCCAGTTGGTTACACGAGTTGTGGATTGCCCGCGAAACGCTGTGGCAAGGCTTTCTGACCAGCGTGCAAGTGTCGGCGCTGGCGATTTTGTTCGGCACCGTGCTTGGCGTATTCGCCGGTCTGGTGCTGACTTACGGCAAGTTCTGGATGCGCGCGCCGTTTCGGCTGTACGTCGATCTGATTCGCGGCACGCCGGTGTTTGTACTGGTGCTGGCCTGCTTCTATATGGCGCCGGCACTCGGATGGCAGATCAGCGCATTTCAGGCGGGTGCATTGGGGCTGACGCTGTTCTGCGGCTCGCACGTCGCGGAAATTGTGCGCGGTGCATTGCAGGCGTTGCCGCGCGGGCAGATGGAAGCGGGCAAGGCCATCGGCCTGACGTTTTATCAATCCCTCGGTTACGTGCTGTTGCCGCAAGCGCTGCGGCAGATCCTGCCGACCTGGGTCAACTCCTCCACGGAAATCGTCAAGGCTTCGACCTTGCTCTCGGTGATCGGCGTGGCTGAGTTGCTGCTCAGCACTCAGCAAATCATCGCCCGCACCTTCATGACCCTGGAGTTTTACCTGTTCGCCGGGTTTCTGTTTTTCGTCATCAACTACGCCATCGAATTACTCGGCCGGCACATTGAAAAGCGGGTGGCTTTGCCATGACTCAGACTGATATTTCCAACGCGCAACCGCTGCTGGACATTCGCGGCCTGCACAAACAATACGGCGCAGTCGAAGTGCTCAAGGGTGTCGATCTGAGCATGCAGCGCGGCAACGTGGTGACGCTGATCGGCTCCAGCGGTTCGGGCAAGACCACGCTGCTGCGTTGCGTGAACATGCTTGAAGAATTTCAGGGCGGGCAGATCCTGCTCGACGGCGAATCGATCGGCTATGACGAAAGCAACGGCAAGCGCGTGCGCCATGCGGAAAAAGTCATCGCCCGTCATCGCGCGATGACCGGCATGGCGTTTCAGCAGTTCAACCTGTTCCCGCATCTGACCGCGTTGCAGAACGTCACTCTGGGCTTGCTCAAGGTCAAGAAGCTGCACAAGGACGAAGCCGTGGCGCTGGCCGAAAAATGGCTGGAGCGCGTGGGCCTGCTGGAGCGGCGCAATCACTTTCCCGGTCAACTGTCTGGTGGGCAGCAGCAGCGCGTGGCGATTGCTCGCGCGATTGCGATGAACCCGAGCCTGATGCTGTTCGACGAAGTCACCTCGGCGCTCGATCCGGAGCTGGTCGGCGAAGTGCTGAACGTGATCAAGGGCTTGGCCGAGGACGGCATGACCATGTTGCTGGTGACCCACGAGATGCGTTTCGCCTTCGAGGTCTCGGACAAGATCGTGTTCATGAACCAGGGGCGAATCGAAGAGCAGGGGCCTCCCAAGGAACTGTTCGAACGCCCGCAATCACCGCGGCTGGCGGAATTTCTCAAAAGCACGCGGTTTTGACTTTTCACTTTTTCAATCAGGAGCAACATTCATGAGCATTACTCGATACGGCACCGGCAGCACCGCCGCTGGCGGCCAGCCGCGTCCATTCGCCCGCGCCGTTGAAGCCGATGGCTGGCTGCACGTTTCCGGCCAGGTGCCGGCGGTGGATGGCGAGATCATTGTCGGCGGCATCGTCGAGCAGACGCACCAGACCATGAAGAATTTGATCGCGATTCTCGAAGAGGCCGGTTATGGCCTCGAAGACGTGGTACGGGCCGGGGTGTGGCTGGACGATCCGCGGGATTTTTCGAGTTTCAACAAGGTTTTCGGCGAGTACTTCAAGCCTGAGCATGCACCGGCTCGGGCGTGTGTGCAGGCGAGCATGATGGTCGATTGCAAGGTCGAGATTGACTGTATCGCGTACAAGAAGAAGGTTTGATCACTTGAGGGTTGGGGTGTCGCGCAGATAGTAGCCCCTCACCCTAGCCCTCTCCCGAGGGAGAGGGGACTGATTTGTATCGATGCAGATTTTTGCGCTAGACAAAGACGTTTGCATCAATGCGGTCAGGCTCCCTCTCCCTCGGGGAGAGGGCGGGGGGTGGGTAAATACCGGGTACATCCTTTACGTTTGAGACCGGGGACATGGTTTACAGGTATCAATCATGGTCAGGAGGTGCTGACCATGCCCTGGAATCAAGAGTCCCCGATGGATCA
>NZ_JAFCWW010000038.1:0-17355 GCF_049897765.1 Pseudomonas sp. TWP3-2 | reverse complement strand
TCATCGAGTGCTTGGCAGGCATATTCGTAGCCTACAGGTGCATGTTCCTTCCCTGATCAAGACTGACTTCCAGACATCGAAGTATGGAAGAGGAAGGAACGGATAACCTATATCGGCAGCTGAGTGGAGGGATTGATCCGGGGGTGGGAGCGCAGCGACCGTTCGACGAAGTCGAACACATCGAGAGGAGGTGCAGCGCAGCAAACCGGAGGCGATGCCCCCGGATCAATCCCGGAGCGAAGGAACCCGAGCCACAGCGAGGGCCGAACGTCAGGGTAAAGCCTTTTGGGTTACCTTTTCGGCGTCTGGAAAAGGTGACCCGCCGTAAGGGCGGAACCCTCAGAAGCCGTTACCGCAGCAACGGATATGTACCCAGCCAGAAACAACCCCATCGCCTAACAGATAGCCATCGCTGGCAAGCCAGCTCCCACAGTTTTTGTGTTGTTCACAAGTTTTGGGTACACCCGAGAACACTGTGGGAGCTGGCTTGCCAGCGATGAGGCCCTGACAGCCACTACAAAACAAAGATCAATCTTGCGTTCGATAATCGCCCGAAACCCGCTTTTACTGATTGAACACAGACATCCGCGCCCCGCACCATCCGAACCACAAAATCAATAACAACAGGTTCACCACCATGCTCCCACGCCCTGCCCCGTCAGGCTGATCGCCACCGCTCCACCCCCAGATCTGCAACCCCATGTCTGCCCCGAAAGTGGCGGCAACAAATTCGTTCTGCCCCATAAAAACTAGAGAGACCCAAGTCATGACGCCTTCCAGTTACGGATTCCCCGGTTTGATCGCTCTGGCCCTGGTGGGCACCGCCCTCCCCGCAGCCGCCGAGGAAGCAGGCTTTGTCGAGGGCGCCAAGGTCAACCTGAACCTGCGCAACTTCTACATCAACCGCAACTTCACCAACCCGACCAAGGCGCAGGGCAAGGCTGAAGAGTGGACGCAGAACTTCATCCTCGACGCCAAATCCGGTTTCACCCAAGGCACCGTGGGCTTCGGCATGGACATCCTCGGCCTGTACTCGCTCAAGCTTGATGGCGGCAAAGGCACTGGCGGCACGCAACTGTTGCCGCTGGATCGTGACGGACGCCCCGCAGACAACTTCGGCCGCACCAACGTCGCGTTCAAGGCGAAGTTCTCGCAGACCGAAGTCAAGGTCGGCGAATGGATGCCGGTGCTGCCGATCCTGCGCTCTGACGACGGTCGCTCGCTGCCGCAAACCTTTCGTGGCGGGCAGATCACCTCGAAGGAAATCGACGGCCTGACGCTCTACGGCGGCCAGTTCCGCGCCAACAGCCCGCGCGACGACAGCAGCATGAGCGACATGTCGATGACCGGCAAAGCCGGGTTCACCTCAGATCGTTTCAACTTTCAGGGCGGCGAATACCTGTTCAACGAAAAACGTACGCAGATCGGCCTGTGGAACGCCGAGCTGGAAGACATTTACAGCCAGCAATACGTCAACCTGACCCACAGCCAGCCGCTGGGCGACTGGACCCTCGGCGCCAACCTCGGTTTTTTCTACGGCAAGGACGACGGCAGCGCCCGCGCCGGCGAGCTGGACAACAAGACCTGGTCCGGCATGCTCTCGGCGCGCTACGGCGGCAACACTTTCTATGTCGGCCTGCAAAAACTCACCGGCGACAGCGCGTGGATGCGCGTCAACGGCACGAGCGGCGGCACCCTGGCCAACGACAGCTACAACGCCAGTTACGACAACGCGCAAGAGCGCTCCTGGCAGATCCGCCACGACTACAACTTCGTCGCCCTCGGCGTCCCCGGCCTGACCCTGATGAACCGCTACATCAGCGGCGACAACGTACACACCGCCACCACCAGCGACGGCAAGGAATGGGGCCGCGAATCGGAACTCGGCTACACCGTACAGAGCGGCACGCTCAAGGATCTCAACGTCAGATGGCGCAACTCGACCATGCGGCGCGACTTCAGCAACAACGAATTCGACGAGAACCGCTTGATCGTCAGCTATCCGATCAGCTTGCTATAGGCCATCCGTCGGGATGGCTGGCATAGCGCCAGCCATCCATTAGAGTAAGAAAAACCTGAAGGACTCAGGCGCTGCACCTACCCGCTTCCGTTATCTGTGGATGTTGGTCCCCGCGACTCAAGCCAAGCTGTCATCGGAAGACACTGCTGATCAATGGAGGACCACCTCATGATCGCTCACCTCAAATCTGTGCCTGACTGGGACGCCACTGCGTACCAGCAATTCTCACGTCTGCGACAACGTCCGGTGTTCGAACTGCTTGAACGTATCGACCTGGTAAATCCCAACCTCATCTATGATCTGGGCTGCGGCACCGGCATTGGCACTCAAGCACTGGCCAAACGCTGGCCGCGCGCACAACTGACAGGCGTCGACAGCTCAAGGCAAATGCTCGAGCAGGCGCGATGCCTGCCGATCAAAGCCCAGTGGCAACATTGCGACCTGCAAGGCTGGAAGCCTGAAAAACCCGCCGACCTGCTGTTCGCCGCTGCCGTGCTGCACTTCATCGATGACCATCAGAATCTGCTTCCGGGATTGCTCGGGCACCTCGACCCGGGCGGCTGCCTGGCTGCGCACATGCCCGACTGGCGGGATGCGCGCTGGTATCAATTGATGCTCGATACGCTTGAGGACAGTGGCCAGAACGGCGAGCCACTGGGCACGCCGCAATTGCGCGAAAGAATGCGCAGACGCCCGCTATTGCCATTAGCCGATTACTACCATTTGCTCGCCCCGCTGTGCGCGACGGTGGACATCTGGGAGACCGAGCAGATGCAAGTGGTCGACGGCAAGTCGCCGGTTTACGACTGGATCAAGGTGTCAGCGCTGCGTGAGGTGATGCAGGGGCTGGATGCTGGCGAGCAGGCGCGGTTCATCTATCACTTTGTGATGCGGGTGCAGGCGGAGTATCCGGAGCAGCGTGACGGGCGTACGTTGTTTCCGTTCAAGCGGGTTTTCATTGTTGCCAAGAAATGATTGATCGCGGCGGCGCCATCGCTGGCAAGTCGAATCGTCGCACCGCAGCTCCCACAGGTTTTTGTGTCGTTCACAAATTTTGGGCACACCCGAGAGCACTGTGGGAGCTGGCTTGCCAGCGATGGGGCCAGTTCAGCCACAATCACTCCCGGGATTCGACACCCAATTCATCCCAGACCGACTCTGCCAAGTGGAACGTCGCATTCGCCGCCGGAATCCCGCAGTAGATCGCGCTCTGCATGATCACCTCCTTGATCTCGCCCCGGCTCACGCCGTTATTGGCGGCAGAACGCAAATGCAATTTGAGTTCACCTTCGCGGTTCATGCCGATCAGCATGGCGATGGTGATCAGGCTGCGGGTGTGGCGCGGCAGGCCCGGACGCGTCCAGATATCGCCCCAGGCGTGCCGGGTGATCATCTCCTGAAACTCCGAGTTGAACTCGGTCAGGGTGGTCAGGCTGCGATCAACATGCGCATCGCCGAGTACCGCGCGACGCACTTGCATACCGTCGTCGTAACGTTGTTTCTCGTCCACAATCTTTCCTCTCAATCAGCCTGCAAGAACGTCAGCACTCGGTCGCTGAACGCGCTGCCGGCCTGCACGTTGGACAAATGCGCCGCATAGAACTCGGCGTACTCGGCACCGCGCACATGTTCCTGAATGAAATGCCCGCCGGAGGGTGGCGTGACCGCGTCTTCCGTGCCGGCAATCACCAGCAACGGCACTTTGATCGAGCCAAGTTGATCACGGAAATCCGCATCCCGCACTGCCGCGCAATTGGCCCCGTAACCTTCCGGCGAAGTGGCCGCGAGCATGTCGGTGATCTGCTTGGCCGCCGCCGGATTGGCAGCGGAAAAGTCAGCGGTAAACCAGCGCGCAATCGACGCATCACGCAGCGCAACCATCGCTGCAGCGCCGTCACGCAGGACCATTTCAATGCGCGGATTCCACACCGACGGATCGCCGATCTTCGCCGCCGTGTTGCACACGATCAGTTTATGCAGCCGCGGCCCGGCGTTGATCCCCAGCCACTGACCGATCAACCCGCCCATCGACAACCCGCAAAAATGCGCGCGTTCGATGTGCAGCGCATCCAGCAACGCGAGCACGTCGTGGCCCAGTTGCTCGATGGTGTACGGCCCCGACGTCACCAGTGATTTACCGTGGCCTCGGGTGTCGAAGCGCAGCACGCGAAAGTGCTCGGTGAACGCCGGCATCTGCGCGTCCCACATGTGCAGATCAGTGCCCAGCGAGTTGGACAGCACCAACACCGGAGCATTGGTTGGCCCTTCAATTTGATAGTGCAGTTCGCCATCGGCGAGTTGAACGAAAGCCACAGCCCTCTCCTTTCAGTCAGACAATGCGATGTGTTCGGCCACCGCTCGCTCGACCCAGACTTGCGCCTGGCCAAGGTAGTGAGCGGGGTCGAGTAGATGATCCAGTTCAGCAGCGCTCAGCTCGGCGGTAACTTGCGGCTCATCACCGAGTACCGCACGTAAATGGCGTTGTTCGGCCACCGCGCGTTTGCAGCATTGTTCGAGCAGATGATGCGCAGTGTCGCGCCCGACCCGTTGCGCGAGGACGATGCTCACCGCTTCGGCGAGCACCAGACCTTGAGTCAATTGCAGATTGCGCGCCATGCGTGCGGCGTCGACTTCAAGACCATCAGCCAGCAGCCGCGCCTGCTGCAAGGCACCCGAAACCAAACAGCAAATCTCCGGCAGGGTTTCCCATTCCGCATGCCACAAGCCGAGGCTGCGTTCATGTTCTTGCGGCATGGCGCTGAACAGGGTCGATACCAGCCCCGGCACTCGCGTCGCAGCACCAATCAATACGGCCGCGCCGACCGGATTGCGCTTGTGCGGCATGGTCGAAGAACCGCCCTTGCCCGGAGCCGAGGGTTCGAACACTTCGGCGGCTTCGGTCTGCATCAAGAGGCTGATGTCGCGGCCAAATTTGCCGAGGCTGCCGGCGATCAAACCCAGTACCGCGCCGAACTCGACGATGCGGTCACGCTGTGTGTGCCACGGTTGTTCGGGCAAAGTCAGTTGCAGTTCTTCCGCCAACGCTTCGGCAATCGGCAATGCCTGTTCGCCCAGCGCCGCGAGCGTCCCGGAGGCGCCGCCAAATTGCAGCACCAACAGACGCGGCTTGAGTTCGCGCAGACGCTGACGACTGCGGGTCACGGCGCCGAGCCATCCGGCGATCTTCATACCCAGCGTGACTGGCGTCGCGTGTTGCAGCCAGGTGCGTCCGGCCAGCGGCGTTGCGGCGTGACGTTGTGCCTGGGTCGCCAGTGAATCGGCGAGTTGCGCCAGTTCGCCTTCGATCAGATCCAGCGCCTGACGCAATTGCAGCACCAGCCCGGAATCCATCACGTCCTGACTGGTCGCGCCCAAATGCACATAGCGCTCGGCTTCGGCATCCGCCGCCGCGATCTGCTTGCCCAACGCCTTGACCAGCGGAATCGCCGAATTGCCAGCGCTGGCAATCGCCTCGCCCAACGCTGCGAAATCGTACAGATCGGCGCGGCAGGCATTTGCGATCGGTGCGACCGCAGACGCCGGAATCAATCCAACCCGCGATTCAGCCCGAGCCAGCGCCGCTTCGAAATCGAGCATCGCCTGCACGCGGCCCTGATCGCAGAACACCTCACGCATATCGCGGGCAGTGAAATAGGCATCGAACAACTGGTTGCCCGGTCGCTGAGTCATAAAAGTCCTTGCGGGCGCGGGTCGAAATCGCCCGCGCCTATCGGTTTAAAGGTCGTGGTGCAAATACTTGGCTTGTTTGGGCAGACGGAGACTGAACAGGAACGCCACCGCCATCATCACCGTGACGTACCAATAAAACGAGTTTTCCATGCCACCCGCCTTGAGGCTCAACGCCACATATTCCGCCGAACCACCGAAGATCGCGTTGGCCACCGCATAGGCCAGACCGACGCCAAGCGCGCGGACTTCCGGCGGGAACATTTCGGCTTTCACCAGGCCGCTGATTGAGGTGTAGAAACTGACAATCGCCAGCGCCACGGTGATCAGCACCAATGCGAGAAACGGGCTGCTGACGCTTTTCAGGGTCAGCAGAATCGGCACGGTGAACAGCGTACCCAGCGCGCCGAACCACAGCATCGAATTACGGCGGCCGATCTTGTCGGCAAGCATGCCGAACAGCGGCTGCATAAACATATAAAGGAAGAGCGCGCCGGTCATGATGTAGCTGGCGGTCTTGGCGTGCATGCCGGCGGTGTTCACCAGGTATTTCTGCATGTAGGTGGTGAAGGTGTAGAAAATCAGCGAGCCGCCAGCGGTGTAGCCGAGCACGGTGATGAACGCGGCTTTGTGGTCACGGAACAACGCGCGGATGCTGCCGGCGTCCTTGTTGTCGCGCATTTCCTTGCTGGTGGTTTCTTTCAGCGTGCGACGCAGGAACAGCGAGATCAACGCCGCAGCCGCGCCGACCACAAACGGAATCCGCCAGCCGTAGGCACGCAATTCTTCCTCACTGAGGAACTGCTGCAGAATCACCACCAGCAACACCGCCAGCAGTTGCCCGCCGATCAAAGTCACGTATTGGAACGAGGCGAAAAACCCGCGCTGGCCCTTCAGTGCAACTTCGCTCATGTAAGTCGCGGTGGTGCCGTACTCGCCGCCGACCGACAGGCCTTGCAGCAGACGTGCGAACAGCAACAGCACCGGCGCCCAGACGCCGATGTCCTTGTAGGTCGGCAGACAGGCAATCAGCAGCGAGCCGAAGCACATCATCAGAATCGAGATCAGCATCGAATTCTTGCGCCCGTGCTTGTCCGCCACCCGGCCAAAAATCCAGCCGCCGATCGGCCGCATCAGGAACCCGGCGGCGAACACGCCAGCGGTGTTGACCAATTGCACCGTGGGATTGTCGGAGGGAAAAAACGCCGGGGCGAAATAGATCGCGCAAAAGGCGTAGACGTAGAAGTCGAACCATTCGACCAGGTTGCCGGACGAGGCGCCGACAATCGCGAAGATGCGCTTGCTGCGCTCTTCACCGGTGTAATGCGAGGCCAGGGTTGTCATTGTTTTTTACTCTGTGGGGACAGTGAGAGTCTAGACACACTTAGTAACAGTCCCGTTCCGCAATGGATCAGCACCCAGCTCTTGGGCAGCCTTTGTGGCGAGGGGATTTATCCCCGTTCGAGTGCGAAGCACTCGCAAATCAGAGGCACGCGATTTATATGAAACTACGCGCTGACTGGTTTTGGGGCCGCTTCGCTGCCCAACGGGGATAAATCCCCTCGCCACAGGTGATCGCTGACCACTGATGTACCGATCAGTAATCGAAGAACACCGTCTCGGCATCAGTGCCCTGCAAGATCACATTCCACTGATAAACCCCCGCCGCATCCTGCTTCGCCAACAAAGTCGCGCGGCGCTCGGCCGGCACGCATTCCAGCAATGGATCGTCGACGTTGGCCGGATCGCCTTCGAAGTAAATCCGCGTCAGCAAGTGCTTGACCAAGCCACGAGCAAACACCAACACCACCAGATGCGGCGCTTGAGTCGACCCCTTCAAGCCTTCAACCGTACCCGGTTTGATCGTGGTAAAGCGGAAGCGCCCTTCGGCATCCACCGGCACCCGGCCAAAACCTTCAAAGTTCGGGTCCAACGCTTTAGCCTGCTCATCTTCTGGATGGTCGTACTTGCCGGCGGCATTCGCCTGCCAGACTTCGAGCATCGCGTCGTTGACGACATCGCCGTTGCCATCAATCACCTGCCCGGTGATCGCCACGCGCTCGCCAAGGGTCAGTTCATTGGCGAGGTTTACGCGATTCAGCCAGGTCAGGCCGATGTGGTAATACGGCCCGACGGTGTGGGACGTGGTTGCGGTCAGGCTCATCTTATTTCTCCATCGGCGTGGCTTCACGCCCGCGCAGCACGATGTCCCAGCGATACGCCAGGGCGTAGGACGGAATGGTTTTTTCCAGATCGAACGCGGCGATCAGGCGTTCCTTGGCCGAAGTGTCCGGCACGCAGTTGTAGATCGGGTCGTAGGGCAGCAGCGGATCACCCGGGAAGTACATCTGCGTGACCAGTCGTGTGAGGATGCTCGGGCCGAACAGCGAAAAGTGCACGTGCGCAGGGCGCCAGGCGTTGTGGTGATTGCCCCACGGATAGGCACCGGGCTTGATGGTCTGGAACTGATACCAACCGTCAGCATCGGTGACGGTGCGGCCAGTGCCAGTGAAATTCGGGTCGAGCGGCGCGTCGTGCAGGTCGCGGGCATGGTTGTAGCGACCGGCGGCGTTGGCCTGCCAGATCTCCACCAGAATCCCCGGCACCGGCAAACCGTCTTCATCGAGTACACGGCCGTGGATGATGATCCGCTCACCGAGCGGCTCGCCTGGGTGCTGGGCAGTCAAATCGTTATCGGTGTCGGCCACGCGCTCGGCGCCGATGGTCGGCCCGGTGATTTCCGACAGCGAATGCGGCAGAAACACCAACGGCTTGGACGGCGAGCGCAGATTGGTCGATTGATAATTCGGGTGCAGGTAAGGCGGTTGGGTGCCTTCCTGTGGGCGGCGGTAACCAGGCTTGTCAGTCATTTCGCTTTCCTCGGTTCTTATATTCGCAGCGGTGCGTCAGACGCGTTCGATGGCCAGCGCCAGACCCTGGCCGACCCCGACGCACATGGTCGCCAGCGCTTTCTTGCCTTGAATTTTTTCAAGCTGGTGCAGCGCAGTCAGCACCAACCGTGCACCGCTCATGCCCAATGGGTGACCCAAGGCAATCGCACCGCCGTTCGGATTGACCTGCGCTGCGTCGTCGGCCAGACCCAGTTCGCGCAACACTGCCAAACCCTGGCTGGCGAACGCTTCATTGAGTTCGATCACATCGAAATCGTTGATCGCCACACCGAGGCGCTCGATGAGTTTGCGCACTGCCGGCACCGGGCCGATGCCCATCACCCGTGGCGCAACACCGGCGCTGGCCATGCCCAGCACTTTGGCGCGGGCAGTCAGACCGTGTTTTTTCACCGCTTCGGCCGAGGCCAGAATCAGCGCAGCGGCACCGTCGTTAACGCCCGAGGCATTGCCGGCGGTGACGGTTTTGTCCGGGCCGTTGACTGGCTTGAGTTTGGTCAAGGCTTCAAGCGTGGTGTCGGCACGCGGATGTTCGTCCTGACTGACCACGGTTTCGCCCTTCTTGTGCGCGATGCGCACTTCGACGATTTCTTCGGCGAAGTAGCCTGCGGCTTGGGCGGCGGCCGTGCGTTGCTGACTGCGCAGGGCGAAAGCGTCCTGATCCGCGCGGGAAATCCGGTAGTCGTCGGCGACGTTGTCGGCGGTCTGCGGCATCGCATCGACGCCATATTGCGCTTTCATCAACGGGTTGATGAAACGCCAGCCGATGGTGGTGTCTTCGAGCTTCATGTTGCGCGAGAACGCCGCGTCAGCCTTGCCCATCACGAACGGCGCGCGCGACATCGACTCAACGCCGCCGGCAATTGCCAGCTCCATCTCGCCGCTGGCGATGGCGCGGAACGCGGTGCCGATGGCGTCCATTCCGGAAGCGCACAGGCGATTGAGGGTCACGCCGGGCACAGTTTCCGGCAGACCGGCCAACAGCAGCGCCATGCGCGCGACGTTGCGGTTGTCTTCGCCGGCCTGGTTGGCGCAGCCGAGGAAAACTTCGTCCACGGCAGTCCAGTCCACCGATGGGTTGCGCTGCATGAGCGCCTTGATCGGCACGGCGGCCAGATCATCGGCACGCACATTGGCGAGTCCACCGCCGAAACGGCCAATCGGGGTGCGAATCGCGTCGCAGATATAGACGTCACGCATCATGCTTCTCCCGGTGCCTGGCCGTGGGCGGCTGCGGTGCGCGCTTCGAGGTCGCGCAGTGCAGTCAGCTCAATCTCGGTCGGTTCAGCGGTTTGCTCGACGGTCTCGGCAAAACGGATCGCCCAACCAGTGGCAGCGATTACCTGCTCGCGAGTCACGCCCGGATGCAGTGCGGTGACCACGAATTCGTGGGTGCCCGCCTCCGGTTCCATGATGCACAAGTCGGTGATGATGCCGACCGGGCCAGCGCCCGGCAGGCCCAGACGCTTGCGTGAATCGCCGCCCTCGCCATGCCCGACCGAAGTGATGAAATCGAGCTTGTCGACAAACGAACGTGCCGACTGTTTAAGGATGATCAACACGCTTTTCGCCGAACCGGCAATCTCCGGCGCGCCACCGGCACCCGGCAGACGCACTTTCGGCGCGTGGTAATCGCCGACCACGGTGGTGTTGATGTTGCCGAAACGGTCGACCTGCGCCGCACCGAGAAAACCGACGTCGATGCGTCCGCCCTGCAACCAATAGCGAAAAATCTCACCGGTCGGGACGACGGTGTCGGCGGTTTCCGCCAGTTCGCCGTCGCCGATCGAGAGTGGCAATACGCTTGGCTTGGCGCCAATCGGGCCGGATTCGTAGATCAGCACCACGTCCGGCGACGAGGTCAGACGGGCGAGGTTGGCGGCTTTGGAGGGCAGGCCGATGCCGACGAAGCATACCGAACCGTTTTTCAAACGGCGGGCGGCGGCGACGGTCATCATTTCATTGGTGGTGTAAGTCATTACTTGGCCTCCGAAGCAGCAGCCAGCTTGGCCTGAAACTCGCTGAAATCAGCACAGCCATGGATGTATTCGTCGATCCACGCGGTAAACGTCTGACGGTCGCGAGCGATCGCGTCCCACGCTTGGTAGAAGCGATTGTCGCGCTGGTTGTAACCGTGGGCGTAGGACGGATGCGCGCCGCCGGGTACATGGCAAACCGCGCTCAAGGCCCAGGTCGGCAGGACGCAGGAGTTCATCGGCGCTTTGAGGTTATCGACGATTTCCTCGACGGTGACGATGCAGCGCTTGGCGGCCAGCGCGGCTTCTTTCTGCACGCCGAGAATGCCCCACAGCAATACGTTGCCTTTGCGGTCAGCCTTCTGCGCGTGGATCACGGTCACGTCCGGACGCACCGATGGCACTGCCGCCAACACTTCGCCAGTGAACGGGCAGGTGACGGTTTTGATCAGCGGATTGACCTTCGGCAGGTCAGAACCGGCGTAGGCCCGCAGCACCGCGAACGGTAGGCCGGAAGCGCCGGCGACGTAGGCATTCGCCAGGTCGGCGTGGCTGTGTTCTTCGATCTCCAGCGGCTGCGGCCACTGCTTTTCGACCGCATCACGCAGACGGTGCAGCGAACCCACGCCAGGGTTGCCGCCCCAGGAGAAAATCAGCTTGCGTGCACAACCGGCACCGATCAGTTGGTCGTAGATCAGGTCAGGCGTCATCCGCACCAGGGTCAGATCTTTCTTGCCCTGCCGAATGATTTCATGACCTGCCGCCGTAGGGATCAGGTGCGTGAAGCCTTCGAGCGCAACGGTGTCACCGTCGTTGACGAATTGCTTCACCGCGTCGTGCAGCGAAAGGATCTCAGCCATGGAGCGGGCTCCCGTTTTTGTAATGAATCGCCAGTGATAAAAAGGCGCGAGGTTCAGCGCCGGAGTCACTGCAGATTAAGCCGCTGAAATTTGCCAAACAATCCGATAATCGACTGAGTGTTCGTTTATCGAACAGATTGTTGTCTGCCTACCGTTCTGTGTTGCCTGCAAAAGATCGCAGCCTTCGGCAGCTCCTACAGGGGCTCGCATTCCAAATGTAGGAGCTGCCGAAGGCTGCGATCTTTTCGCTTCACACTAATCCGTCAAGTCGCATCCGCATGGCTGACCAGGCCTTTGATCACCACCGCCGTCGCAGCCAACCCTGCCGGAATCACCAGTGCCGTCAGCACCTGCTCGAAATTCCAGCCGAGGCCGAGCAAGGTCGCGCCCATCCACGCGCCGAGAATCGCGCCGAAGCGGCCAATCCCGAGCATCCACGACACACCGGTCGCGCGGCCCTGGGTCGGATAGAACCGCGCCGCCAGCGACGGCATGGCCGATTGCGCGCCGTTGACGCACATACCCGCAACCAAAACCAACGTCGCCAGCAAGGTGATGTTGCCGAGACTCTGGCCAACCGCGTAGGCAAACACCCCGGCCAGCAGGTAGAAAATGCCGATGACCTTGTGCGGATTGAAGCGGTCCATCGCCCAGCCTACGCCGACCGCGCTCAACACCCCGCCAAACTGGAACAACGCGCCGATGAACGCCGCTTGTTCCATGCTCGCGCCGCTGTCTCGCATCAAGGTCGGCAGCCAACTGGTCAGCAGGTAAACGATCACCAGGCCCATGAAATAGGTCAGCCATAGCAACAACGTGCCGGTGCTGTAGGTGCCGGAGAAGATCACCGCGAACACATTGCGCGCCTTGACGGTTTGCTGCTCCGGCACGCTGAAGCTCGAGGCCTGGGCAACGATGCTTGGTTCAATCGGTGCGAGAGTCTTGCGCACTTTGTCGGTGCCACGGTTACGCACCACCAGGTAGCGCGCCGATTCCGGCAGCCAGAACAGCAGCACCACAGTCAGGATCAGCGGCAGAACCCCGCCAATCAGCAGCAAGCTGTGCCAGCCGAACGCCGGAATCAACTTGGCCGAGATAAACCCGCCACCGGCCATACCCAGGTTGAAACCGCAGAACATGCTGGTCACCAGCAGCGACTTTTTGCGCTCCGGGGTGTACTCCGAGAGCAGCGTGGTGGCGTTGGGCATGCCGGCGCCGAGACCTAATCCGGTGAGGAAGCGCAGCACCAACAGTTGGTCTACGTTGGTGGCGTAAGCCGAGGCCAGGCTGAAAGCGCCGAACAGAAACACCGCGCCAACCAGTACGACTTTTCGCCCGAAGCGGTCAGCCAGTGGCCCGGAGCCGAGTGCGCCGAAGACCATGCCGATCAGCGCGGCGCTCATCACCGGGCCGAGACTGGCGCGGTCGATGCCCCAGTCCTGCGACAGCGCCGGGGCGATGAAACCCATGGCTGCGGTGTCGAGGCCATCGAGAAAGACAATCAGAAAACACAGGATCACCACCCGCCACTGATAGCGCGAGATCGGTTGGGCATTGATGAAGGACTGCACGTCGAGGCAGTTACCGACAGCGGACTGGGGCTGGTTCATTATTTTTATTCCACGCAAAAAACGCAGTCGAACGGCGGCCGGCCCAATTCAGGCACGGACACAAGAATAGAAGTTTGAAATCAGGCGTTGCTGGGCGGGCCAGAGGGGAACGTGCGCATCGGGAGTTGCCTCTTGTCTTTATTATTGGAGCGTCAGCATCCGGTTGCCGAAAGGAGCATGTACCGGATGACGCTGCCGCGACATTAATGATCCGGAGGTTTGAGCGTCAATTCGATAAACGCAACTCTGTGCGTTTATCGAACAGCTTCCTCAGGCGAAAAGTTGGGCGCTGAGGTCGCGGCTGGCGCTGAGCAAGCCGGGCAAGAAGCGTTGTTCCAGCTCGGTGCGGCTGACGCGCCCGGCGTGGGTGCTGACGTTGAGCGCCGCGACCACCTGGCCGGACGCGTCGTAGACCGGCACGGCAATTGAGCGCAGGCCTTGCTCCAGTTCCTGATCGACAATGCACCAGCCCTGCTGCCGGACTTCCTGCAAACATTCGAGCAACGTGTCGGCGGTGTGAATGGTGCGGCTGGTCTTGGCCACCAGTTCAGCGTGATCCAGGTATTCGCGCAGCGAGGTGTCATCCAGCGCCGCCAGCAGAATCCGCCCCATCGACGTGCAATAGGCCGGCAGGCGCCCGCCCACCGACAGATCGACCGAGATCAGCCGTTGGGTGGTAGCGGAACGCGCGATATACAGAATGTCGTCGCCTTCCAGTGTGGCCATGTTGCAGGCTTCGTGGAGTTGCTCGCTCATGCGGTCGAGATACGGCTGGGCGGAAACGGCCAGTGGTGTCGAAGACAGATAGGCGTGGCCGAGGGTCAGGACTTTCGGCAGCAGCGAGTAAGTGCGGCCATCGGTGGTGGCGTAGCCAAGTTTGATCAGCGTATGCAGACAACGACGCACGGCGGCGCGGGGGATTTCCGTGCGGTGGCTGATCTGCGCGATGGTCAGGTGGCGCTTGCGCTCCTGAAACGCCTGCACCACCGCCAGACCACGGGCCAGCGAGGTCATGAAGTCCGGGTCACCGGTCAGCGCCTGAATGCGTTTGGCCGGCGAGGCCACGATCGGCGGCGCCACTGAAGTGAAGGAGTTGCGCATCTGATCGTTCATTTCGGGTCCTTTGTCCTGTGCGGATCTGCGGCTATACAAGCTGCTCACGGCGCAATGCACAAGCATCGGGCCACCAAGATTGGGCGATTATCGAACCGTCGACCGATTATCGCAACCGCCCGGCCCCGCTCGCCGAGCCTGCATCTGAACTTGAGCTGCGCTATTTAAGTTGTTCGACTAAATGGCGCCAGAAACACACCACTTCAGAACATCGATGCAACTACCGCTAAAAGTTGCTGGTCACAAAACAATCACACATCCCGAACCGTTTTTAACTTGGCAAAGATAGTCATTCCCGAATCGGCCGCTATAATGCACTTCAGTGGCGCTGCGCAATTACTTGCCGAGAGTGCCGCCGGCTGACGCGATGTCCATTGTTGTCAGCCCCAGCCAGCGCCTGATGCTCATTATTCATGCACCGCCAGCGCGCTCGCTGAAACAGGAAGCTGATGCTGCGTCAGTTTTAATCTGGTGCCGTAGCCGCCTGCAACACGGAAGTCTTGACCCCGCCGATTGCCCCGCTGCCTGTTCAGGTTGCGTCGTGTCGGTGAATCGGTTCAATTGATTCGTTGCAGTGTGTTCACCAGACCTTCAACTCAACTCAAACAGGTAGCACTGTGACGAAAGACGAACTGCGCGCGGAACTTGAGCGCCAGGAACAACGTTACAAGGATGTTTACGGCGGGGAAGTCACCACCTACGCCGCCCAGCCAGAACCTGAACGCAAAGCCTGGCGTAAACGCCCTACCGTTCAGGATCAGGTCTTCCAGCAGGAACTGAAAAAAATGGAAGAGGAACTCAAACCAGAAGAGCCGTGAGCCTCTGGCGCTGAGTTGTGACCCGTTTCCGAGATTTTTCGCACAGGCGTTCAAGCCCCCGCAGCACGGGGTGTTGCGCTTGCGACGTGGCTATTTTTTCAAGCCAATCAAAGACTTGTAAAACCGGGTAAAACACTCGGGGGTTACGCTTTGCCACAAATTAATTCGATGAAGATTGTTACCGATGAGCAGGTAGGGCATCGATTTCCAGTCTTTTCTGGCATAATCGCGCCCCCTTATGACCGGGTCAGAAAACCTTCATGATCGATTTATTCAGCGGACTGGATGCTTGGGTGCTTGTGAGCCTCTTGCTCGCCCTGGCGTTTGTCCTCGCCTTCGAGTTCATCAATGGATTTCATGACACCGCTAACGCGGTAGCCACTGTTATCTACACCAAAGCGATGCCGCCCCACCTGGCGGTGTTCTTCTCCGGTGTCTTCAATTTCCTCGGCGTGCTGCTGGGCGGGGTTGGCGTGGCGTATGCCATCGTTCACCTGCTGCCGGTGGAACTGCTGATCAACGTCAACACCGGCCACGGTCTGGCGATGGTGTTCTCGTTGCTCGCCGCCGCGATCACCTGGAACCTGGGCACCTGGTACTTCGGTATCCCGGCCTCCAGTTCGCACACGCTGATCGGTTCGATCCTTGGCGTCGGCCTGGCCAACGCGCTGATCAACGACATTCCGTTGGCTGACGGGGTCAACTGGCAGAAAGCGATCGATATCGGCGCCTCGCTGGTGTTCTCGCCGATGGCCGGTTTCCTGATTGCCGCACTGATCCTGATCGGTCTGAAATGGTGGCGTCCGCTGTCCAAGATGCACAAGACCCCGGAACAGCGCCGCAAGATCGACGACAAGAAGCACCCACCGTTCTGGAATCGTCTGGTACTGGTGATCTCGGCCATGGCCGTGAGCTTCGTGCACGGTTCCAACGATGGCCAGAAAGGCATCGGCCTGATCATGCTCGTACTGATCGGTATCGTCCCGGCGCAATTCGTACTCGATCTCGGCAGCACCACTTACCAGATCGAACGCACCCGCGACGCGACCCTGCACCTGAGCCAGTTCTACAAGCGCAACGGCGACACGCTGGGTGAGTTCCTCGCGCTGGGCAAAAGCGTCGAAGGCGATCTGCCGGAGAAATTCCGTTGCAACCCGCAACAGACCGAACCGACTATCTCCGCCCTCCTCGATACACTTAAAGGTGTAGCGGATTACCACTCGCTGTCCTCGGAAAGCCGTATAGAAGTGCGTCGCTACCTGCTCTGCCTGGACGACACCGCGAAGAAAGTCAGCAAGTTGCCTGGCCTGGCTGCCCGTGAAAAGGCTGATCTGGACAAACTGCGCAAAGACCTGACCACCACCACCGAATACGCCCCGTTCTGGGTGATTCTGGCAGTGGCACTGGCCTTGGGCCTGGGCACCATGGTCGGCTGGAAACGCGTAGTACTGACCATCGGCGAGAAGATCGGCAAGCAAGGCATGACCTACTCCCAAGGCATGTCGGCGCAGATCACCACAGCCACTCTTATCGGCATGGCCAACATCTTCAGTCTGCCGGTGTCGACCACCCACGTCCTGTCCTCGGGCGTGGCGGGCACCATGGTCGCGAACAAAAGCGGTCTGCAAGGTGGCACGGTGAAGACCATCCTGTTGGCTTGGGTGCTGACCTTGCCGGCTACGGTTGGTCTGTCGGCTGGGTTGTTCTGGCTGGCGTCGAAGGCGTTGGGTAGCTGATAGATAGTTGTGTTGAAGAAGGCGTGATTCGAGAGGATCGCGCCTTTTTTGTTTGGAATGGGGGGTTGGGGGTTGGGGGCATATCCGTTTTTTTTGGTAGCGGCTGCTGGCGGTTTCGCTCTTACAGCGAGTCACCTTTTCCAAACGCCGAAAAGGTAACCCAAAAGGCTTCTCCCTGGCGTACGGCACTTCGCTTAAGCTCAGTGTTCCCTCGCTACGGCGCCCATCAGGGGGCATCGCCTCCGGTTTGCTTCGCTGCACCTCCTCTCGATGTATGCGGCTTCGCCGCACGGCGCTGCGCGCCTACCCCTGATGAGCGCCTACGCTCGGCCTGCCGATGGGGCTTGAGATCAAAAGTCACATCAAAAGCCGGATCAAGAGCCCCTCACCCTAGCCCTCTCCCAGAGGGAGAGGGAACTGACCGAGTGGTTTGGCAGAGGTGCGCCGACGTGAAATACCGAGCCGAACTCAGGCTATGAAAAGACCACAAATCGGCTCCCTCTCCTCGGGGAGAGGGCTGGGGTGGGTAAATACCGGGTACATCCTTTACGTTTGAGACCGGGGACATGGTTTACAGGTATCAATCATGGTCAGGAGGTGCTGACCATGCCCTGGAATCAAGAGTC
>NZ_JAFCWW010000037.1:0-26775 GCF_049897765.1 Pseudomonas sp. TWP3-2 | reverse complement strand
ACCTTGTTTTTCGCCGGTAACCGACATGTACGCTGGTGTAGCCATGGGTGTGCTCCTTGCTGAAATTGAGAGTGCCCGGAGGCGAAAATCGCCCGGTGGGTGGCTGAACTGTTATCAAGAGTCGTGCCACTTTTTGGTGCGGCCCCGGGAGCCGGGGACTAGAGCGCTCTGGCTCAATAAGTTGAGTGTTTTTTGATCAGTCGCAAGGCTGAAAGTGCGCAACTTCTTGCGCAGTACTGCGCAAGAAGTTGCGCACTCGTCTGTAGGAGACGCACTGCTTGCCTCTCAGCAATGTATCCACACGGTTATCCACATTTGAGTGCGCAAGAAGTTGCGCACGCTGGCTCAGTGCCATCATTGCTGGCGATTCTCGAACTGGCGTTACAGGATTCGGCAAAAGCGTCTTATAAATGAAACACCGCCCTCAGCTATACTCCCCGCATTTCGACCGACCGCACGAGGAATTACTGTGAAGAACTGGACGTTGCGCCAACGCATTTTGGCGAGCTTTGCGGTCATTATCGCCATCATGTTGCTGATGGTGGTCGTCTCGTATTCACGGCTGTTGAAGATCGAAGCCAGTGAGAGCAGCGTGCGTGACGACGCGATACCGGGGGTCTACTACAGCTCTATGATTCGTGGCGCGTGGGTCGACAGTTATCTGCAGACTCAGGAATTGCTCGGCCTCAAGGAAGGTCAGGGCGTCAGCACCGAAGACGCTGCCGAATACAAGGCGTTCGAGAACCGTCTGCAAGAACACATGGCCAGTTACCGCACGACCATGTTCACGGATAAGGATCGCAGCGAATTCGCGGTGTTCGAGAAGTACCACGATGCCTACATGCAAATTCAGGATTCGGTGCTGGATTTGCACAAACGCAATCTGGAAGCCGATGCAATCAAGCTGTTCAACGAGAAGCTGACGCCGGCGTGGTACAGCGGGCGGATGAAGCTTAACGACATCATCGGTGAGAACAAGAGAATCTCCGACCAGGCCATGGCCAATATCGACGAGGCGGTGGCAGCGGCCAAAGTCAGCATGTTCGTCTCGTTGCTCATCGCGATAGTCGCGGCCGGCCTCTGCGGTTTGCTGTTGATGCGCGCGATCATGGCGCCGATGAATCGCATCGTGCAGATTCTCGACATCATGCGCACCGGCGACTTGAGCAGCCGATTGAATCTCGACCGCAAGGACGAATTCGGCGCAGTGGAAACCGGCTTCAACGACATGATGGCCGAGCTGACCTCGCTGGTGTCCCAAGCCCAGCGTTCGTCGGTGCAGGTCACCACCTCGGTGACCGAGATCGCCGCGACTTCCAAGCAACAACAAGCCACCGCCACCGAAACCGCTGCCACCACCACTGAAATCGGCGCCACCTCGCGGGAAATCGCCGCGACTTCGCGTGACCTCGTACGCACCATGACTGAAGTCTCCACCGCTGCCGATCAGGCTTCGGTGCTGGCCGGTTCCGGTCAACAAGGCCTCGCGCGCATGGAAGACACCATGCATTCGGTGATGGGAGCGGCCGATCTGGTCAACGCCAAACTGGCGATCCTCAACGAGAAGGCCGGCAACATCAACCAGGTGGTGGTGACTATCGTCAAGGTCGCCGACCAGACCAATCTGCTGTCGCTGAACGCGGCGATTGAAGCCGAGAAGGCCGGTGAATACGGCCGTGGTTTCGCCGTGGTTGCCACCGAAGTCCGGCGTCTGGCGGATCAGACTGCCGTCGCTACTTACGACATTGAACAGATGGTGCGCGAGATCCAGTCGGCGGTGTCTGCCGGTGTGATGGGCATGGACAAGTTCTCCGAAGAAGTGCGCCGTGGAATGTCCGAGGTGCAGCAGGTTGGCGAGCAGTTGTCGCAGATCATTCATCAGGTCCAGGCGCTGGCGCCACGGGTGCTGATGGTCAACGAAGGCATGCAGGCCCAGGCCACCGGTGCCGAGCAGATCAACCATGCGCTGGTGCAGTTGGGCGATGCCAGCAGCCAGACCGTCGACTCATTGCGCCAGGCCAGTTTCGCCATCGACGAACTGAGCCAGGTCGCCGTCGGCCTGCGCAGCGGCGTTTCGCGATTTAAAGTCTGATGAGCGACATCATCGCCAAACGCAGCGCCGCTCCGGTGGCGCGGCAGGCGTTGTTCCTGCTGTTTCGCATCGGCAGCGAGCGCTACGCCTTGCGCGCCACCGAAGTCGCGGAAGTGCTGCCGCGCCTGCCGTTGAAGCCGATTGCGCGGGCGCCAGCCTGGGTTGCCGGGGTGTTCGCTTACCGTGGCACGGTGGTGCCGGTTATCGATCTCAGCGCGCTGACTTTCGGCCAACCCGCCGAGGCGCGTACCAGCACGCGACTGGTGCTGGTGAATTATCGCGGCGACGATTCGCAACCGGCGCAATGGCTCGGATTGATCCTCGAACAGGCCACCGACACGCTGCGTTGCAGCCCGGAAGATTTCCGCCCGTACGGCCTCGACAATCGTCAGGCGCCGTACCTCGGTCCGGTGCGCGAAGACGCCCACGGATTGGTGCAATGGGTGCGGGTCAATGACCTGCTCGATGAGGCGGTGCGCACGCTGTTGTTCCCCAGTCCGCCGCGCGATCCTGCGCAGCTTGAGGAGCAGTCATGAGCAGCGATCAGCGCTTTTTCGATTTCCTGAAAGAACGCATCGGCCTCGATGTTGCCTCGGTCGGGCCGGCGATCATCGAGCGCGCCGTGCGCCAGCGCATTACTCTTTCGCAATCAGCGACAGCCGATGAGTATTGGATAAACCTGCAAGGTTCGCGCGATGAACAGCAGGCACTGATCGAAGCGGTGATCGTCCCCGAAACCTGGTTTTTCCGGTATCCGGAATCCTTTGCGACCCTCGGCAAACTCGCACGTAAACGTCTGGACGAGCTGAACAATATGCGCGCGCTGCGCATCCTCAGCCTGCCGTGCTCCACCGGCGAAGAACCCTATTCGATTGCCATGGCGTTGCTTGATGCCGGCCTCAAGCCGCATCAGTTCAAGGTCGATGGCATGGACGTCAGCCCCCTCTCGGTGGACAAGGCCAAGCGTGCGCAGTACGGCAAGAACTCGTTTCGCGGCGATGATCTGGCCTACCGCGATCGGCATTTCATGCCGGAAAATGATGGCTATCGCCTGAATGAATACGTGCGTGAACAGGTGCGTTTGCAGTCTGGCAACGTGCTCGATCCGACCCTGCTGGCGAATGAACCGCCGTTTGATTTCGTGTTCTGCCGCAATCTGTTGATCTACTTCGATCAGCCGACGCAGAAGCAAGTGTTCGAAGTGCTCAAGCGCTTCACCCACGATGACGGCGTACTGTTTATCGGACCGGCCGAGGGCAGTTTGCTTGGACGTCTGGGCATGCGTTCGATCGGCATCCCGCAGTCGTTCGCCTTCAGTCGGCACATCGAACCGCAACCCGAACCGTTGCCGACACTGGTGCCCGCACCGTTGCCAATGCGTCAGCCGATTCGCAGTGCGCCACCGCCGCCAGTGCGCAGTCGCCCGTTCGCCTCTGTGGCGCCATTGCCGACTACCGGCAAAGCGCAAAACCCGGATGCTGCAACGCTGCTGGCGAACATCGCCGCACTGGCCAATGAAGGTAAAAGCGCCGAGGCCCGCGCCGCGTGTGAACAGTATCTGCGCAGCCACGAACCGGTCGCGCAGGTGTTCTATTGGCTCGGTCTGCTCAGCGATGTGGCCGGCAGAGCCCTCGAAGCGCAGGGCTTTTATCGCAAAGCGTTGTACCTCGAACCGCAACACCCCGAAGCGTTGATGCATCTGGCGGCGTTGCTGCAAGCCCAGGGCGACACGGCGGGCGCCAGACGATTGCAGGAGCGTGCCGCCCGCAGCGGCCGCACCGCTGACAGTGAGCGTAAATGATGATCGCCGACACCTTGAACGTCACCCACGAAGACGCCCGCGCGATCGACGACTGCTGGAACCGCATCGGTATCCACGGCGACAAATCCTGCCCGTTACTCGAAGAACATATTCATTGCCGTAACTGCGCGGTGTATTCCGCTGCCGCCACACGCCTGCTCGACCGTTATGCGTTGCAACAGGACGAGCGCGATCCGGTGGCGACGGCGGTTGAAGTCGACCTGAAAACCCGTTCGCTGCTGATGTTCCGGCTCGGCGAAGAATGGTTGGGGCTGGCGACGCGCAGTCTGGTGGAAGTCGCGCCGTTGCAAGCGATTCACTCGCTGCCGCATCAGCGCTCGCGGGCCTTGCTCGGCGTGGCCAATGTGCGCGGTGCGTTGGTGGCGTGCCTGTCGCTGGTCGAACTGCTCGACCTCGACAGCAACGTCGCCCCGGCCACTGGCGCGCGGATCATGCCGCGCATGCTGATCATCGCAGCGCAAGGAGGGCCGGTGGTGGTGCCGGTGGATGAAGTCGACGGCATTCACGCGATTGACGAACGCATTCTCGACGCCGCGTCACACTCGGGCACGCAGGCCAGCGCCAAATACACGCGCGGCGTGTTGCCGTTCAAGGGGCGCAGCCTGCGCTGGCTCGATGAAGAACAGTTGTTGTCCGCCGTGTCCCGGAGCCTCACATGACCCCCGAGCAAATGCGCGACGCCTCGTTGCTCGAACTGTTCAGCCTTGAAGCCGAAGCTCAGACCCAGGTGCTCAGCGCAGGATTGCTGGCACTGGAGCGCAATCCGACCCAGGCCGATCAGCTCGAGTCGTGTATGCGTGCAGCGCACTCGCTCAAGGGCGCGGCGCGGATCGTCGGTATCGACAGCGGCGTCAGCGTCGCGCATGTGATGGAAGATTGTCTGGTCAGCGCGCAGGAAGGGCGGCTGTTTCTGCGTCCGGAGCATATCGACGCATTGTTGCAAGGCACCGATCTGCTGATGCGCATCGCCACGCCGGCCAATGGCCCGCAGCCAGCCGACATCGAAGCTTACGTAGCGTTGATGGGGCGTTTGCTGGATCCATCGGTTCCCGTCGCCGCGCCACCGATGGCTGAATTGCAGCTTGAAGCGCCTGCTGTGCCCGAAGCTGCGCCGCTGGTTGATCTACCTGTGGAAGTCTCTGAACCGACGCTACGGCAGAACCGCCGCACCACCGAAGGTGGCGAGCGCGTGCTGCGCGTCACCGCCGAGCGCCTCAACAGCCTGCTCGATCTGTCGAGCAAATCGCTGGTGGAAACCCAGCGCCTCAAGCCGCATCTGGCAACCATGCAACGCCTCAAACGCATGCAGAACAACGGTCTGCGTGCCCTTGAAAGCCTCAACGTACATCTGAAAGAACACGCCCTGAGTCTTGAGGCTCAGGAAGCGCTGGAAGATGCGCGACGCCTGCTTTCCGAATCTCAGCACTTGCTCGCCGAGAAAAACGCCGAACTCGACGAGTTCGCCTGGCAAGCCAGCCAGCGTGCGCAAGTCTTGTACGACACCGCGTTGGCTTGCCGCATGCGACCGTTCGCCGATGTTCTGTCGGGGCAGGCACGGATGGTGCGTGACCTCGGGCGCAGCCTCGGCAAGCAAGTGCGGCTGGAGATTGAAGGCGAGAAGACTCAGGTCGATCGCGATGTATTGGAAAAACTCGAAGCGCCGCTCACACACTTGCTGCGCAACGCGGTCGATCACGGCATCGAATCGCCGGAACAGCGGCTGCTCAAAGGCAAATCCGAAGAAGGCCTGATCCGCCTGCGCGCCTCGCATCAGGCTGGATTGCTGGTGCTGGAACTCAGCGATGACGGCAACGGCGTCGATCTGGAAAAGGTCCGCCGCAGCATCGTCGAACGGCAGTTATCCCCAGCCGAAACCGCCGCGCAGTTGAGCGAAGAAGAACTGCTGACCTTCCTGTTTCTGCCGGGATTCAGCCTGCGCGACAAGGTCACCGAAGTGTCCGGCCGCGGCGTCGGTCTCGACGCGGTGCAGCACATGGTGCGGCAGTTGCGCGGCGCCGTGGTGCTGGAGCAGACGGCGGGCGAGGGCAGTCGTTTTCATCTGGAAGTGCCGCTGACCCTGTCGGTGGTGCGCAGTCTGGTGGTCGAGGTCGGCGATGAGGCTTACGCGTTTCCGCTGGCGCACATCGAACGCATGTGCGATCTGGCGCCGGACGACATTGTTCAGCTTGAAGGTCGCCAGCATTTTTGGCACGAAGGGCGGCACGTCGGGCTGGTCGCGGCCAGTCAGTTGTTGCAACGTCCGGCCAGTCAGAACAGCGGTGACACCCTGAAAGTGGTGGTGATTCGCGAGCGTGACGCGATTTATGGCGTGGCGGTCGAGCGCTTTGTCGGCGAGCGCACGTTGGTGGTGCTGCCGCTGGATGAGCGGCTGGGCAAGGTTCAGGACATTTCCGCCGGAGCCTTGCTCGACGACGGCTCGGTGGTGCTGATCGTTGATGTTGAAGACATGCTGCGCTCGGTGGACAAGTTGCTCAACACCGGTCGTCTGGAGCGTATTGCCAGAACCGGTAATCACCCAGCAGAAGCAGCACGCAAACGGATTCTGGTGGTCGACGACTCGCTGACCGTGCGCGAACTGCAACGCAAACTGCTGCTCAATCGCGGTTACGACGTGGCCGTGGCGGTCGACGGCATGGATGGCTGGAACGCGCTGCGTTCGGAGGATTTCGATCTGCTGATTACCGACATCGACATGCCGCGCATGGACGGCATCGAACTGGTCTCGCTGCTGCGCCGCGACAACCGTTTGCAATCGCTGCCAGTGATGGTGGTTTCCTACAAAGATCGCGAGGAAGACCGCCGGCGTGGACTGGACGCCGGGGCCGACTATTATCTAGCCAAAGCCAGTTTTCATGACGACGCCCTGCTCGACGCGGTGGTTGAGCTTATCGGAGGAGCGCGGGCATGAAGATCGCAATCGTCAACGACATGCCGATGGCCGTGGAGGCGCTGCGCCGCGCGCTGGCTTTCGAGTCGGCGCATCAGGTGGTCTGGGTCGCCTACAACGGCGCCGAGGCCGTGCGCCTGTGTGCGGAAAATACCCCGGATCTGATCCTGATGGACTTGATCATGCCGGTGATGGACGGCGTTGAGGCGACGCGGCGAATCATGGCCGAGAGCCCGTGCGCGATCGTCATCGTCACCGTTGACCGCCAGCAGAACGTGCACCGCGTGTTCGAAGCCATGGGCCACGGCGCACTGGATGTGGTCGATACCCCGGCCATCGGTGCCGGCGATGCTCAGCAAGCCGCGGCGCCACTGTTGCGCAAGATTCTGAATATCGGCTGGCTGATCGGCGAGAAGCCTGCGCGCTCCCGACAGGCGCCCGCTGCACCGCGTAGTTCCGGTTCATGTCAGCGGCTGGTGGCGATTGGTTCTTCGGCGGGCGGGCCGGCGGCGCTGGAAGTACTGCTCAAAGGCCTGCCGCGCAATTTCACCCCGGCAATCGTGCTGGTGCAGCATGTCGATCAGGTGTTTGCCGCCGGCATGGCTGAATGGCTGGCCAGTGCCAGCGGCCTTGACGTGCGTCTGGCCCGCGAGGGCGAGCCGCCGCAGAGTGGCGCAGTGCTGCTGGCCGGTACCAATCACCATATCCGTTTGTTGAAAAACGGCACGTTGGCCTACACCGCCGAACCGGTCAACGAGATCTACCGACCCTCCATCGACGTGTTTTTCGAAAGCGTCGCCAGCTATTGGAACGGTGATGCAGTCGGGGTTTTATTGACCGGGATGGGACGCGATGGCGCGCAAGGGCTTAAGCTCATGCGCCAACAGGGGTATATGACCATCGCGCAGGATCAGCACAGCAGTGCGGTGTACGGCATGCCCAAGGCCGCTGCGGCGATCGATGCGGCCGTAGAAATCCGTCCACTGGAAAAGATAGCGCCACGTTTGCTGGAGATTTTCCCCAAATGAACCAATCCCTCCACAACCCTGGCCCCCGCAGCACTCAGGTGACCGCCCATGAATGACTTACAGATCGATGGCATCAAGACCGACGAAAACGCCGCCATGGTGTTGTTGGTGGACGATCAGGCGATGATCGGCGAAGCGGTGCGCCGTGGGCTGGCCAATCAAGAGAACATCGACTTTCACTTCTGCTCCGACCCGCATCAGGCCATCGCCAATGCGGTGCGGATCAAGCCGACGGTGATCCTGCAGGATCTGGTGATGCCCGGCCTCGATGGCCTGAGCCTGGTGCGCGAGTATCGCAATCATCCGGCGACCAAGGACATCCCGATCATCGTCCTGTCGACCAAGGAAGACCCGCTGATCAAGAGCGCGGCGTTTTCCGCAGGCGCCAACGACTATCTGGTGAAGCTGCCGGACAATATCGAGCTGGTGGCGCGCATACGCTATCACTCGCGCTCCTACATGACGTTGCTGCAACGCGACGCGGCGTATCGCGCGCTGCGCGTCAGCCAGCAGCAGTTGCTCGATACCAATCTGGTGCTGCAACGCCTGATGAACTCGGACGGCTTGACCGGACTGTCCAATCGCCGCCACTTCGACGAATACCTGGAGCTGGAGTGGCGCCGTTCGTTGCGTGATCAGACTCAGTTGTCGCTGTTGATGATCGACGTCGATTACTTCAAGTCGTACAACGATACCTTCGGCCACGTCGAGGGCGACGAAGCTCTGCGCAAGGTCGCCACCGCCATCCGCGACGCCAGCGCCCGGCCTTCGGACTTGCCTGCGCGCTACGGTGGCGAGGAGTTTGCGCTGGTGCTGCCGAATACTTCACCGGGCGGTGCACGCCTGGTGGCCGAGAAGCTGCGCCAGACCGTGGCCGCGCTGAAAATTCCGCATCATTCGCCGGATGATGGCGCGATCCTGACCATCAGCATCGGCCTGGCGACCATGGTGCCGGAGGCGGGCAGTGATTGCCGGTTGCTGATTTCGGCGGCGGATCGCGGGTTGTATCTGGCGAAGAATAATGGACGCAACCAAGTTGGGATTGAGTAACGGCCTTCCCCCTCACCCCAGCCCTCTCCCGGAGGGAGAGGGGGCCGATCGGGGGATATTTGCAAGATACATCGACCTGAAACAGCTTTGCTGAATCCATAATCGACCCAGTCTTTCAGGTCGATGCATGACGAAAGACATCTCCGTCGGTCCCCTCTACCTCTGGGAGAGGGCTAGGGTGAGGGCAGGCAATCTCAAGCCAGACACCAACCCGCAAGACATTCCCCCAACACCCGCCAGACGGGCTGCCGTCCCAGCCCGATTACGTTATACTCGCCGGCTTTCAAAAGTTCGCCAACGAGTGCTGCCTGCCATGGAAATCAACCCGATCCTGAACACCATCAAGGACCTGTCCGAGCGCTCCGAAACTATTCGGGGGTATCTTTGACTACGATCAAAAGCATGAGCGTCTGACCGAAGTCAATCGCGAGCTTGAAGATCCGAGTGTCTGGAACAAACCTGAATACGCCCAGGAGCTGGGCCGCGAGCGCTCTGCGCTGGCGCAGATCGTCGACACCCTCGACGAATTGAACACCGGTCTGGCCGATTGCCGCGACCTGCTGGACATGGCCGTTGAAGAGAATGACGAAGGCGCAGTAGGCGATGTTGTCGCCGAGCTGGCCCGTCTCGAGGAAAACCTCGCCAAGCTCGAATTCCGCCGCATGTTCAGCCACGAGATGGACCCGAACAACGCCTACCTGGATATCCAGGCCGGTTCCGGCGGCACCGAGGCTCAAGACTGGGCCAACATCCTGCTGCGCATGTACCTGCGCTGGGCCGACAAACGCGGTTTCGACGCGACCATCATGGAGCTGTCGGCCGGTGAAGTCGCCGGGATCAAGGGCGCCACCGTGCACATCAAGGGCGAATACGCCTTTGGCTGGCTGCGTACCGAGATCGGCGTGCACCGTCTGGTGCGCAAGAGCCCGTTCGACTCCGGCAACCGTCGCCATACCTCGTTCTCCGCTGTTTTCGTCTCGCCAGAGATCGATGACAAGGTGGAAATCGAGATCAACCCGGCAGACCTGCGCATCGACACCTATCGTTCCTCGGGTGCCGGTGGTCAGCACGTAAACACCACCGACTCGGCCGTACGTATCACGCACGTACCGACCAACACCGTGGTCAGCTGCCAGAACGAACGTTCCCAGCACGCCAACAAGGACACCGCCATGAAAATGCTGCGGGCCAAGTTGTACGAGCAGGAAATGCAGAAGCGCAACGCCGCTTCCCAGGCCCTGGAAGACACCAAGTCGGACATCGGCTGGGGTCACCAGATTCGCTCATACGTGCTCGACGCGTCGCGAATCAAGGACCTGCGCACCAACATCGAACGCAGTGACTGCGACAAGGTGCTCGACGGTGATATCGACGAATACCTGGAAGCCAGCCTGAAATCCGGGCTGTAAAAAATTGTGGGAGCCGGCTAGCCGGTGATCCTCAGCCGCAGGCTGAGGGCAATGAACCTGATGGAATATTTAAAGACATGAGCGACCAACAACTCGATCCGCAAGCCCTGCAACAGGAAGAAAACTCCCTGATCGCCCTGCGCAAGGAAAAGCTTGCTGCCGAGCGCGCCAAGGGTAACGCCTTCCCGAACGACTTCCGCCGCGAAAACTACTGCGATGCACTGCAGAAACAGTACGCGGACAAGACCAAGGAAGAGCTGGCAGAAGCTGCGATTCCGGTCAAGGTTGCGGGTCGCATCATGCTCAACCGTGGCTCGTTCATGGTGATTCAGGACATGACCGGCCGGATTCAGGTTTACGTCAACCGTAAAACCCTGTCCGAAGACACCCTGGCCGCGGTGAAGACCTGGGACATGGGCGACATCATTGCTGCCGAAGGCACCCTGGCCCGTTCCGGCAAAGGCGACCTGTACGTAGAAATGACCAGCGTGCGCCTGCTGACCAAATCCCTGCGCCCACTGCCGGACAAGCACCACGGCCTGACCGACACCGAACAGCGTTATCGCCAGCGCTACGTTGACCTGATCGTCAACGAAGACGTGCGTCAGACCTTCCGCGTACGTTCGCAAGTGATTGCGCACATCCGCAGCTTCCTGATGCAGCGTGACTTCCTCGAAGTCGAAACGCCGATGCTGCAGACCATTCCTGGTGGCGCGGCAGCCAAGCCGTTCGAAACCCACCACAACGCGCTGGACATGGAAATGTTCCTGCGTATCGCGCCTGAGCTGTACCTCAAGCGTCTGGTGGTTGGCGGTTTCGAGAAAGTCTTCGAGATCAACCGCAACTTCCGTAACGAAGGCGTTTCGACGCGTCACAACCCTGAATTCACCATGTTGGAGTTCTATCAGGCGTACGCCGACTACGAAGACAACATGGACCTGACCGAGGAGTTGTTCCGCGAACTGGCGCAGCTGGTTCTGGGCAGCACTGACGTGCCGTACGGCGACAAAGTCTTCCACTTCGGCGAGCCGTTCGTGCGTCTGTCGGTGTTCGACTCGATCCTCAAGTACAACCCTGAGCTGACTGCCGATGATCTGAACGACATCGACAAGGCTCGCGCCATCGCCAAGAAGGCCGGCGCCAAGGTGCTGGGCTTCGAAGGTCTGGGCAAGCTGCAAGTGATGATTTTCGAAGAACTGGTCGAGCACAAACTCGAGCAGCCGCACTTCATTACCCAGTACCCGTTCGAAGTGTCGCCACTGGCCCGTCGCAACGATGACAACCCGAATGTCACCGATCGCTTCGAGCTGTTCATCGGTGGCCGTGAAATCGCCAACGCCTACTCCGAGTTGAACGACGCGGAAGACCAGGCCGAGCGCTTCATGGCGCAGGTGGCCGACAAGGACGCCGGCGACGACGAAGCCATGCACTACGACGCCGACTTCGTGCGTGCGCTGGAGTACGGCATGCCGCCAACGGCGGGTGAAGGTATCGGCATCGACCGTCTGGTGATGTTGCTGACCAACTCACCGTCGATCCGCGATGTGATCCTGTTCCCGCACATGCGACCGCAAGCGTAAACGTTTCAGTAAAAAAGCCGCCTAAAACAGGCGGCTTTTTATTGCCTGTCTGGTACAAACGTATCAAATGGTTACTTTTGAAATAACAGAGGAATGCCTGTCGTGATTGGTGCAATGGCTCAAGAAGGTGCAGCGGGGATCGCTACGGCGGTTGCCGAAAGTGTTCAGTACCAAGGCCGCAAGGCCAGCCGGCAGGGCAGCGAGCAGCGTCGACAGGATATTCTCGACGCAGCGATGCGCATTGTCGTGCGTGATGGCGTGCGTGCCGTGCGTCATCGGGCAGTGGCGGCCGAGGCTGCGGTGCCGCTGTCGGCGACCACTTATTACTTCAAGGACATCGATGACCTGCTCACCGATACCTTCGCCCAATACGTGGAACGCAGTGCCGAGTACATGGCCAAGTTGTGGAACAACAACGAAGGCCTGCTGCGTGACATGGTGGTCAGCGCCGATGGCAGCCCGGAGTCGCGCTCGCAACTGGCGGACGACATCGCGCGGCTGATGGCGGACTATGTGCATCGGCAACTGGTGAATCGACGCGAACATTTGATGGCCGAGCAGGCGTTCCGTCAGGAAGCGCTGCTCAACCCGCGTCTGGCGGTGTTGGTGCGTTCGCATCAGCAGATTCTGTTGCAGGGCACTTGCCAGCTGTTCCAGGTACTGGGCTCGCGCGAACCACAGCAGGATGCCAAGGTGTTGACGGCGATTATCGGTCGGATGGAATATCAGGGCCTGCTCAACGACGCCGAGCCATTGGCTGAAGCGGAAATGCTCGGCATTCTGACGCGCTACATGCATCTGGTGCTCGCGTCGGCGTGATCCCCGGCGGGGAAAGCGTGTGCATAGGGCGTTTTGCATGAAAGCCAATCAGGCTATGTACATCAGGTTTTCTACAGGAGTTTCGGGTGGACGATTACCAGCAGACGATACGCATTTTGTCCGATCGCATAGTGCTGGCGCAGACGCCGATCCGTGTCCTTGACGCGGTCAAGTGGGACGAGAGCATCCGCAAGGGCTTTCTTAAGGCCAAGGGCAAGGAAATGCCGGCGGTGGATCGCGACTACTACCTCAATCGGCCGCTGGCGTTCGATTCGAGCAAGGTCAAACTGGAATTCCAGAACATCGAGCGCGACATCACCCGCCAGCTCGGCCAGTTCAACCCGGTTGGCCAGATCATGCGCCGGATGTGCAAGGAATACCGGATGGTGGTGCGCATGCTCGAAGCGCGCGGCACCGAGGATTTCGGCCTGATCTCCCAGGAACTGTATGGCGCGGCGTCCGATGCGTTCCACGCCGGCGACCCGACCCTGGCCGACCTCGGCCTGATGATGTCCGACTACCTGAATAACATCGACGGCCGTGGCGACCTCAAGGACGAACCGAAAATCCTCACCGCCAAGGATGCCGTACACCTGCTGCAGACCCGCCTGAACAAGGTCTTCGGCGAGGCCGAGGAAACCATCCGCGTATTCGAGTCCGACGGCATTGTTGCCGATGCGGCCGCGGGTGCCGACTACATCAAGATCCGCACCGACGCGATGTTCAACGACCGCGACGTGCGTGCGCTGGAAGTCCACGAAGGACTGGTGCACGTTGGCACCACGCTCAACGGCCTCAACCAGCCGATCTGCACCTTCCTGTCCAAAGGCCCGCCGTCGTCGACAGTGACCCAGGAAGGTCTGGCGATCCTGATGGAAATCATCACCTTCGCCTCCTACCCGAGCCGTCTGCGCAAACTGACCAACCGTACCCGCGCGATTCATATGGTCGAGGAGGGCGCGGACTTCTTGCAGGTGTTCGAGTTCTTCCGCGAGCAAGGCTTTGAAATGGCCGAGAGCTACGGCAATGCCAGCCGGGTATTCCGTGGATCGGTGCCGAACGGCCTGCCATTTACCAAAGACTTGTCCTATCTCAAGGGCTTTATCATGGTTTACAACTACATTCAGTTGGCCGTGCGTAAGGGCAAGCTTGAGCAGATCCCGCTGTTGTTTTGCGGCAAGACCACGCTGGAAGACATGCGCACCTTGCGGCAATTGGTGGATGAAGGACTGGTGGTGGCGCCGAAGTATCTGCCGGATCAGTTCCGCGATCTGAACGCGCTGTCGGCGTGGATGTGCTTCTCCAACTTCCTCAATCACCTGAGCCTGGACCGGATCGAAGCGGACTACTCCAACATCCTCTGAGCAATCACTGCGAGGTTTCACCGGATGAGAATCCTCGGCACGCTTTGCCTGCTCCTGACGCTTGGCGGTTGCAGCTCGCTGCTGTTCTACCCCGAGCCGGGCCAGTTGTTCACCCCGGAAAAGGCCAAGCTCGAATACCGCGCCGTAACCCTCACCACCGCCGACGGCCTCAAGCTGAATGCCTGGTGGTTGCCGGTCAAACCCGGCGTTGAAGTCAAAGGCACCGTGCTGCATCTGCATGGCAATGGCGGCAATTTGCCGATGCATCTGGGCGGGAGCTGGTGGTTGCCAGAACAGGGTTATCAGGTGTTGCTGGTGGACTATCGCGGTTATGGTCTGTCCGAGGGCGAACCGAGTCTGCCGGCGATCTATCAGGATATCGACGCTGCATTTGCCTGGCTGGATAACGCGCCCGAGGTCAAAGGCAAACCGCTGGTTTTGCTCGGGCAAAGCCTCGGCGGCGCGATGGCGGTACATTGGCTGGTGCAACATCCTGAGCGGCAAAAGCAGCTCAAGGCCTTGGTGCTCGACGGTGTGCCAGCAAGTTACCGCAGCGTCGGCCAATATGCGTTGAGCACTTCATGGTTGACCTGGCCATTGCAGGTGCCGCTGTCATGGCTGGTGCCGGATGCCGACAGCCCGATCAACTCGATCGCGCAGCTCAACGGCGTGCCGAAACTGATCTTCCATAGTCTCGACGATCCGCTCGTGCCCCTTTCCAACGCGATCCGTCTGTATCAAGCTGCGCCGCCACCACGCGTGCTGCAACTGACCCGTGGCGGCCATGTGCAGACCTTCGGCGATCCGGTCTGGCGTCAGGTGATGCTGCGTTACCTCGACGACCCCGAGCATTTCAACGGCCTGCGCCGCCTCGGTGAGATCCCCAATTACCCGCACCCCCCGAATTCTGAAGATGAGAGTCCGCAATGAGTGAAGAACGTAACGCCATCCCCCTGATCATCACCGGTATCGGCACCATCCTCGGCACCGTCGGTGCGCTGTGGTTCTACGGCTACCTGCACTTCGCCAAGCCTGAAGATGCGCTGCTGCTGAGCGATTTCACCATGCTCAAGACCGTTCCGGGCGAAGACTACAAAATCTCCCTGGCCCCGGCACCGCAAGTCGCGCAGTGCATTGACGGGGTGTTGGTATTGTTTGATACCGAGCAGAAAGGTTTGACCGGAGTGCTGGTCAACGCGCAGAAAAAAGCGGTGCGCTGCATGGGGGAAGAGACCCCGCAAAAACTTGAGCAGTAGTTCGCGGGAGTTGTGATTCTGCAGGCTCAGCCCTCACCCTAGCCCTCCCGAAACGTCGGACCGCCCACAGGGAGAGGGGACTGACCGAAGTGTCTGACGCTATCCATCGACCTGAAAGATTATGGCGATTATGGATTCGGCGAAGCACTCTAAGATCGACGTATGCCTGAAGCATCCCCCGATCGGCTCCCTCTCCCTCGGGAGAGGGCTGGGGTGAGGGGCTACGGTCTCAAGCACGCCACACCCCGTAAGCCGAGCACCCTGAAGCAAATGCAAAAAGCCCCGCCTGATCACTCAGGCGGGGCTTTTGCGTTACAGCGTGAAGCTTAGTTCGAGCTGATAGCCGAACGCGGCATCACTGGCTGGTTGTCGTTGGAAATGGTCACTTCCACACGACGGTTCATCGCACGCCCGGAAACGCTGCCGTTCTCGGCAACCGGGTATTCCTTGCCATAACCCTGAGCGACGATACGCGCTGGATCAACGCCCATTTTCACCAGTGCAGTACGCACGGAGTTGGCGCGACGCTCGGACAGGCTCTGGTTGTAACTAGCGGCACCGGTGCTGTCGGTGTAACCCTCGACGATCACTTTGCGATCAGGGTTTTCCTGAAGGAACTGCGCCAGTTTGTTGATGTTCACCAGACCGCTGGATTTCAGATCAGCCTTGTTGGTAGCGAACAGCACGTCACCGAAAGTCACCAGCGTACCGCGATCGGTCTGCTTGGCGTTCAGGCTGTCCTGCAGCTGTTTGATCTGCTGATCACGAGCGTCCAGACGCGCCTGAGCACGTGCGGCGGCGGCGTTCTTCAGGTTGTTCTCAGCGGTACGCAGAGCGATGGTCTGCTTGGCCACTTCAACACGCTGGTTGGTCAGGTAAGCCAGTTGGTCAACCTTGGCCGCGTCCTGCTTGTCCATATAAGCCTTGTCGGCCTTGTCTAGGTAGTCGCTGGCGTCTTTGGTTTCCAGTGCCGCGACTTTGCTCGCCTGCGGGTTGGCTTGCAGGCCGGAGTAGTTGGTGCGAGCGTTTTCCAGGTTCGGATTTGGCGGCGTGGAGCAGGCAGCCAGTGCAACGCTTGCAGCCAGCAGAGCAGGAATCATCAGTTGTTTACGCATAATCGTTCGTCCTTTCTATCGATAAGAGTTTCAGCGTTGCGATCGGGATGCGCGCTTACTTCACAGTGCGCTGACTTTCCTGACGCAGTTCCTGAACACCTTTCTGGGAATCCTTCACAGCCAGTTCAGCCTTGGCCGCCTGAGCTTTGCGTTCTGCTACACGAGCGTCCCACTCAGCCTGCTCGGCCAACGTACGAGCTTCTTCGTACTTCTTGTCGTGCATGGCGATTTCGGCTTGTTTGAGTTTGTCCTGCGCCTGCTTCATCTCGACAGCAGCGAACTCGGTACCACCGGCGCTGACCGCGCTGTTGACTGCAGATTGAGTCACGGCGTACTGCTCGGACGGTGGATTGCCGGCACAACCGGCCAGCACGAAGCTGGTGCCGATGGCGAGAGCGGCCAGTTTCAGACCGCGCAGGTGTGAGAACGAGGTTTGGGTCTTCATGGTCTTCAACTCCATTGGTTAACTCCTTAAGAACTGCGAATTCCATCCTGGTAGCGGAGCCGCAACCGTCATGTAGCTAGTGCGTTTTGAAACGCTCGTCCCAGGCGTGGTTAATGCTTCCGACCGGTGGCGTTTTTCAAAAGTTCAGAAAAGATGGCTAATCGCCAAAAAAAATCCTGATCGAGTGGACAAGGCTCTAAATCGGGAACTTTGGCGGTTTGCAGGTGTATGCCCGAGCCATTTGCGGCTCGGGCAGAAGGTTTTCAGCGTGGGGAAATGGCGGGGGGAATCAGTGTTTTTGCTTGTCGCTGCCGCTGGCCAACTCATGCAGATGACGCCGCGACAGGGCCAGAAAACGCGGGGTAGGGCCGACGTCTTCGTACAGCGGATCGCCTTCCTCATCGGTCGCAACCACGGTCGAACCTTTGATGTACGGCAGGCTCGCTTCGAACTCTTCGAGGGCGGCGCCAATCAGTTCGCCGAGCAGTTCTTCCGGGTGACGTTTGGGATACATTTCGGCAATCGCCGCCAGCCGTGCCGCGGCTTCCACATCCAGTTGGATCGTATAGCCAGTGTCGGTCAGGCGACCCTTGGCGTTTTCTTCCCAATGCTGGGCGAGTTCACGAATTTTCATAAAAACCTCATGGCGTACCTGCTCGTGGCAAGTCCTGGTGAGTGTCCGGCGCGAGCCGGCGACAAGCCGTTGTGGGGCTCTCTCTTAAGACTAGCTTCAAGCCGCCAGGTTAGAAGTCCCTTCGTCGCCTGCTTGTAAGAAGCGCTCCAGAGCGGCACTCTTCCTGTTCGAGACGCTACTTTCCATGCAACCGGGATAACTGCTGGAGCTCTGCTGATGACCGATATTGATGCACGCTTGCGCGAGGACGTTCACCTGCTCGGTGAGCTGTTGGGCAACACCATCCGTGACCAATATGGCGAGGAATTTCTCGCCAAGATCGAGCAGATCCGCAAGGGCGCCAAGGCTGACCGACGCGGTTCAATGGACGCCGAACTCAGCGCCAGCCTCAATCAATTGAGCGAAGACGAACTGCTGCCGGTGGCGCGGGCGTTCAACCAGTTTCTCAACCTGGCGAACATCGCCGAGCAATACCAACTCATTCATCGTCGCGAAGAAACTCAAGCCGCGCCGTTCGAATCGCGCGTGCTGCCGGAGTTGCTCGCGCGTTTACGCAGCGAAGGGCACAGCGCCGATTCGCTGGCTCGTCAGCTGTCGCGGCTGGAAATCGAACTCGTGCTGACCGCGCACCCGACCGAAGTTGCGCGGCGCACGCTGATCCAGAAGTACGACGCCATCGCCGCGCAACTCGCCGCACAGGATCATCGCGACCTGACCAGTGCCGAGCGCGTTCAGATCCACACCACGCTGCAACGGCTGATCGCGGAAGCCTGGCACACCGAAGAAATTCGCCGTACTCGCCCGACACCGGTCGATGAAGCCAAGTGGGGTTTTGCGGTAATCGAGCATTCGCTGTGGCAGGCGATTCCGCACCACATGCGCAAGGCCGATCAGGCACTGCATGCCGCGACTGGCATGCGTTTGCCGCTGGAAGCTGCGCCGATTCGCTTCGCATCGTGGATGGGCGGCGACCGCGACGGCAACCCGAATGTCACCGCTGTGGTGACCCGCGAAGTGTTGCTGCTGGCGCGCTGGATGGCTGCCGATCTGTACCTGCGCGACGTCGATCACCTCGCCGCCGAATTGTCGATGCAACAGGCCAGCGATGCGCTCAAGGCCAAGGCTGGCGACAGCGCTGAACCCTATCGCGCAGTGCTCAAGCAATTGCGCGAACGCCTGCGTGCTACGCGCAACTGGGCGCATGCGTCCTTGACCGCAACGACCACGGCACCGGCCGATGTCCTGCACGACAACCGCGATCTGCTCGATCCGCTGGAGCTGTGTTTCAACTCGCTGCACGAATGCGGCATGGGCGTGATCGCCGACGGGCCGTTGCTCGATTGCCTGCGTCGGGCGGTGACGTTCGGCCTATTCCTGGTGCGCCTCGATGTGCGTCAGGATTCGTCGCGGCACTGCGCGGCCATGACTGAAATCACCGATTACCTTGGTCTGGGTAAGTATGAAGACTGGGACGAAGAAGCCCGCATCAACTTTCTGACCCGTGAATTGGCCAATCGCCGGCCATTGCTGCCGGCGCATTTCAAACCTTCTGCAGACACCGCCGAAGTACTCGCGACCTGTAAGGAAGTCGCGGCGGCGCCGGCTGCTTCGCTGGGTTCCTACGTCATCTCGATGGCGGGTGCGGCGTCCGATGTTCTGGCCGTGCAACTGCTGCTCAAAGAATCCGGCGTGCTGCGGCCGATGCGCGTGGTGCCGCTGTTTGAAACCCTCGCTGACCTCGACAACGCCGGCCCGGTGATCGAGCGGCTGTTGCTGTTGCCGGGTTATCGCGCGCGCCTGCACGGCCCGCAGGAAGTGATGATCGGCTATTCCGACTCGGCCAAGGATGCCGGCACCACAGCTGCGGCGTGGGCGCAATATCGGGCGCAGGAACGTCTGGTGGAAATCTGCCGTGAGCAACAAGTCGAACTGCTGTTGTTCCACGGTCGCGGTGGCACCGTGGGCCGTGGCGGTGGTCCGGCGCACGCGGCGATTCTGTCGCAGCCACCGGGCTCAGTGGCCGGACGTTTCCGCACTACCGAGCAAGGGGAAATGATTCGTTTCAAATTTGGCCTGCCGGACATCGCCGAGCAGAACCTCAATCTGTACCTCGCGGCAGTGCTCGAAGCGACGCTATTGCCACCGCCGCCGCCGACGCCGGAATGGCGCCATCTGATGGACGAACTGGCCGCAGACGGTGTCAGCGCCTACCGCGCCGTGGTGCGCGAGAATCCGCAGTTCGTCGAGTATTTCCGCCAGTCGACGCCGGAGCAGGAGCTGGGTCGTTTGCCGCTCGGCAGCCGCCCGGCCAAGCGCCGCGCGGGTGGTATCGAGAGCTTGCGCGCGATCCCGTGGATCTTCGGCTGGACTCAGACGCGGCTGATGCTGCCGGCGTGGCTCGGCTGGGAATCGGCGCTGAGCAAAGCGCTGGAGCGCGGCGAAGGTGAACTGCTGGGGCAGATGCGCGAGCAGTGGCCGTTCTTCCGCACGCGCATCGACATGCTGGAAATGGTCCTGGCCAAGGCTGACGCGGATATCGCGCAGTCCTACGACGATCGTCTGGTCGAGTCGGACTTGTTACCTTTAGGTGTGCATTTACGCGACCTATTGTCGCAGGCATGTTCCGTGGTACTTGGCCTGACTGGCCAGTCGCAGCTGCTGGCACATAGCCCGGACACCCTGGAATTCATTCGTCTGCGCAACACTTATCTCGATCCGCTACATCTATTGCAGGCCGAGCTGTTGGCACGCTCGCGGCAGCAGGAAGTGGAGCAGGGCAGCCCGGTGGAACAGGCGCTGCTGGTGTCTGTAGCGGGGATCGCCGCCGGTTTGCGAAATACCGGCTAAGGTTTCCTGCACGGGCGGGGCACCCGAGGGGAGACTCGGGCGCCGCTTGATCTGCACCGATTACGTGCGGGCAGGCGACAGTTAATGATGGGGTTGCGACCAGGGCAACCGCGTCGCAAGGTCGCGGCGGGCGTCGGTTTCTCCGACTTTTGGCGTCTTGTGTGGGCGCAGCCTGCTGTGTATCTTGATCAGCCTTTGGCCGTTTGGGCGGCCACGACCCTATTTTTCAAGATTCGCCCCACGAGGCAAGTCTGTTGTTTTTTATATAAAAAATTGAGGAGCACATCGATGCGCGTCATTCTGCTGGGAGCTCCCGGGGCCGGTAAAGGTACTCAGGCTAAGTTCATCACCGAGAAATTCGGCATTCCGCAAATTTCCACCGGCGACATGCTGCGTGCTGCGGTCAAGGCCGGCACCCCGCTGGGCGTTCAAGCCAAGGGCATCATGGATGCTGGCGGCCTGGTGTCGGATGACCTGATCATCGCGCTGGTCAAAGACCGCATCGCTCAAGCTGACTGCGCCAACGGTTTCCTGTTCGACGGTTTCCCGCGCACCATTCCGCAGGCTGAAGCCTTGGTCACTGCCGGTGTTGAACTGGATGCCGTGGTCGAAATCGCCGTTGAAGACGAAGAAATCGTTCAGCGCATCGCTGGTCGTCGTGTTCACGAAGCCAGCGGCCGCGTGTACCACATCGTCTACAACCCGCCGAAAATTGCCGGTAAAGACGACATCACCGGTGACGAGCTGGTGCAGCGCAAGGACGACACTGAAGAAACCGTGCGTCATCGCCTGTCGGTCTACCACTCGCAGACCAAGCCACTGGTGGATTTCTACCAGAAGCTGTCGACTGCCAATGGCAAGCCGAAGTACAGCCACATCCCTGGCGTCGGTTCGGTTGAAGCAATCACCGCCAAGGTACTCGAAGCGCTGAGCTGAAAAACCTGATTTGCTGCATCATCCACGGCCCGCTTGCGGGCCGTAGTTGTTTATACTGGCGCACTTTCCCTTCCTGATTTACGGACACATCGATGAGCACCTTGCTGGCCCTGGACACCGCGACTGAAGCTTGCTCCGTTGCTTTGCTGCATGACGGCAAGGTCACGAGCCATTACGAGGTGATCCCGCGCCTGCACGCGCAGAAACTGCTGCCGATGATCGAGCAATTGCTGGCAGATGCTGGCACCACGCTGCAAGCGGTCGATGCCATCGCGTTTGGTCGCGGGCCGGGTGCGTTTACCGGTGTGCGGATTGCCATCGGCGTGGTGCAGGGTTTGGCGTTTGCGCTTGATCGTCCGGTGCTGCCGGTGTCGAACCTGGCGGTGCTGGCCCAACGTGCCCTTCGCGAACATGGCGTCAGTCAAGTTGCAGCGGCCATCGATGCGCGCATGGATGAAGTGTATTGGGGCTGCTACCGCGAGACGGCGGGGGAGATGCGTCTGGTGGGTGTCGAGGCTGTGCTGCCGCCGGAAGTGGCGGCGTTGCCGGCTGATACCAGTGGCGAATGGTTTGGCGCCGGTACTGGTTGGAGTTACGCAGAGCGCATTGCGGTCGATCTGACAGGCTCGGACGCCGGCATGCTGCCCCACGCCGAAGACTTGCTGACGCTGGCGCGCTTCGCTTGGGAACGCGGCGAATCGGTTCCGGCCGACGATGCTCAGCCTGTCTACCTGCGCGACAAAGTGGCCACCCCCAAAGCCCGCTGAATATTCCCTGTGGCGAGGGAGCTTGCTCCCGCTCGGCTGCGCAGCAGTCGTCAAACCTGAATTCCCCATGTGCCTGACTGACCGAGGGGGCCGCTTCGCAGCCCAGCGGGAGCAAGCTCCCTCGCCACAAATACCCGCCCCGACGACTTAATATCGTGCGCTTCGCTGCCAACCGTCACTTTCTAACCCCGCGCTTTAAACCTTTTGCGCTTTATGTGTTCTAGTTATCACTCGGCAGTTTGCTAAGTCGGTCAAGTGCCGCTAAATTGCCATCATTGATTCCGAGCATGACTTTATGCGTATAGACGGCGTTTCCTCTCATTCCTACCCCATCAAGCGCAAGCCTCGCAAAGGCAATCCGGCGCTGGATGAGTCCGTCGACGATATCGACGGCGAACTGGAATTTCCCACCGAAGAGCAACTCGCTGCCCGTCGTACCGCTAAAGAAACAGCGCAACGCCTGAGCAATCTGCCTGCCCGTCAACAAGACATGATTTATCACCGCGCAATGAAGCGCAGCGTGGCCATGGCTCTGGCCAGCTACCTGAGCACTGCCGGTTTTGTCGATTGGGATGCAGACGTGCTGGGCCTCGATCTGTATATCTGATGGATCTGCCTTACTACCTCGGTTGCCCGTCCTGGAGCGAAAATGCCTGGCGCGAGTATCTGTACCCGGTAGATGCCAAGACTTCCGATTTCCTCGGACTCTATTCGCAAGTGTTCAACGCCGTGGAAGGCAACACGACCTTCTACGCCAGTCCGTCGCCGGCCACCGTGCAGCGTTGGGTCGAGGTCATGCCCGCGCACTTTCGCTTCACTGCCAAGTTCCCTGGTGACATCAGTCACGGCGGGGACTTGCGCGATCAACTGACCGCCGCCGAAACCTTCACGCAATTGATCAGCCCGCTCGGCGAGCGTGTGGCACCGCTGTGGCTGCAACTGTCGAAAAGCTTCACTCCGCAACGCTTGCCCGAGTTGACCGCGTTCATCGATGCGCTGGACCGGCCGCTGGCGGTGGAAGTGCGGCATGAGCAGTTCTTCGCCAAAGGTGAAAGCGAACGCCTGCTCAATCGGCTGTTACTGGATCGCGGCGTCGAGCGCATCTGCCTCGATCCGCGCGCATTGTTCAGTTGCCTGTCGACCGAGTCCTCAGTGATCCACGCCCAGTCGAAGAAGCCGCGAGTGCCAACCCGCCCGGCGGCGTTCACGCAGTTTCCGCAGGTGCGTTTCATTGGCCACCCCGAGCTTGAAGCCAACGACCCGTTTCTGCTGCCGTGGGTGGCGAAAATCGCCGAGTGGATCGAAGAAGGCCGCACGCCGTATATCTTCCTGCACACCGCCGACAATCTGCTGGCGGCGAAGCTGGCGCAACGTTTCCACGCACAACTGATGCAACGTTTGCCTGGCTTGCCACCCCTGCCTGAGCTATATAGAGAACCCGCCGCCGAGCAACTTGGCCTGCTCTGAGGCGGATTTCTTTTCCTGCCCAGGAGCCTGCCGATGGACGCCCAAGCCCGTCAACAACAAGCCCTTCAACAACAAGTGCGTAAAGCCGAAGCCTTCAAAGCCTTGCATGAGCGTCCGGGGATTTTCGTCATTCCCAATCCGTGGGATGCCGGTTCGGCGAAGATGCTCGCCAGTCTGGGCTACGCGGCATTGGCCACCACCAGCGCTGGATATGCGTTTTCCCAAGGCAGGGCGGATGGCGGGTTGGGCCTTGAGGATACGTTGGCCAATGTCCGTGCGATTGTTACGGCGAGCGAACTGCCAGTGGCGGTGGATCTGGAAAACGGCTTTGCCGACGCTCCGGCAGAATCCGCGCTCAGTCTGATTCGCGCAGCCGAGGCGGGCGCGGTTGGCGGATCCATCGAAGACGCTACCGGCCGCGCGGATGCGCCGATCTATTGTTTCGACCACGCCGTGGCGCGTATCGAAGCCGCTGTCGCCGCTGTGCGTACTTTGCCTTTTCCTTTCATCCTGACTGCCCGCGCGGAAAACTACCTGCACGGCAATCCCGATCTCGATGACACCATTCGCCGCTTGCAGGCCTTCGCCGAGGCTGGCGCCGACGTGCTTTACGCACCGGGCCTGCGCAACGCTGAAGAAGTGCTGGCGGTAGTGCGCGCGGTAGCGCCGAAACCGGTCAATGTGTTGATGTCCGGCGGCTTGAAATTGACCGTGCAGCAACTGGAGGAAATGGGTGTGAAGCGCATCAGCACCGGTTCGGCACTTGCGTTGGCGGCGTATGGCGAGTTTTTCCGCGCGGCTGAAGAAATCCAGCAATCGGGCACGTTCGCTTTCACCGGACATTCGATGCCGTACGCCAAGGCCAATGCTTTTTTTAAGACATGAGCTTTAAAACATGAGCTTCAAGGTATGAAGCGTTGGTTGCTGCCGCTGCTGTTGCTGAGCATCGCCGGCGCTGTTATCAGCGTCTGGCGCGGTTGGCTCGACGTCCCGCCTGAATGGAATCCCTGGGCGCCGCTCGACGTCAGGGCTACTCCCAACTGGCTGACGGGCTACAAACTGATGCGCCTGCGCAGCGATGCGCAGTTGTGTGAACAGGCGCTGAGCAGTTCCGAGCTGCGCGTTGCGCCTCAGGCCAACAGCCCTGACGCCAAGTGTCCTTTGATCGGTGCGTTACGCGTGCAGGGCGGCGAGGTCGCGCTGAGCAGCAGCTTCCTCGCCAGTTGTCCCTTGGCGGTGGCCTACGCCATGTTCGAGCGCCATACCCTGCAACCCTCGGCGCTAGCCGCTTACGGCCAGAAAGTGACGCGCGTCGATCACCTCGGCAGCTTTGCCTGCCGCAATATGTACAACCGTGAGAATGGCGCGCTCAGCCAGCACGCCAGCGCCAATGCGCTGGATATCGCCGGGTTTCGTCTGGCCGATGGTCGAACCGTTAATGTGCTCAGAGACTGGCCGAAGCAAAATCAGGACGCACAGTTTCTGCGCAGAGTACGTGACGGCGCCTGCGCGGCGTTCAGTGTGGTGTTGAGTCCGGATTACAACACAGCCCATCGCAATCACTTTCATGTCGATGTCGGGCGCTGGAGCGTGTGTCGCTAAGGGATCAGGCAGCGATGCGCAGGTTCTGCAGGACGATCGGGCGTGCCCAGCCGTTATCGAAGTCCAGGGCTTTTTGTTGCTCAGTGATTTCTTCTTGCGTGAACGGCGGGAAGGGCTTGTCGAGCAAGTCGAGATCGAATTCGGCAATCGGCAGGTACAGCGGACGTTTTTGCGGCGCGACGCCAGGCTCCGGCAGCGGCTGACCGTTATTGACCACAATCGGGCGAACCCAACTGCTGTCGAAATCCTGAGCCTTTTGCTGGGCGTGGATTTCTTCTGGCGGGAACGGTGGGAACGGCTTGTCAGCCAGCTCCATTTCGAATTCTGCGATCGGCAGGAACAGCGGCTCCGGGGGACGCACCTGAGTTTCGACCACATCGCATTCGCGCTGGCTGATGATGTGCGCGTGCAATTCGCTGCCGACGGTCGGCTCTTCAGCACTGGCCAGATCAACCGGTGGGAACGTGCCGCAGGCGGGCACCACATCACTCGACTGCTCGGCCAGCGCCTGGGCAAAGAAATCCTGCCACAGATGACTGACGCCGCTCAGTGCTTGAGTATTGTGACGGCTGAAATCGCCATGGGGCGAAATGTAGCCAATCGATGTGGGAAGAATGCCTGACATTTTTTTCGGATGCCGCTCAGCTCTGGCAAAATGCACGTTGAATGAGTTATCGGCCGTTTTTGCCGATCCTTAACTTTTTGAGCGTGTTTTCCATGATTGAGCAACCCGCGGCCAGCCGCATCCATGTCGAGGCCCTCGGCCCGACGTATGCAGCGCAGGCCGAACAATGGGCCGAACGCCTGAATCTGCCGTTGCAGATCGCCGACGCCGAGTTCGCCGTGCAGATCGGCGAGCAGGGTTTGCAACTGCAACAGCTGGGGCCGGACGCACCGGGGCCGGTGCGCGTGGACTTCGTTGAGGGCGGCGCGGCGCATCGCCGGTTGTACGGTGGCGGCAGCGGCCAGATGATCGCCAAGGCTGTCGGCGTCGCGCAAGGCGTGCGTCCACGAGTGCTGGATGCCACGGCGGGGCTGGGCAAGGATGCGTTCGTGCTGGCGAGCCTTGGTTGCGAGATGAGCCTGATCGAGCGTCAGCCGCTGATCGGCGCGTTGCTTGAGGATGGCCTGGCGCGTGGCGCGGAAGATTTCGAGGTGGCGCCGATTGTCGCGCGGATGAAGCTGCTCAAGGGCAACTCGATCGAGGTGATGCGCAACTGGGAAGGCGAGGCGCCACAGGTGATCTATCTCGATCCGATGTTCCCGCACCGGGAGAAAACCGCGCTGGTGAAAAAGGAAATGCGCCTGTTCCGGCCGCTGGTCGGTGATGATCCGGATGCGCCGGCATTGCTCGCGGCCGCGTTGGCGCTGGCGACGCACCGCGTGGTGGTCAAGCGCCCGCGCAAGGCGCCGTGCATTGAAGGGCCGAAGCCGAGTCATGCGCTGGATGGCAAGTCCAGCCGGTATGACATCTATCCCAAAAAAGCGCTCAAGCCTTAAGACCGAGTCGCCCCTATCGCTGCATTGGTATCTACACATCTAAGTTCTTCGGCTGGCCATCCAGCCGATGGCTTCTTTAGCAAAAGCCGCCAGCTCCTCTGGGGTGTGTTGCTCCAACGTCTCACACATGGCCA
>NZ_JAFCWW010000036.1:0-27825 GCF_049897765.1 Pseudomonas sp. TWP3-2 | reverse complement strand
AGTGAAACGATGCATCGCCGATGGTAGTGTGGGGTTTCCCCATGTGAGAGTAGGTCATCGTCAAGATTAAATTCCGAAACCCCAATTGCGAAAGCAGTTGGGGTTTTGTTTTGCCCGCAGGAAAGTTCGTACAGCATTCTCGGACGCGATCAGGCTGCCGCCAACGGCCGACAATGCTAAGGTTCTGACCTAGCTTTTGTACTTTTCCAAGGAAGCCTTCATGCCGGACGCCAAGTCCCTCAACGCTGCATTCATGGTGGTTCAGAGCAACAGCCTGGACGAACTGCGCAGCCTGGTGGTCAGCATAATGCGGCGCTATCCACTGGCTCCCTTGGAGAATGAAATTGCGCTGGTGCAAAGTAACGGTATCGCCCAGTGGCTGAAGCTGGCCTTGGCCGAAGATCCTGAAGACGATGATTCGGGTGGTTGCGGCATCGCGGCCGCCATCGATGTGCAATTGCCGGGCAGCTTCATGTGGCAGCTTTACCGAATGGTGCTGGGACGAGATGAAATCCCCGCCAAATCCTTACTCGATAAAGCCCCTCTGACTTGGCGCCTGATGCGTCTATTGCCGCAAGTTATCGATCAACCGCATTTCGAACCACTCCAGCGCTTCCTTACGCGCGATACCGATATGCGCAAGCGCTATCAGTTGTCCGAACGTCTGGCGGATCTCTTCGACCAATATCAGGTATACCGTGCCGACTGGCTGGAAGATTGGGCCGAAGGACGTCATCAGTTACGAAGTGTCAGAGGCGAAGTGAAGCCGCTGCCCCCCACCAGTTGCTGGCAAGCAGAACTGTGGCGCGCACTGCTGCAGGACGTGGGTGAGAAAGGTATGGCGCAAAGCCGAGCCGGCGTGCACCAGCGCTTTATCGAACGCATCACTACCCTTGAAGAAGCGCCACCAGGCTTGCCGTCCCGGGTGATAGTGTTCGGAATATCCTCACTCCCCGCGCAAGTACTGGAAGCATTGGCCGGGCTGGCACGTTTCAGCCAAGTCCTCTTGTGTGTACACAACCCCTGCCGTTATCACTGGGCCGATATCGTCGCTGACAAAGATCTGCTTCGGCACCAATACAAGCGTCAGGCGCGCAAGAGCGGCATGCCCGTCGTTCTGGATCCGGAACTGTTGCATCAGCACGCGCACCCAGTGCTTGCCGCATGGGGAAAACAGGGCCGCGACTACATCAATCTGCTCGACAGCTACGACGATCCTGATGGCTATCGCAGTGCATTTCGCGACGGCCGTATCGACCTGTTCAGCGACACTGATCCGCTGAATATGCTCAACCAGCTACAGAACGATATTCTCGAACTGCGCCCACTCAGTGAAACCCGCGAGCATTGGCCTGCGGTCGATCTGACGCAAGACCAATCAATCCGCTTTCACGTCGCTCACAGCGCTCAGCGTGAAGTGGAAATTCTGCATGATCAGTTGCTAGCTCGTTTCAGTGCCAACCGTGAATTACGCCCGCGCGATGTGATCGTGATGGTGCCGGACATCGACAGCTACGCCCCGCATATCCGTGCCGTGTTCGGTCAACTGGATCGCTACGATCCGCGCTTCATCCCGTTCACATTGGCCGACCAGGGCCAGCGCGGCCGTGATCCTTTACTGATCGCGGTCGAGCACCTGCTCAAGCTCCCGGACAGCCGTTTCCCGGTCAGCGAAATCCTCGACCTGCTCGATGTCCCCGCATTGCGCGCCCGGTTTGGTATGGAAGAACGTGATTTACCAACGCTGCATCGCTGGATCGAGGGCGCAGGCGTACGTTGGGGCATGGATGCCGAGCAAAGAGCCGGGCTGGGACTACCTCAAGAACTGGAGCAGAACAGCTGGCGTTTCGGTCTGCGGCGAATGCTGCTCGGTTATGCCGTAGGCAATTCTTCAGCCTGTGCCGGCATAGAACCCTACGATGAAATCGGTGGTCTTGACGCAGCTTTGATCGGCCCGCTGGTTGCCTTGCTTGATGCGCTGGAGCTTTCCCATCAGCAACTCTCACAACCAGCCAAACCTCAGGAATGGGGGGGCCGCTTGCAGGCGCTCACGCAGCTGTTTTTCAAAGCCAGCAACGAGCACGACGACTACCTGCTGACTCAACTCGAGGAGCTGCGTGAAACATGGCTAGAGACCTGCGAGTCAGTCCGCTTACTCGACGAACTGCCGCTGACGGTAGTCCGTGAAGCCTGGCTGGCCGGGCTGGATCAGGGGCGCTTGTCCCAGCGCTTCCTCGCCGGTGCAGTGAACTTCTGCACCCTGATGCCGATGCGCGCCATTCCGTTCAAGCTTGTTTGTCTGTTGGGCATGAATGACGGCGACTATCCTCGGGCACAACCGCCGCTGGACTTCGACCTGATGGGCAGTGACTACCGCCCCGGCGACCGTTCCCGTCGGGAAGACGACCGCTATCTGCTGCTCGAAGCGCTCCTTTCCGCTCGTCATCAGCTCTACATCAGTTGGGTCGGGCGCAGCATTCGCGACAACAGTGAGCGTCCCGCCTCCGTGCTGATTGGACAACTACGAGATCACCTCGCCAATGGCTGGCGATTGAGCGATGAAAGCCAGGATCTGCTGCACGGCATGACTGAAGAGCACCCACTCCAGCCATTCAGTGCACGCTATTTTCATGAAGGCGACGAACTGTTCAGCTACGCCAGTGAGTGGCAGGTGTTGCATCAACATCACATGCCGGCCAACGCGGCGACGATGCTCGAGCCCCATATTCAAGAGGAACCACTGAGTCTCGCGCTGCTTCAGGATTTCCTGCGCAACCCGGTTCGGCACTTCTTCACACAAAGATTGAAAGTTTACTTCGAAGCCGCGCAAGCTCCTCTGGCAGACGAAGAACCCTTCGTTCTGGATGCGCTACAACGCTACTCCCTTAGCGACAGTTTGCTCGAAGCCGCTCTACGCCAGCCGGATAACATTGATCAAGCCCTGGCAGCTCAAGCACTGCGCTTGCAAAACAGTGGCCTGCTGCCGATGGCCGGTTTCGGCGCAAGTCTGCAACGGGAGTTGATCGAGCCGCTGCCGGATTTGCTGCAGCGTTATCAACAGCTGCTGACGCTTTGGCCGACTCCGATGACCAGCGCAATACCGGTCAGTCTCGAACTCCGAGGGTTGCGCCTGGAAGGATGGCTGGGTGGTTTGCACCTGCGCGCCGATGGCGGTGTGCTGTCGGTGACGACAATCCCCAACAGCATCGGCTCGATCAAAAATCGCAAGTGGCATCGACTGATCAAACCCTGGGTCAATCATCTGGTGGCAGGCGCGAGCGGGCTTTCCTTGAGCACTGCATTGGTGGCCAGCGATGAGACGTTGTTGCTTGAACCCATGGCTGAGGACAAGGCCCTGAGCATCCTGGAAAACGTCCTGCTCGCCTGGCAAACCGGAATGCGCCAGCCACTGCCGATCGCGGTGAAAACCGCGTTCGCCTGGCTAAGTCAGAGCGACCCGCTAAAAGCCGAAGCCGCCGCCCGTAAAACCTACGAAGGTGACGGCCAGACCAGCGAAGGCGAGCGACGTGAAAGCCCAGCCCTGACCCGCCAATTCGCCGACTACGACGCGCTATTGGCGGACGAGACTTTTCCCGACTGGTGCGACGCCTTGTATCGACCATTACTCGCAGCCCCGTGGCGTTCATTGAACGGAGAGGGTTCATGAGTAAGCAAAAGCCCCTCGCACTGGCGTTCCCTCTGCGCGGCAGCCAACTGATCGAAGCCAGTGCCGGCACCGGCAAGACGTTCACCATCTCCGCACTCTACCTGCGCCTGATCCTCGGCCACGGTGACGAGTCGAGCGGTTTTGGTCGTGAGCTGCTGCCGCCGCAAATTCTCGTGGTGACCTTCACTGATGCCGCGACCAAAGAGCTGCGCGAACGGATTCGCACCCGTCTGTCTGAAGCGGCCCGTTTCTTCCGTGACGAAACACCTGCGCCCGATGCGCTGATTGCTGATTTGCGCGAAGAATATGAGCCCTGGCAATGGCCCGGTTGCGCGAACCGTCTGGACATCGCAGCGCAATGGATGGACGAAGCCGCGGTCTCGACGATCCATAGTTGGTGCCAGCGCATGCTGCGCGAGCACGCGTTCGACAGCGGCAGTCTGTTCACCCAGACCCTGGAAACCGATCACAGCGATCTGCTCGGCGAAGTGCTGCGCGATTACTGGCGGCTGTTCTGCTATCCAATGCAGGGCGATGTGCTGAATTGGGTTCGCGGCAATTGGGGTGGCCCGGCAGCTCTGTTACCTCGTGTTCGTGGCCTGTTTGGCATCGAGCGTGAAAGTGACGATGACAAAGCCCCGGCCGAGCTGATTGCCGAGTGTCTGCAAGAACGGCGCAACGCGTTGATCGAACTGAAGATGCCTTGGCGCGAGTGGGCAGACGAATTGCTCGCGATCTGCCACCAAGGCATCGCAAGCAAAGCAGTTGATGGGCGCAAGATGCAGGCGCGCTACTTCGAACCCTGGTTCGAAAAGCTCAAGATGTGGGCCGAAGACGAGAGCCTCGAACAACTCGACATCGGCACCGGCTTCACCCGGCTGACCCCAGATGGCATGGCCGAAGCCTGGAAAACTGATCCACCAAGCCATCCAGGGCTGGATGCAATGCCGGGCCTCAAGTCGAGTCTTGATGCTCTGCCTACTCCCGATGCCGCCGTGTTGCAACACGCCGCCAAATGGGTCGGTGCACGTTTCGAAGAAGAGAAGCGTCGCCGCGCCGAAATGGGCTTCGACGATATGTTGCTGCGTCTGGATGCAGCCCTGCAATCGGAAGGCGGCGAGCGTCTGGCTACGTTGATCCGCGAACAGTTTCCGGTCGCCTTGATCGATGAATTCCAGGACACCGACCCGGTGCAGTACCGGATCTTCGAGAGCATTTATCGCATCGAAGACAACAACCCTGAAACCGGGCTGTTTCTGATCGGTGATCCAAAGCAGGCGATCTACGCTTTCCGTGGTGCGGACATCTACACCTACCTGCGCGCCCGACAAGCCACCACCGGCCGATTGCACACTCTGGGTACCAACTTCCGTTCAAGCCACGGCATGGTTGACGCGGTCAATCATGTCTTCGAGCGCGCTGAGTCCCGTAACGAAGGGCGCGGCGCGTTTTTGTTTCGAGAGCCAAGCGGCGTCAACCCGGTACCGTTTCAGCCGGTGCAATCTCAGGGGCGTAAGGAGCGATTGCAGATCGGCGGACAAGACGTTCCAGCCTTGAATATCTGGCAGCTCTCCACCGAGCAACCAATCTCCGGTGTGGTGTATCGCCAACAATTGGCCGCCGCTTGCGCCAGTGAAATCACCACGCTGCTCAATGGCGGACAAACTGGTGATGCAGGGTTTGCGCAAGAGGGCAAAGAGCTGCGCGGCCTGCGCCCGGCGGACATTGCAATTCTGGTGCGCGACGGTAAAGAAGCTCAAGCAGTGCGCGGTGAACTTGCGGCTCGCGGCGTACGTAGCGTCTATCTGTCGGACAAGGATTCAGTCTTCGCCGCTCAGGAAGCCCACGACCTGCTGAGCTGGCTCAAGGCGTGCGCGGAGCCGGATGTCGAGCGCGCGTTGAAAGCGGCGCTGGCCTGCCTGACCCTGAATCTGCCATTGGCTGAACTGGAGCGGCTGAATCAGGACGAGTTGGTGTGGGAAGCTAGGGTCATGCAGTTCCGCGGCTATCGCGATCTGTGGCGCAAGCAAGGCGTGCTGCCGATGTTGCGGCGCCTGCTGCACGATTTTCACCTGCCGCAGATTCTCATCACGCGCACCGACGGCGAGCGGGTGCTGACCAATCTGCTGCACCTCTCGGAATTGCTCCAGCAAGCGGCGGCTGAACTCGATGGCGAGCAGGCCCTGATCCGCCATCTGGCTGAGCATCTGGCACTATCGGGTCAGGCGGGCGAAGAACAGATCCTGCGCCTGGAAAGCGACGAGCAACTGGTCAAGGTTGTGACCATCCACAAATCCAAAGGCCTGGAATATCCGCTGGTTTTTCTGCCGTTCATTTGCTCGGCGAAACCAGTGGACGGCAGTCGCTTGCCGCTGCATTACCACGACGCATCCGGCAAGGCGCAGGTCAGTCTCAAGCCTACCGCTGAACTGATTGCGCTGGCCGACGATGAACGCCTCGCAGAAGATCTGCGCTTGCTCTACGTCGCTCTGACCCGCGCGCAACACGCTTGCTGGCTCGGCGTGACGGATCTCAAACGCGGCAATAACAACAGTTCGGTGCTGCATCTTTCGGCACTTGGCTATCTGTTGGGCGGCGGAGCGATATTGCGTGAGTCCAGTGCACTCAACCGCTGGCTGGAGGACTTGCAGGAAAACGCTCCTGCGCTAAAGGTCAGTGAGATGCCCTTGGCGACCAGCGAGTTTTATCTGCCGCCACGCAACGAAGCGACACTCAGTGCGACCTTGGTGCCCAAACGCAAGGCCAGCGAAAACTGGTGGATCGCCTCCTACAGTGCATTGCGTATCAGCGATGTATTGAGCGTTGGCAGTGATGAGGCGCCGGACAGTCCGCAAGCGCAAAAACTCTTCGACGACGAGCGTCTCGACCCGGATGCTCCGCGCGAAATCATCACCGGCGGCGCCGATATCCACCGGTTTCCGCGTGGCCCGAATCCCGGAACGTTTCTGCATGGTTTGCTGGAATGGGCGGGCGATGAAGGTTTCGCCGTGTCGCGCAAGGCGCTGGAAGATGCGATTGCGCGACGCTGCAATCTGCGCGGCTGGCAAGGCTGGATCACCACCCTCAGCGACTGGCTGCAACACTTGCTAAAGACGCCGCTACCCGTAGGGATTGGTCAGCCGCCGGTGACGCTCGAACAGCTCAAACAGTATCGCGTCGAGATGGAGTTCTGGTTCGCCAGCCACAAAGTCGATGTGCTCAAACTCGACGAACTGGTGCGCCAACACACTCACAACGGCGTCGCCCGAGTCGCCGCCGAGCCAGTGCAACTCAATGGCATGTTCAAAGGCTTCATCGACCTGACCTTCGAACACGAAGGTCGCTATTACGTGGCGGATTACAAATCCAACTGGCTGGGTGCCGATGACAGCGCCTACACCGAACAGGCTATGGAGCAGTCGATCCTCGATAATCGCTATGACCTGCAATACGTGCTGTACCTCCTGGCCCTGCACCGTCAGCTCAAAGCACGACTTCCCGAGTACGACTACGACCGGCACATCGGCGGTGCGCTGTACCTGTTCTTGCGCGGAATCCGGGCCACTAGCCAAGGCGTGTATTTTGCCCGCCCACCGCGAGAGCTGATCGAGCGACTGGACCGCATGTTCCAGGGCAAAGCTGAACCCAAGGCCGAGCCTGCATGGGAACAAGGAATCTTGCTATGAGCCGGACATTCGCCGACGGACTATCGGCCCCACTAGACGCAGACGCGCTGGCCAACCTGACGCCCCTCACCCGCGCCGATGATCTGCTGCTGTTGCTCGGCCATTGGGTCGAGCGCGGCTGGTTACGCTCGCTGGACAAGGCGTTCGTCGGGTTTCTGCACGAGCTGGCACCCGAAGTTGACCCGCTGGTGCTGCTCGCCGCCGCGTTGACCAGTCACCAGCTCGGCCATGGCCACGTCTGCCTCGATCTGTTCGAAACCCTTGAAGCTCCGGATTTCGCTCTGTCGCTGCCGCCGGAAGGTGATCAACAAGCTGGGGTTTTATTACCATCGCAGTTGCTCGTGACGCTTGATGGCGCGCATTGGTGCAAGGTATTGGCCGAGAGTTCGCTGGTAGCGCAGGCGGCCGATGTCAGTGATTCAGCCTCGCAACGTCCGCTGGTGCTGTCGGGCAAACGCTTGTACCTGCGGCGCTACTGGGCCTACGAGCGACGCATAGACAATGCGTTGCGTCAACGCCTCGCGCAGCAAGAACCAACACCGCAAGACCTGTCGCAGCGACTTAACGAACTGTTCGGCTCGGCGCAACAGACAGACGTGATCGACTGGCAAAAACTTGCCTGCGCGCTGGCGACCCGAGGTGCCTTCAGCATCGTCACCGGTGGCCCGGGGACCGGTAAAACCACCACGGTGGTGCGCCTGCTGGCTTTGCTGCAGTCGCCAGCCGTTCAGGCCGGCAAGCCACTGCGCATCCGTCTGGCAGCGCCTACTGGTAAAGCGGCGGCGCGCCTGACCGAATCTATCAGCCAGCAAGTGCAGTCACTGGACATCGCCGAAACGGTTCGCGAGAAGATCCCTTCGGACGTGACGACCGTGCACCGCCTGCTCGGCAGCCGTCCCGGCACGCGGCATTTCCGCCACCACGCCGGTAATCGTCTGCCGCTGGACGTGCTGGTGGTCGATGAAGCCTCGATGATCGACCTGGAAATGATGGCTAACCTGCTCGATGCCCTGCCGCCGCACGCTCGCCTGGTATTGCTCGGTGACAAGGATCAACTGGCCTCTGTGGAGGCCGGCGCGGTGTTGGGCGATCTGTGCCGCGACGCCGAGGCTGGTTACTACAGTCCGCAGACGCGCCAGTGGCTGGAGTCAGTAAGCGGTGAGTCCCTGGCCGCCAGCGAGTTGCACGAAGACACCGACGGATCGCACCCGCTCGCCCAGCAAGTGGTGATGCTGCGACACTCGCGGCGCTTCGGCGAGGGCAGTGGCATTGGGCAACTTGCGCGCCGGGTGAATCGGCAATTGCCGGACGAGGCTCGGCAGCTTTTGAGCGCCGGCGGCTACGATGATGTGTTCTCGTTGTCGCTCAAGGGCGAGCGCGATCAGGCCCTTGAACGCCTCGTTCTCGATGGACACGGCGCAGGCCCGCAAGGCTACCGGCATTACCTGGGCGTCCTGCGCCAGCAACGTCCATCAACCGCCACACCACTTGAAGACCCGCAATGGATCGAATGGGCGCGGGATGTTTTGCAGGCATTCGACACCTTCCAGTTACTCTGTGCCGTGCGCAAAGGCCCATGGGGTGTCGAGGGCCTGAACCAGCGCATCACCGACGCACTGCTCAAGGCTCGACTGATCGACAGCGATCAGCAATGGTACGAAGGTCGGCCCGTTTTGATGACCCGCAACGACTACGGTCTGGGTCTGATGAACGGCGATATCGGCATCGCGCTCAAGCTGCCCGAGCGCGAAGGGCCGGACGCCGGTAAACCAGTGCTGCGCGTGGCATTCCCGCGCAATGATGGTCGCGGCGGGGTGCGCTTCGTATTGCCGAGCCGGCTCAACGACGTTGAAACCGTGTACGCGATGACCGTACACAAATCCCAGGGCTCCGAATTCGCGCATACCGCGTTGATCCTGCCCGATGCGCTGAATCCAGTGCTGACCAAAGAACTGATCTACACCGGAATCACCCGCGCCAAGCACTGGTTCACCCTGATCGAACCGCGTGCCGGCGTGTTTGAAGAGGCCGTACAACGCAAGGTCAAACGCCTGAGCGGGTTGATGCTTGAGCTGGAGCAGGGCGCTGATACTCACTTATGAACATTGCAGCGTTGGATGGCGATAACTGACCAACCGGTCAGAGGGCGCTGTGTCGCTGGTGTTCCAACGCTGTGCTATCGTTGCGGCATCATTCCGTAACGATCCAAGAGTATCTCTGCATGAAGGTGGCCATCTGGGCGACAGAGCGCGTATATGGCTGCAAGCAGCTGGTGCTTGGCAGTCTGCTCCTGATGCTGGCAGGTATGGCCATCGCGCAAGCGCAAACGCCGCCGGGCATGGCTGAGCAACGAGCCAAGTCGGTTACTCAGGTCGTGCTTGGGATCCTCAGTTATGCGCGCTGGCCGGTCGAGCCGGCGCAGTTGCACCTGTGCATCGTCGGTCCCACCGAATACACCGATGATCTGGTAAAGGGCACGACCCAAGCCACGGGCCGTCCGGTTACCGTGCGCCGTTTGCTCGCCGACAATCCAGCCATCGTCAGTGAATGCAACGCGGTGTACATCGGCAAACTCACGGCGGATGAACGCAGCCGGCTGTTCGCTTCTCTGATTGGCCATCCGATATTGAGCATCAGCGAAAGCGACGATCAATGCACGGTCGGCAGCCTGTTCTGCCTGCGCGTCGGAGATGAGCAAGTGTCGTTCGAGGTCAACCTCGACTCCGTTGCCCGCAGTGGCGTGCGCATTCATCCAAGCGTGCTGCAGTTGTCCCGCCGCAAGCCGGCGGCGCCATGAAAAAGCATAACTCCACAGAACTGCCGAGCCTCGGCTCGGTGATCGGTCGCGGGCATTTGATTGTTGCCTTGATAGCGGTGGCGATGGCGAGCGTTTCGCTGACACTGCTCGGCGTGTTGGCGTTGCGGGTTTATGCCGATCACAACCTGCACCTTATTGCCCGTTCGATCAGCTACACGGTCGAAGCGGCGGTGGTGTTCGACGACAAAACCGCCGCGTCCGAAGCGCTGGGCTTGATCGCCGGGACCGAAGAAGTCGCCCACGCGCAGGTCCTCGACAGCAACGGTGAATTGATCGCCAGTTGGCAGCGGCCGGAGAACGGTTTCATTACTGAATTGGAGATGCAGGTCGCCCGCGTCATCCTGGAAAAACCCGTGAGCCTGCCAATCGTGCATCAGGATCGTGAGATCGGCCGCGTCTTGCTCACCGGTCACGGCGGCAGTCTGATGCGCTTTCTGCTGAGTGGTCTGGCCGGGATCATTCTGTGTACCGCGATCAGCGCCTGGGTCGCGTTGTATCTGGCGCGTCGTCAATTGCGCGGGATCATCGGCCCACTGCACAGCCTCGCCAGCGTAGCCCACGCCGCTCGCAGTGAACGCGTACTGGATCGTCGTGTGCCGCCCGCCAAAATTGCCGAGCTCGACAATCTCGGTAACGACTTCAATGCCTTGCTCGACGAACTCGAATCCTGGCAATCGCATCTGCAGACCGAGAACGAAACTCTCGCCCATCAGGCCAGCCACGACAGCCTGACCGGATTGCCGAACCGCGGGTTTTTCGAAGGCCGACTCATGCGCGCCCTGCGCAGCGCGCACAAAAACAACGAGCGGGTGGCGGTGTTGTTTCTCGACAGCGACCGTTTCAAAGGTATCAACGATAACTTCGGCCACGCTGCCGGCGATGCGGTGCTGGTCGCGGTGGCCAATCGGATACGCGCGCAGTTGCGCGAAGAAGATCTGGTGGCGCGTCTGGGCGGCGACGAGTTCGCCGTGCTGCTGACGCCGTTGCACAAGACCGCAGACGCCGAGCGCATCGCTGACAAGATTCTCGCGAGCATGGATATGCCCATCGCGTTGCCGGGCGACAGCAGTGTGGTGACCTCGCTCAGTATCGGCATCGCGGTTTATCCCGATCATGGCTCCACGCCCGGCGCCTTGCTGAATGCCGCCGACGCGGCCATGTACCAAGCCAAGCGCCTGTCGCGTGGCGCCCAATTCACTGCCGGGGCGGAGCACCCGGTCGAACCCGTTCAAACCAGGAGCTGATCTTCGTGTTCTCACTTTCTTCGCGTTTGTTTTTCTCTGTGATGCTAATGGCTGTGCTGGCCCTGACCGGTTGCCAGACCGCGCCGCAAAAAGGCCTGACCCCGGCGCAGATTGCCGTGCTCAAACAACAAGGCTTCGCCCCGACCGACGAGGGCTGGGAGTTTGGTCTGTCGGGCAAAGTGCTGTTTGGCAGTGATGTCGAAAGCCTTAACCAGCAGAGTACCGAGATTGTCGAAAGGATCGGCAAGGCACTCTTGGGGATTGGCATCGAGCGCGTGCGGGTCGACGGGCATACCGACGCCTCTGGCAAGGAAACCTACAACCAGCAACTGTCGCTGCGCCGGGCCAAAAGCGTGGCCAACGTGTTGAGCAGCGTCGGCATGAAGCAAGAGAACATTCAGTTGCAGGGGTTGGGCAGTCGCGAACCGGTGGCGTCCAACGACACCGCCGCCGGCCGCACCGAAAACCGCCGCGTCTCGATCGTGGTCAGCGCCGACTAATCGGCGAACAACATCTCGCGAGTCTGCCCCATCAGCAGACCCTGATTCCGCTCAGTCACCTCGCGGATGTAATCCCACAACAGGGTGATCCGCTTCAACTTGCGCAGATCTTCCCGGCAGTACATCCAGAACTGCCGGGTGATGTCGATTTCCTCCGGCAGCACCGGCAGCAGGCGCGGATCCTGTGCGGCGAGGAAGCACGGCAGAATCGCCAGCGAACGCCCTTGCTGCGCCGCTACGAATTGCGCGATCACGCTGGTGCTGCGCAAGTTCGCGCTGGCGCCGGGCAGCACGTTCCCCAGATACAGCAGCTCCGAGCTGAACGCCAGATCGTCCACATAACTGATGAATTGATGCTCGCTCAAGTCGGCGGGACGGCGGATCGGCGGGTGTTGGTCCAGATAGTCCTGAGTCGCGTACAGCTGCAAACGGTAGTCGCAGAGTTTGCAGCATACATACGGCCCGTGTTCCGGCCGTTCCAGAGCGATGACGATATCGGCCTCGCGTTTGGACAGGCTGATGAAGTGCGGCAACGGCAGGATATCCACCGAGATCGCCGGGTAAGCATCGACGAAATGGCTCAGTTGCGGCGTGATAAAGAAACTGCCGAAGCCTTCGGTGCAGCCCATGCGCACATGCCCTGACAGCGCGACGCCTGAGCCGGACACCTGCTCACAGGCCATGTGCAGCGTGCTCTCGATCGACTCGGCATAACCGAGCAAGCGCTGGCCTTCGGCGGTCAGCACGAAGCCGCTGGTGCGCGACTTCTCGAACAGCAAGGTGCCGAGCGCCGCTTCCAGCGAGCTGATGCGCCGCGACACGGTTGTGTAGTCCACCGCCAGGCGTTTGGCCGCGGTGCTGGCCTTGCGGGTGCGGGCGACTTCGAGGAAAAACTTGAGGTCATCCCAGTTCAGCGAACCTAAAGACGTGATGTTTTTTTGCATGATGGACGGGCTTATATGTGCGTACTTATTAGAAGTTTGCACATCTATACTCCAAAAACCGTCCGACAACCAATTCGTGACACACGGCTTTGCTCCCTCGATAAAAACAATTCCAGGAGAACCGCATGAACGCTTCGCTTACGCCTACCGACACCACGATTCAAACGGTCAAGCTGCTGATCAACGGCGAGTGGGTCGAATCCCAGACCAGCGAATGGCACGACATCGTCAACCCGGCGACCCAGCAAGTGCTGGCCAGAGTGCCGTTTGCCACTGCTGATGAAGTCGACGCCGCCATCAGCGCCGCACACCGCGCGTTCCAGACCTGGAAGCTGACACCAATCGGTGCGCGCATGCGCATCATGCTCAAGCTGCAAGCGCTGATCCGTGAGCACTCCAAACGCATCGCCGTGGTGCTGAGCGCCGAGCAGGGCAAAACCATTGCCGACGCCGAGGGCGATATCTTCCGAGGTCTGGAAGTGGTCGAGCATGCGTGCTCCATCGGCAGCCTGCAAATGGGCGAGTTCGCCGAGAACGTTGCCGGGGGCGTTGATACTTACACCCTGCGTCAGCCAATCGGCGTCTGCGCCGGCATCACTCCGTTCAACTTCCCGGCGATGATTCCGCTGTGGATGTTCCCGATGGCCATCGCCTGCGGCAACACCTTCGTACTCAAGCCATCAGAACAGGATCCGCTGTCGACCATGCTGCTGGTGGAGCTGGCGATTGAGGCCGGGGTTCCGGCGGGCGTGCTCAACGTTGTGCACGGTGGCAAGGACGTGGTCGATGGCCTGTGCACGCACAAGGACATCAAGGCGATTTCGTTCGTCGGTTCGACCGCTGTCGGCACCCATGTTTATGACCTGGCCGGTAAACACGGCAAGCGCGTGCAATCGATGATGGGCGCGAAGAACCACGCCGTGGTGCTGGCCGACGCCAATCGCGAGCAAGCGCTGAATGCCTTGGTCGGCGCCGGTTTCGGTGCGGCCGGTCAGCGTTGCATGGCCACCTCCGTGGTGGTGCTGGTCGGTGCGGCCAAGCAATGGCTTCCGGATCTGAAAGCGCTGGCGCAAAAACTCAAGGTCAATGCCGGTAACGAGCCAGGTACGGATGTCGGCCCGGTGATTTCGAAAAAAGCCAAAGCGCGGATCCTCGATCTGATCGAAAGCGGCATCAAAGAGGGCGCGAAGCTGGAACTGGACGGTCGCGAGATCAGCGTGCCGGGTTACGAAAAAGGCAATTTCGTCGGCCCGACCCTGTTCTCCGGTGTGACCACCGACATGCAGATCTACACCCAGGAAATCTTCGGCCCGGTGCTGGTGGTGCTGGAAGTCGACACCCTCGATCAGGCGATTGCGCTGGTCAACGCCAATCCGTTCGGTAACGGCACCGGCTTGTTCACCCAGAGCGGTGCAGCGGCGCGTAAATTCCAGACTGAAATCGACGTCGGCCAGGTCGGCATCAACATTCCGATTCCAGTGCCGGTGCCGTTCTTCAGCTTCACCGGTTCTCGTGGATCGAAGCTCGGCGATCTCGGCCCGTACGGCAAGCAAGTGGTGCAGTTTTACACCCAGACCAAAACCGTGACGGCGCGCTGGTTCGATGACGACAGCGTCAACGACGGCGTGAACACCACCATCAATCTGCGCTGAGGAACCGGCCATGAAAATCGCATTTATCGGTCTCGGCAACATGGGCGCGCCAATGGCGCGCAACCTGATCAAGGCTGGCCATTCGCTGAACTTGGTCGACCTGAACAAGACTGTATTGGCAGAACTGGAACAACTCGGCGGCAGCATTCGCGCTTCGGCGCGTGAGGCCGCCGAGGACGCAGAACTGGTGATCACCATGCTCCCGGCCGCCGTGCATGTGCGCGGTGTCTGGCTAGGTGAGGACGGCGTGCTGGCCGGCATCGGCAAAGGCGTCCCGGCCGTCGATTGCAGCACCATCGATCCGCAGACCGCGCGCGATGTCGCCGCTGCCGCCGCCAAACAAGGCGTGGCCATGGCCGATGCGCCGGTGTCTGGTGGCACCGGTGGCGCGACTGCCGGCACGTTGACGTTCATGGTCGGCGCGACGCCGGAACTGTTCGCCACTCTGCAACCGGTGCTGGCGCAGATGGGCCGCAACATCGTGCATTGCGGTGAAGTCGGTACCGGGCAGATCGCCAAGATCTGCAACAACCTGTTGCTCGCGATCTCGATGGTCGGCGTCAGTGAAGCCATGGCGTTGGGCGATGCGCTGGGGATAGATACCAGCGTGTTGGCCGGCATCATCAATAGCTCGACCGGGCGTTGCTGGAGTTCGGAAATGTACAATCCATGGCCGGGCATCGTCGAAACGGCGCCGGCCTCGCGCGGGTATACCGGCGGCTTCGGTGCCGAATTGATGCTCAAGGATCTGGGGTTGGCCACCGAGGCCGCGCGTCAGGCACATCAACCTGTGATCCTCGGCGCAGTGGCGCAGCAGTTGTATCAGGCGATGAGCCAGCGCGGGGAGGGTGGCAAGGACTTCTCGGCGATCATCAACAGCTACCGCAAGCCGCAGTAGCGGCCGCGGCAGACTGCGATCACAAAGCAATTGTGGCGAGGGGATTTATCCCCGTTCGACTGCGAAGCAGTCGCAAAATCAACGACTGAGGTTTGTCAGATAGACCTCGTCGCTGATTTTTAGGGCCGCTTCGCGCCCCAACGGGGATAAATCCCCTCGCCACAGGTGACTTCCGACTCTCTTGGTATCACGCAAACACGAAATATTTGCGCACGGTTTCCACCACTTCCCAAGTGCCTTTCATCCCCGGCTCGACCACGAAGATATCGCCGGCACGCAGATGAATCGGCTCCATCCCGTCCGGGGTGATCACGCAGTAGCCTTCCTGGAAATGGCAGTACTCCCACTTCACATAATCCACGCGCCACTTGCCCGGCGTGCAAATCCACGTGCCCATGATCTTGCTGCCGTCTTCGCTGGTATAGGCGTTGAGATTGACGGTGTGCGGATCGCCTTCGAGCTTTTCCCATTTACAGGCGTCGAGTACCGGTAGCGGATGAGTGTCGCGAAGAACGGTGACAGGTGCGGTGGCAGTCATTGGGAGCTCCGGGCAGTGGGGGTGAGAGATGAGCTCGCACCCTATAGCGCCCGGTTGAAGGTCAATTGTCTGTGCTCGACATTGAGCTGCCCAGAAACGCAGCCTCCTCAAAGATTTTGCAGCGGGCAATCCTCTTCGGCGTCTTCCAGCGTCAATTCGAACGCCACCAGTTGCGCGTGTTGGCGCGACAGCGTGGCGAGCTGCTCGCTGAGCTCGCGTTTCTTGTCTTCGATGGCTTGTCGGGCCACGGCCCAAGGGATGGTTTTACCGCGATGCGGGGCGAAGATTTCCTGCAACTCGCGAAGCCTGAAACCCAGCGCTTTTGCGCATTTTATGAAGCGCAGCCGCTCGACGCTCTGCAGGTCATAGAGGCGGTAGTTGCCTTTGCGTTGAGCGGGCGCAAGCAGGCCGATCGCCTCGTAATGGCGGATGGTCTTGACCGTGGTGCCGGAGCGTTCGGCGGCTTCGCTGATGTACATCCAGGATCCCTCTTTTGCGGTGATGCGGCCCGCGCATTATTGCCTGGCGTCAGAGGCTGGCGATAGCTGCGGTGCGCCGCAGCCAGGCTTCACGCTGACCTGCACTGGCGTTCAGAACCGGGCCGAATGTGAGCGTGCGCAAGGGTTGGATACCGCAGAAAAGCAGGGTTGTATTGCGCACCTGACGCAGCCCGGGCATGCGGTATACCCAGCGGAAATACCAGGGCGGTGTATCCATGGTCACCAGCAGATGCGCGGTCCGACCGGCCAGCAGCTTGTCGGGAAAGGCTTTGCCTGGGCGGTACTTGAAAGCAAAACCGGGAAGGAACACCCGATCAAAAAACCCCTTGAGCAATGCCGGAACACCGCCCCACCAGATCGGATAAATCAGCACCAGATGCTCGGCCCAGAGGATATCGACCTGCGCGTCGAGCAAGTCGGCTTCCAGCGCCTGAACCTGCTGATAGCCTTCGCGCAGAACCGGGTCGAATCGCAGATTGCCCAACGCCAACTGACGCACCTGGTGCCCGGCCTGCACGGCGGCTTGTGCATAGCGTTGAGCAATCGCGCCGCAGAAACTCGCGGCCGAAGGATGCCCGAGAATCAGCAGAATACGTTTGCCCATGGTCTTGTCCTGGCCGATGAAAAGCCAAGGTTAAAGTCTGCCCCCTAGGGGAGAGTCAAGGCTTGCAGCAATGCGCTGGCGTAGGCGGGCATTGCTGCAAATTCGCGGGCGCAGAGTAATAGCTTGCGCCGGGCCCAGGCTTCGTTCAGCGCGATGGTTTTGAAGGGTTGTCGCGTTGCACGTTCGACCGCCGCTTGCGGCACGATGGCCAGCCCGGCGCCGTGGGCGACCATGCGCAGCACGCCGTCGAAGCTCTCGGCGCGGATGCGCATCTGCATGCGCGCGCCGCTGTGCAGAGCTTGTTCTTCCAGATAGATCGCCAGTGCGCTGTCGCTGCCCAGGCCCACGAAGTCGTGGCGCAAGGCTTCGCTGAAACTCACCGCGTCAGCGTTCGCCAACGGGTGATCCAGCGGCGCAATCAGCACCAGCGGATCGTCGCGAAATGGCTGCGTCTGCAAGTCGCTGGTGTCGACTGCATCGGAGACGATTCCCAAGTCTGCCGCGCCCTGACGCAAGGCGTGGGTGATGCGTGCGCTGGGCAGTTCCTGCAAATCGATATCGAGGTTGGGATGCTCGCGCAGAAAATCCGCGAGCACTTCCGGCAGGTATTCGGTGATCGCCGTGGTGTTGCACAGCAGGCGCACTTGGCCTTTGACGCCTTGGGCGTATTCGGCGAGATCCTGCTGCATGCGCTCGGCCTGTTGCAGCAGGATTCGGGCGTGATGAGCCAGAGCTTTGCCGGCGGGTGTGGGCGTGACGCCGCGACGTCCGCGTTGCAGGAATTCACTCCCGAGTGACGCTTCCAGCGCACGGATCCGTGCGCTCGCGGCGGCTAGCGACAAGTGGCTGCGGGCGGCCCCGGCGGTGATGTTGCCGGCGTCGAGAATGTGCAGATAGAGGCGCAGGTCGGTGAGGTCGAAGTGCATGGGGTCGCCTGAATATTTTTAGTGTCAGCACCGGCCTCATCGCCAGCAAGCCAGCTCCCACAAGGTGTGGCGCCGTACACAGCTTTTGTGTTCAACGCTGAAACCTGTGGGAGCTGGCTTGCCAGCGATGAGGCCGGTGGCCACAACTGATTTGTCAGCCTCTTGCTGTGTGAGAGGCAGCCTCAGTGTATGCCAGATTTTCAACACTCTGGCCAAAGCGCAAAGTCAGCCTATGAACACACTTGCAGATTTCTATCAAAACCTTGGTCTGACCCTAACCCTGCTGGTCATCGCCACCTTCATGCTCGCCGGCCTGATCAAAGGCGTTATCGGCCTCGGCCTGCCGACTGTCGCCATGGGCTTGCTCGGTCTGGCTATGGCACCATCACAGGCTGCTGCATTGCTGATCATTCCCGCGACCCTGACCAACGTCTGGCAACTGGCATTCGGCGGACATCTGCGAGGGCTGATCAAACGCCTGTGGCCCATGCTGCTGACGATCTTCTTCGGTACCGGCGTCGGTACTCTATGGATCGGCATGGCGGGCGGGCATTGGCTGGTGCGCGGCTTGGGCGCGGCGTTGCTGCTGTATGCGCTGAGCGGATTATTCCTGCCGACCTTGAATGTCAGGCGCCGACATGAGCCTTGGCTCGGCCCACTGTGCGGCGTGATCACCGGCATCATCACCTCGGCCACCGGCGTGTTCGTCATTCCAGCAGTGCCATACCTGCAAGCCTTGGGTTTGAACCGCGATCAACTGGTGCAGGCGCTTGGCCTGTCCTTCACCGTCTCGACCCTGGCACTGGCCGGCGCACTGCTGTGGCGCGGCGCACTCGGTGGCGGCGAGTTGAGCGCCTCGTTGCTGGCGCTGATCCCGGCCGTGCTCGGCATGTTGCTCGGGCAGTGGCTGCGTCAGCGCATCAGCGCCGTGTTGTTCAAACGCGTGTTTTTTATCGGTCTGGGAGCGCTTGGTGCCCACTTGCTGGTCAACGGTTAGTCGCCATCGTCGGTTAAACTCCTTTTCTCACAGCACAATGCAATTGTGCCGGGCGAGCACAAGAGGACACCCGTGAAAGCCAGATCCGATGAGTTGCAGATTTTCGTCTGCGTGATCGAATGCGGTTCGATTTCCGCTGCTGCCGAGCAGGTCGGGCAAACGCCCTCGGCAGTCAGCCGCACCCTGTCGCGCCTCGAAGGCAAGCTCGGCACCACGCTGATCAACCGCACCACAAGACGCATGGACCTGACCGAGGAGGGCAAATACTTTTTCGAACAATCCAAGCTGATTCTCGACCAGATGGAACAACTCGAAGAACGCCTGTCCTCACGCCAGCAAAACCCCTCCGGCCGCTTGCGAATCAATGCCGCCGCGCCGTTCATGCTGCATGCCATCGTGCCGTACATCGATGAATTCCGCCGGCTCTATCCGGACATCCAGCTCGAACTCAACAGCAACGATCTGATCATTGATCTGCTGGAACAAAGCACCGACATCGCCATTCGCATCGGCACCCTCGCCGATTCGACTCTGCACGCGCGTTCGCTGGGTTGCAGCCCGTTGCTGATCGTCGCCAGTCCTGCGTATCTGGAAAAGTACGGCGCACCCAAGCAAGTCGCCGATCTGAGCGAACACACGCTGCTCGGTTTCACCCAAAACGAAGGCCTCAACCAGTGGCCGTTGCGCGATGTGCATGGCGATCGTTGGCCGATCACGCCCGCAATCAGCGCTTCCAGCGGCGAGACCGTGCGCCATTTGGCACTGCAGGGGCAGGGCATTGCCTGCCTCTCGCACTTCATGACCATCGACGATATTCGAGCCGGGCGTCTTGAGATCCTGCTGGCGGAATACAACAGCGGCTATCGCCAGCCGATCAACGCCGTGTACTACCGCAATTCGCAACTGGCGCTGCGTATTCAATGCTTCCTCGATTTCATCCAGAGCAAGCTCGCGGCCTACGCCAGCGCCGATTTCCAGGGTTGATTCGTGATCTCTGCGCAAGAGTGATTTGGGTGAGGGCGGGTTTTTCCGCACGAGTCGCAGGTCGATACTCGTCCCATCACTTAATCACGCAGGGACTTTCTCCATGAACGTATTCGTTACCGGCGCTGCCGGTTTTATCGGCGGTTCCATCGCTACCGGTCTGGTGCAGGCCGGGCATCACGTCACAGGTCTGGTGCGCAGCGCCGAACAGGCCGATGAACTGAAAGCACTGGGCATCAATCCCGTGATCGGCACCCTCGAAGATCAAGCGCTGCTCGCCGAACAGGCCCGCGCCGCCGACGCCGTGATCAACGCCGCCAGCAGTGACCATCGCGGCGCGGTCGAAGCTTTGCTCGACGGCCTGCGCGGTAGCAACAAAGTGTTCCTGCACACTAGCGGTTCGAGCATCGTCGGCGATGCATCCGGCGGCAAATCCAGCGACGTCATCTACCACGAGGACAACCTGCCGGCGCCAACCGTCGACAAAGCCGCGCGCGTGGCCATCGACAACCTGATTCTCGCCGCCGCCAAGGACGGGGTGAATTCGGCAGTCATTTGCAACACGCTGATCTACGGCCACAGCCTCGGCGTCAAACGCGACAGCGTGCAACTGCCGCGTTTGCTCAAACAGGCACGCAAGAGCGGCGTGGTGCGCCACGTCGGCACTGGCCAGAACATCTGGTCCAACGTGCACATCGAAGACGTGGTCGCTCTGTATTCGCTGGCGCTGACCAAGAATGTGCCGGGCACCTTCTACTTCGTCGAAAGCGGCGAAGCCTCGTTCATCGACATGACCACCGCCATGGCCCAAGCGTTGAACCTCGGCGAGCCACAAGACTGGCCACTGAAAGATGCCGAAGCCGAATGGGGCTACGAAATGGCCAACTACGGCCTCGGCTCCAACAGCCGGGTACGCGGCAAACACGCCCGCGAACTGCTGGGCTGGGCGCCGAAACGCACGTCGGTGGTTGAATGGATTCGTAACGAAATGGTGTAAGCCCCCCCAAAAAAAACCGTGGAGCCAGCAGGTTGGCTCCACGGTTTTTTTTTGCCTGTGAAGTCCCCGGAAACAGGGGGGCTGTAAGCAAGATTTAATTTTTAGGCAGGGGTGTCTGGGGTTTTTCAGAAATTTCGTACTAGGCTTTCACACGGTCAAACAGGGTGGCGTTAATGGCCGCCGACTGGTTATACGGCAACAACTTGTTGCATAGGCATGAAGCCGGCCAGCAAGTTACTGCTCATGGAGTTTTATGCAAATGGAATTCGCGATGGCAACACACTCTTGATGCCTTCTCGTGAAGGTATATCCCGGCAAGCGGAAGCAGATCGACCGTCTCCTTAGTGGCGAGGGGCGAGCATGAAGTCCGTATCTGATGTTAATCAAGGCTGGCGCCGGGCATTCCCCGGCGTAGGCGAAGTCATCACCTGAATTGGCAAGAACAAGGAGTAGTCATGATCATTTTGGGCGTTACTAACAACGACTTGTCGGGTGCCTGTCTGGTACGTGATGGTCAGATTCTTTCAGCCGTCAGCGAGGAGCGCTTCACTCGCATAAAGGATCACAAGATCTGGCCGGTAAAGTCCATTGAGTTCGTGTTGAGCCAGGCAGGGGTGTCACTGGAAGATGTCGATTATGTTGCCTATGGATGGAACGCTGGCTTCAATGCCGAAAAACACCTTGAGTTGTACTTTGATCGAATTGTCGAGGAGGTCAGGAATAATCCCCTGGGGCTTGCGCAGTTCCGTCAACGTGTAACCGATGAAATAAACAACGATAAAGAGAAACGCGCCGAGTTTGATCAATATATTTCTGCCAACGGTCTGGCTGGCAAGGCTTATTACATTGATCACCATGAGTGCCATGCTCTCGGAGCCTATGTCTGTTCACCGTTCGACGAAGCGCTGACCCTGACGTGCGATGGGCGAGGCGACTTCCAGTCCCTGACGGTCACTTGGCACAGTCCGACCGAAACCACCGTGCTGCAACGCGAAACCAGTATTGACAGTCTGGGGTATTTCTACGGGCGGATTACCCATTTACTCGGTTACAAGCCTAACCGGCACGAGGGCAAAGTCACTGGACTGGCCGCTTTTGGCGATCCGCAAAAGTTGCTGGGGGTGATGCAGCAAATGATCCGTTTTGAAGACGGGCGAATCAAGGCCTGTTGTGGCGATATGTTCCTGCCGTCCTACAACCACTACAGCGAACCACTGGAAACCCTCTTCGCTCGGGAAACGCCTGAGGATATCGCCGCGGCCGTGCAGCGCCATACCGAAGACCTGCTGGTGGCGACAGTCACCCACCATCTGGCGCAACGTGGCAGCACCAATCTGTGTCTGGCCGGTGGTGTATTTGGCAACGTCAAACTCAATCAGCGCCTGCGTGAGATCAGCGGTGTAAAGAATGTTTATGTGCTGCCGTGCATGGGCGATGGCGGGTTGGCACTGGCTGCGGCGGTGGGCGCGGCCTATCTGGAGCAAGGCACGCGCTTCAAAAACCCTGCAATGGCACTCGGGCCTGAGTCGCGCACGGTTTCGCAGAACATCAATCTGATCAATCGCGACTACCCCGAACTGGGTTACCACACGCCGTCGAACATCATCGAAGTGCTGACCGACGCTCTGATGGAAAATCAGGTGCTGGGTATGTTCAAGGGCAAGATGGAATTCGGGCCGCGTTCGCTGTGCAACCGAAGCATCGTCTACCACGCGCAGGATGCCGACGTTAACGACTGGCTCAACAAACGCATGCACCGCACGGAGTTCATGCCCTTCGGCCCGGTCACGGCCATTGAGCAGGCACCCGCCTGCTACGTCGGTTGGGACGCGGATCAGGTGGCGGCAGACACCATGACCATGACCTACGATTGTCACCCGCAGTTCAGGGAAGCAAGCCCGGCAGTCGTGCACGTTGACGGCACCGCGCGGCCGCAGATCATCCGCCCGCAAGGTGATGCTTTCATGCATCGCCTGTTGAACGCATGGCATCAAAAGACCGGGCAGGCCGCTTTGATCAACACCTCGTTCAACCGCCATGAAGAACCCATCGTGTGCTCTTCCCAGGACGCCCTGGATGCGTTGAAAGAAGGGATGGTCTACCTGGTGGTGATGAGCGAGTCCCTGATTGTCTGGCGCAAAGGCAAAAACAGCTTCACCGGCCAGCGCTTCGAGTAGTGGGCTGATAGTGTTCGGGGCTCCTCGCGAGCCCTGTTTCTGGAGTATCAAGCGTATGGTTGACGCATGTATCTAGTCTTTTTCGGGTTCTTCGCAGCGGAAGGGATTATCTATCCGTTCTGGCCGACCTGGCTGGATTCACTGGGTTTCAGTGCCAGCCAGATAGGCTTGCTGATTGCCGCGGCATATTGGCCACAGGTGTTCACCGGGGTGTTTATCACTTATGTGGCTGACTGGCGTGTGGACCAACTGCGCCTCGCCGCTTTTCTCGGCTTCACGGCGGCGTTCTGTACGTTGCTGTTTTATTTCATTCCGGCACATCTATGGATATTTGTGTGCCTCAGTATTCTGTTTGGCGGGCTGTGGATGGTTGTATTGCCATTGTCCGAGTCCTATTTGCTCAAGCGCGACAAACAGGCGTTGCAGAATTATGGCTGGGTCCGGGCAGTGGGATCCTCGGCCTTCATCCTGACCTCGACGCTTGGCGGTCTTGTGCTCGCGAAGTACGGCCAGTCCTGGGTGCCGATCATGATCGCCGCAAGCATGTTGTTCACCGCTTTGGCGTGTTTGCACTTGAAACACCAGGTTTCCCGTGCGCATCTGGAGCCTGTCGCCCGCACCATCAAACGACCTGACTGGACAGCCCTGTTTGCGCAAAAGAGTCTGCTGATCGCCATTGCGGCGGCCAGTTTTATTCAACTGAGCCACACCTTGTATTTTTCCACAGCCTCCATTGGCTGGGGAGTCAAAGGCTTCTCTCCGGCGGTCATCGGAGCCTTCTGGGCGGTGGCTGTGATTGCGGAAATCATCTACTTCGCGCTCTCGAGCAAAGTCCTGGCGTATTACTCGCCACTGTCCATCGTGATGTTTTCGAGTGTCTGTGCGGCACTGCGCTGGGCGTTGTTTTCCGACAGCGACGCGGTCTCGCTGATTCTGCTCGGCCAGGGCTTGCATGCGCTGAGTTTTGCCGCCTACCACGCAGCGATCATGCGGTTCATCCGCGACCATGCACCGCAAGATATTCAGGTCTTTACGCAAGGAGTTTATTACTCCTTGGCTGTTGCGTTGCCCATGGGGCTGGCTACGCCCTTTGCCGGATATTTATACGAGACACACCCGCAGTGGTCCTACTATGTGATGGCTCTGTTCGCCCTGATCGGAACGGTGCTGGCATTTCTCGCCCATCAAAAGATGCGAAGTTCACCCGATGAAACAACGAACGTTTACAGCCGTCTGCTTTGATATGGACGGTGTGCTTATCCAGTCTCGCGATGTCATTGAATTTGCCTGGACCAGCGTTGCACGCAAGTACGGCGTTGGCGTCGATCAGACATTCATCGACGATCATATTCACGGCAGACCCGGCGGTCATACCTTGCAGACCCTGTTTGGTCAGTTCGATGAAGATCAGCGTGTGGCGATCAAGCAGGAAGTCGACGCCATCGAGCAGGTGTCGAAATGTCCGATGGTGCCGGGGGTGGCCGCGTTTATCGCTCGACTAAAGGATCGCGCCGTACCCTTGGCATTGGTGACCAGCAGTTGGCGAGCGCGTGTCGACCACGTTCTGCAGCAACACGATCTGACTGACGTGTTTGACAGCATCATCTGTCGCGACGACGTTCGCAGCGGCAAGCCGGCGCCTGATCCCTATTGCCTGGCAGCTGCGCAATTGGGGCGTCAAAGTGCAGAGTGCCTGGTCTTCGAAGACTCCGTCAGCGGCGTGCAGTCAGCGGTCAGCAGTGGTGCAGAATGCATCGGCATCGGCGATGACCCGACGCTGATCGCCCACGGAGCCGCACACTCTTATATGGACTTCACGCTGCTGCCGATCTCGCTGACCGGGAGGCTCGCTCTACCATGACGCTCACTCTGCGGCACGCCGGTGTGCTATGGGAATACCTCACGCAAGGACGCGCACACAGCGCATGTGAACTGATCGTGGTCTGCGGTTCATACGATCTTCGAGTGTGTGATTACGCCTGCCAATTGTTGAAAGAAGGTGTTGCCCCGCACCTGTTGTTCACCGGTAATACCGGGAACTGGACGAGGCATTTGTGGGCACAGACCGAAGCCGACGTTTTTGCGCAACGAGCCGTGACATTGGGCGTCTCGGTGGATCAGTTCACACTGGAGTCGCGCGCTACCAATTTCGCCGAGAACATTGCCTTTGCCAGGGCGTTGTTTCCAGACGTGCGCCGGGCCACATTTCTGACCAAGCCGAATTCGATTCGGCGAGTGGCGTTGACCGTGCCGGTGCAATGGCCGGGACTTGAGGCATCGGTGGATGCCCCTTCCTACAGCTTCCCGGGCGAGGTGAGCAATTTGATCGGAGTCTTGGGGCTGATCGACGAAATGGTCGGTGATGTGCACCGCATCATGGTTTACCCTTCGCTGGGTTTTCAGGTCGAGCAGGCAGTACCTGAAGAGGTTCAGGTCGCATGGCGATATCTGATAGAGCAAGGGTTCGATCATCATTTGATCAAAGGCAGCAGTTGACGCGGATCCGCTGCCGGGAGACTGACGTGCTGTACGACACACTGATTCGCAACGCCTTGGTCATCGACGGCAGCAACACGCCCGGTTACTCCGCTGATGTGGCGCTGCTCAACGGCCGCATCCAGCGCATCGGCGACCTGCACGACGCCCGCGCCGTTGAAGAAGTCGACGCCGCTGGCCGGGTGCTTGCGCCCGGTTTCATCGACGTGCACACCCACGACGACACCGTGGTGATCCGCCAGCCGCAGATGCTGCCAAAGCTCAGTCAGGGCGTGACCACAGTGATCGTCGGCAATTGCGGGATCAGCGCTGCACCGGTCAGTTTGAAAGGCAATCCGCCGGATCCGATGAACTTGCTCGGCACTGCCGCAGCCTTCGTTTATCCACGCTTCAGCGACTACCGCGCAGCGGTCGAAGCGGCCAACACCACGCTGAATGTGGCAGCGCTGGTCGGGCACACGGCGCTGCGCAGCAATCACCTCGACGACTTGTTCCGCACCGCCACCGCTGATGAAATCGCGGCGATGCGCGAGCAGTTGCGTGAAAGCCTGGAGGCCGGTGCCTTGGGTTTATCCACAGGGCTGGCGTATGCCAGTGCGTTCAGCGCATCAACCGATGAAGTCATGCAACTGACCGAAGAACTCACTGCTTTCGGCGCGGTGTACACCACCCATTTGCGCAGTGAATTCGAACCGGTACTGGAGGCGATGGATGAAGCTTTCCGCATCGGCCGTCACGCCCAGTCGCCGGTGATCATTTCCCACCTCAAGTGTGCCGGGGCGGGTAACTGGGGGCGCAGTCCGCAACTGCTGGCGTCACTGGAACAAGCGGCGAAAACCCATCCGGTCGGCTGCGATTGTTATCCGTATGCGGCGAGTTCTTCGACGCTGGATTTGAAGCAGGTCACCGACGCGCACCGCATCACTATTACTTGGTCGACGCCGCATCCGGACGTGAGTGGCCGCGACTTGATCGACATCGCCGCCGAATGGAATCTGCCGTTGCTCGAAGCCGCCAAGCGTCTGCAACCGGCCGGCGCGGTGTATTACGGGATGGACGAGAACGACGTGCGGCGGATTCTTGCGCATCCGTTGTCGATGGTCGGCTCCGATGGTTTGCCGGAGGATCCGTTTCCGCATCCGCGTTTGTGGGGCGCGTTCCCACGGGTGCTTGGGCATTTCAGTCGCGATGTCGGGCTGTTTCCACTGCACACCGCTGTACACAAAATGACTGGATTGTCGGCGGCGCGTTTTGGCTTGAAGGAACGCGGCGAAATTCGTGAAGGACACTGGGCGGATCTGGTGTTGTTCGATCCCGCGACCGTGCGCGATGTGGCGGATTTCAACGATCCGCAACGCGCGGCGCAGGGGATTGACGGGGTGTGGATCAACGGCGTGTTGAGCTACAAGGACGGGCAGGCCAACGGTCGGCGCGAAGGGCGGTTTCTGGCACGGCAGGGCGATTTGCGCGACGGCTTTATTTGATCTGCGTCGCATAGTGGCACAGTGCAATTAAAGAAAGTCCGCACCAAGCCGAAGTGCTGACATCCAGCCCAGCTACACTGTCGGGCCAACCAGTCAGGGAGCAATTCATGAGCTTCGGCAAAACCACCCCGATCCTGCGGATCTTCGATGAAGCCAAGGCCATCGAATTCTACGTCGACTTCCTCGGTTTCAAGATCGACTGGCAGCACCGCTTCGAAGCGAATTTCCCGCTGTACTTGCAGGTGTCGCGTGGCGAATGTGTGTTGCATCTGTCCGAGCATCATGGCGATGCGAGCCCGGGGTCGGCGCTGCGTATCGAGACTGATGAACTCGAGGCGTTTCAGCAGCAGTTGCTGGCCAAGGACTACAAGTTTTCCCACCCGCAGATTCAGGCGATGCCGTGGGGCAGCCAGGACATGACCATTGCCGATCCGTTTGGCAATCGGTTGGTGTTTACCAATGCGATCAGCCTCTGATCCGAAAAGCCCCTCACCCTAACCCTCTCCCAGAGGGAGAGGGGACTGATCCGGGGATGCTCGGGAAATACGCCGACCTGAAAATGCTCTAGCGAATCCATAATCGACTCGGTTATTCAGTGCAGTGGTCAACTAATTCCGGGCACCTCGATAGGTGGTTTTGACGCCATCGCCCGCTCATAAACGGTCGGTGGCAGATATCCCAGTTTCGAGTGCAGCCGTTCGTTGTTGTAAAAC
>NZ_JAFCWW010000035.1:0-32720 GCF_049897765.1 Pseudomonas sp. TWP3-2 | reverse complement strand
CTTCACGACTTGCAGCTTGAAGCTGTCGTCGAATGCCCTGCGTTTTTTGGTCATGAATAACTCCTCGATAGATGCATTTTCCACCTATCGGGGTGTCCGGGGAAATTAGACCACTGCAAGCCCCTCACCCTAGCCCTCCCGAAACGTCGGACCGCCCGGAGGGAGAGGGGACTGACCGAGGTGTCATGCGTTATACGCCGACCTGCAATATTGAGTCGAACTCAGGCTCTGAAAACAACCGAGATCCGCTCCCTTTCCCCTCTCCCCCTTTGGGGGAGAGGGCTGGGGTGAGGGGGAAACGATCTCCCGGTCACCACAAACTTCAGACCAAAAAAAGCCCCTGAATATCAGGGGCTCTCTTCATCATTCATTTACTCAAGCCAGCCACACAGCAACAAATCACCCGCGGTGACGACCACGGAAATAGTTGATCAGACCTTGAGTAGACGGGTCTTCAGCAACCGATTCTTCGCTGCCGACCAGGCGGTTGTAGACGCCTTTGCCCAGTTCCTTGCCCAGCTCCACGCCCCATTGATCGAAGGCGTTGATGCCCCAGACCACGCTTTGCACGAACACTTTATGTTCATACATGGCTACCAGTGCGCCGAGACGACGCGGGCTGATGCGTTCGACCACCAGGGTGTTGCTCGGACGGTTGCCCGGGATCACCTTTTGCGGCGCGATTCGCTGCACGTCTTCTTCGCTCATGCCCTTGTCGCGCAGCTCGGTCTGAGCCTCGCCCAAAGTCTTGCCGAGCATCAGTGCCTGGCTCTGCGACAGGCAGTTGGCGTACAGCCACTGATGGTGATCGGAGACCGGGTTGAAGCTGACGATTGGCACGATGAAGTCGGCCGGAATCAGTTGGGTGCCCTGATGCAGCAACTGGTGGTAAGCGTGCTGACCGTTGCAGCCGACGCCGCCCCAGATCACCGGGCCAGTATCGGTCGACACCGGGGTGCCGTCCTGACGCACGCTCTTGCCGTTGGATTCCATGTCCAGCTGCTGCAAGTGCTTGGTGATGTTGCGCAGGTAGTGGTCGTACGGCAGGATCGCGTGGCTCTGCGCGCCCCAGAAGTTGCCGTACCACACGCCGAGCAGGGCCAGCAGCACCGGCATGTTCTGTTCGAACGGCGCGCTCTGGAAATGCTGGTCCATGGTGTAGGCACCGGACAGCAGTTCCTTGAAGTTGGACATGCCGATGGCCAAGGCAATCGGCAAACCGATGGCCGACCACAGCGAGTAACGACCGCCAACCCAGTCCCACATCGGGAAGATGTTTTCTTCGCGGATACCGAACGCCACAGCCGCAGCGTTGTTGCTCGATACGGCGATGAAGTGACGATACAGCTCGGCTTCCGAACCACCCTGAGCCAGGTACCACGCGCGCGCGGCCTGAGCGTTTTTCAGGGTTTCGAGGGTGTTGAACGACTTCGACGAAACGATGAACAGCGTGGTTTCGGCGCGCAGTTTCTGCGTCAGTTCGTGGAACTCGCTGCCGTCGATGTTCGCCAGATAATGGCAACGCACGCCTTTCTGCGCGTAGGACAGCAACGCTTCGGACACCAGCTCAGGGCCGAGGAACGAGCCACCGATACCGATGTTGACCACGTCGGTGATCGGTTTCTCGGTGTAACCGCGCCACAGACCGTCGTGGATGCGGCCCACGAGATCGGTGATCTGGTTCAGTACCTTGTGCACTTCAGGCATCACGTTGACGCCGTTGACCGACAACTTGTCGCCTACCGGACGGCGCAGGGCGGTGTGCAGTGCCGGGCGGCCTTCGGAGGAGTTGACGATTTCGCCGTCGAACAGCGCTTTGATCGCGCCTTTCAAATCGACTTCATTGGCCAGACCCACCAGCAGGTTGCGGGTCTCGGCGTTGATCAAATTCTTCGAATAATCGAGAAACAGGCCGCAGCTGCTGAGGGTGAATTGATTGAAGCGCTGCGGATCGGCGTTGAAGGCTTCGCGCATGCTGAAATCCTGCATGGCTTGGCGGTGATCTTTCAACGCTTGCCAGGCGGGCAGAGCGGTAACGTCGTGAGGAGTGCGGTAGTACGCCATCGCTGCGATTTTCCTTTTTACTTGAACGGCCTTATATACACGGATCAGGCGGCCCCGCCATGTTTGGGCGAGGCGCCAACTGCGTCGACACGATTAAATGGCGCAGGGCGAATACAGTAAACCTCGCGCTGCCATCTGTCTTGACTTCTTCTGACCAGTTTCCGGTACTTTTCTAACATCGTGGCTGCGAGGGACCGACAAACGGTCAGGCTGGCGTGTCGAGATTCAGATGCAGGTTGTCAATCAACCGTGTGGTGCCGAGGAACGCCGCCACCAGAATCACCAGATCACGATCCTCAGCCGTCGCCGGACGCAAGGTCAGGGCATGGCGGATTTCCAGGTAATCCGGACGCAGGCCAGCCGCTTCCAGCTGTTGCTGTTGCGCCTGAATCAGCGCCGGGAAATCGCGTTCGCCTTGCTTGATCGACTCGGCAATGGCGCTCAACGTGCGATACACCACCGGGGCCACGGCGCGTTGTTCTTCGCTGAGGAAACCGTTGCGCGACGACAGCGCGAGGCCATCGGCAGCACGTACGGTCGGCTCGCCGATGATCTGGATCGGCATGTTCAGGTCGTGCACCAGCGCGCGAATCACCGCCAGTTGCTGGAAATCCTTCTGGCCGAAGATCGCCAGATCCGGCTGGACCATGTTGAACAGCTTGCTGACCACCGTCGCCACACCTTCGAAATGCCCCGGACGACTGGCGCCGCACAGGCCTTCGGAGAGTTGCGGCACGCTGACGCGGGTCTGTCCGGCCATACCGTCGGGATACATCTCCTCAACGGTGGGGGCGAACAGCAGCGAGCAGCCGGCTTCGAGGAGTTTTTCCTGGTCCGCCGCGAGCGTGCGGGGGTACTTGTCGAGGTCTTCGCCAGCGCCGAATTGCAGCGGGTTGACGAAAATGCTCGCGACCACGAAATCCACGCGTTGCGTGGCTTTGGTCACGAGCGCGACGTGGCCGCTGTGCAGGTTGCCCATGGTCGGCACGAAGCCGATGCGCTTGCCCTCGCTGCGGGCGCGGGCTACAGCGGCGCGCAGTTCGCGTACGGTTTTAACGGTGTTCATGCAGAGAATCCGTGTTCGATCCCAGGGAAAGTGACGCTTTTGACTTCGCTGACGTAAGCCTTCAGCGCGGCTTGAATGGTGTCCTGCTCTAGCATGAAGTTCTTCACGAACTTCGGCACGCGGCCAGTGATCGACAGGCCAAGCATGTCGTGCAGCACCAATACCTGGCCGTCAGTGGCGCTGCCAGCGCCGATGCCGATCACCGGAATCTTCACTGCCTGGCTGATTTCGGCGGCCAGTTCGCTCGGCACGCATTCGAGCAGCAGCATTGCCGCGCCGGCCTGCTCCAGCGAGATCGCATCGGCACGCATCTGCCGCGCTTGGTTTTCGTTGCGGCCCTGCACTTTATAGCCGCCGAGAATGTTCACCGCTTGTGGGGTCAGGCCCATGTGCGCGCAGACCGGAATGCCGCGCTCGGCCAGCAAGCGGATCGACTCGGCCAGCCACAGTGCGCCTTCGACTTTAACCATGTGCGCGCCGGCCTGCATCAGCGTGGCGCTGTTGATCATGGTTTGTTCGAGAGTGGCGTTGGCCATGAACGGCAGGTCGGCCAGGATCAATGCATCGCTGTTGCCGCGTTTGACGCTGGCAACATGGTAGGCCATTTCCGCAGTGGTCACCGGCAGGGTGCTGTCGTGACCCTGCAGAACCATGCCGAGGGAGTCGCCCACCAGCAGCACTTCGACGCCGGCCTCGTTGCAGGCATGGGCGAAGGTCGCGTCATAGCAGGTCAGCATGGTGATCTTTTCACCTTTCTGCTTGAGACTCTGGAGCGTGGTCAGGGTGATGGCTGGCATGTAAAAAATCCTCGTTCAGGCGCTCTGGAAACTACTGCGAGTAACGCGCGTGATTCTTCATTAACTCAGGCGCACGCTCTTTTTGTCGTGCTTATAAGGCCTGGATTGCGCCCGTATGTGCCGGGTTGGCGGCAGCGGGACGCCTATAGTCGTGAGGAGACATCAGGAAGTCAATTGCGTGTGTTACCGCGTTGTTACGAGGGGAGTGTTACCGGCGTTACTGATGCGATTCAGCGGGGCGGCGGGGTTGATTTGCAGAGATTTTGTCCTACAAATCCCAAGCGTTGGCGGGGCACCTGTGGCGAGGGGATTTATCCCCGTTGGGTCGCGAAGCGGCCCGCCTTTTGATTTGTTCAAAGACAGTTGGGGACTGCTGCGCAGTCCAACGGGGATAAATCCCCTCGCCACACAGGCCCCATTTCACGGGGGGGATTGTGGTTAGGGCTGGGAGAGGCGTTCCAGGCCGACGAACGGGCAGGCTGCTAGAAGATCGGGTAGGGAGCGGCCGTCGGGCAGGCGCAGATCCTGTGGGGCCAGCTCTGCCAACGGATACAACACAAACGCCCGCTCCTGAATCTGATAATGCGGCACTTTCAAGCGCGGCTCGTCGATCAGTCGATCACCGAACAACAGAATGTCCAGATCCAGCGTCCTCGGCCCCCAACGCTCAAGGCGTTCACGGCCCTGATCGTTCTCGATGGCTTGCAAGGCATCCAGCAGATCCAGCGGCGCGAGCCTGCTGTCGAGCGCAGCGACCGCGTTGGTGTAACGCGGTTGGCCCGGCAGCAGTGAGTCGCTCTGATAGAAAGCCGAAACACCGATCAGCGTGGTATCCGGCAATTGCCTCAGCGCGTCGAGCGCGCTGCGCAATTGTTCGGCGGGGTCAGCTAGATTGCTGCCCATGCCGATGTAGACGCGTTCCATGCTTATTCGCCTGTAGCGCTCGGTGCGCCGGCGCGTTTGCGCTTGGAACCGCTGCTGCGTCGACGTTTGCGTGGCGCACCGCTGGCATCATCGCCTTTGCCGCTGAGGTCGCGGATCATGTCGCGACGTTCGCTGTCGTTGGCATCCTGATAGTCAGTCCACCATTCGCCCAAGCCATCGGTCTGCTCGCCGGCGCTTTCACGCAGCAGCAGGAAGTCGTAGCCGGCACGGAAGCGCGGGTTGTCCAGCAACAGATCGGCGCGTTTGCCACTGCGCCGCGGCAGACGTTCCTGCATGTCCCAGATCTCGCGGATCGGCATGGTGAAACGTTTCGGAATCGCAATCCGTTGGCACTGCTCGGCGATCAGCTCATGAGCCGCTTCCTGCATCGCCGGAATCGGCGGCATACCGCGCTCCTGCAAACGCAGCACGCGCGCTGGCAGGGCAGGCCACAACATTGCGGCAAACAAGAACGCCGGAGTCACCGGTTTGTTCTGCTTGATCCGCAGGTCGGTGTTGGACAGCGCTTCGCTGATCAGCGTGTGGGTGTATTCCGGGTTGTGTTCCAGCGCGTCGGCACTGGCCGGGAACAACGGCGCAAACAGTTGCAGATCGACCAGCATTTCGAAGGTGATCGCCGCGTGGCCGGAGAGGAACAGTTTGAGCACTTCCTCGAACAGCCGCGCTGACGGAATCTCACGCAGCATTGGCGCCAGTTCACGGATCGGCTGCACCGTGTGTTTTTCGATACCAAAGTTAAGCTTGGCGGCGAAACGCACGGCGCGCAGCATGCGTACCGGATCTTCCTGGTAGCGCTGTTTCGGGTCGCCGATCAGACGAATCAGGTGATTGCGAATGTCGTGTACGCCGTTGGCGTAATCGAGGATGCGCTCACTGACCGGATCGTAATACAGGGCGTTGATGGTGAAGTCGCGGCGTTGCGCGTCCTCTTCCAGAGTGCCGTAAACGTTGTCGCGCAGAATCCGCCCGCTCTCGTTACGCGAAGACTGATTGCTGTCTTCGTCGTCATCGTTGACCGGGTGATTTGCGCGGAAGGTCGCGACTTCAATGATTTCGCGACCGAAATGAATGTGCACCAGTTTGAAGCGCCGACCGATGATCCGCGCATTGCGGAATTCGGCACGCACTTGCTCGGGGGTGGCACTGGTGGCGACGTCGAAGTCTTTGGGTGTGATACCCAAAAGCATGTCGCGCACGCAACCGCCAACCAGATACGCCTGGTAGCCGGCGCCCTGCAGGCGTTCGACGATATTGACCGCGTAACGGCTGAACTGGCCCTTTTGCAGCGAGTGTTGCCCGCTGTTGAGAACTTCAGGCGTGCTACGGATGTGTTGTGTACGACGAACGGGAGTTCGGAATGACTGGAACAACTTCTTCAGCATGGGATGCACTGTTTGAAGGAATGTTCGGCCAGACCAAAGAATGACCGCATGATGGGCCGGGATTCTAGCATTTAGTCGAGGGATGGTGTAGGGCATGGCTGATTCGAGCTGCAAGCCGCAGGCTAAAGGCGTCGAGTCGTCTGGGAGGGGAGATTTTATCGCGGAGGAGAAACTACAAGGGGAGCCGAAGCTCCCCAAGAAGTAGTTGCGTGCTCTTTTTATTATTGATTCGGGCTTCTTGTTTTTGTTGAGTGCCCTTGCCATGAAGCTTTTGCTTCATGGCCCTCCCAATCGGGAGCCAAGAGCAAACGGATTGCTTTGGTCGCTGAATTGCAGTGATCTCTCGATCCAACCAGTACAGGCTCTGTCTTAGGACAGTTTTTGTTGTTCTCGGCCTGGTCGTGGGGCAAGCCCCAAATACAACGCCTCTCCAAAAGAATCAGTTAGCTGCGCCTCTCGCCGTCTTGTTTTTATTGTGCGTGAGTCGATTCGTCTTATTTTTATTGTCTTGTGCATTGCTTGTTATTGTTCTTGTACCAAACATATAGCAGGGGGCGTGCCAACTTTTGCGAAACCCAGCAAAACAAAGGGTTAGGTCGATATAACCGTTTTCTCGGGGCGAAAAAAAGCCGGGGTTTCGTTACCGATAACCCCGGCTTCTGTTACGTGGAAAAACCGAGGTAACAGTTTTTTCACATCTTCAAGCGTTACTCGCACACGATACAGGTGACATTCAGCTCTCGCTGGCGACCCCGGTCTTGCGCCGTGGAATGCCCAGACGCTGACGGCGTTCCCACAGACATTTGCGGCTGACGCCCAATTTGCGCGCCAGTTCGGTCTCGGTCATGTGGTCCTGATGCTCAAGCACGAAGTGCTGGAAGTAGTCTTCCAGCGACAGATCTTCGGTTGGCTCGTGGCTACTGTTGCTGGTGTTACCGCCGGTTTGCGCCGGCAAACCGATGAACTCGTCATCGTCGAGATCGCTCAGCTCGATATCGATGCCCAGTAGCTCGGCGGAAATTTCCGGGCTTTCGCTGAGGATCACCGCGCGCTCGACAGCGTTTTCCAGCTCACGCACGTTACCTGGCCAGGAATAGTGCCGGATCGCCTGTTCGGCATCGGCAGCAAATTTCAGGTCGGTACGGTTGATGCGCGCGCTCTGACGAGCAAGGAACGCCGTGGCGATTTCGTTGACGTCGGCGCCACGCTCGCGCAGGGCCGGCAATTTCAGCGCGATCACGTGCAAGCGGTAATACAAGTCTTCGCGGAACTGGCCGATTTTCGCCAGGCTCTTGAGGTCACGGTGAGTCGCGGCGATCAGACGCACATCGACTTTCTGTGATTGCACCGAGCCGACGCGGCGAATTTCGCCTTCCTGCAATACGCGCAGCAGGCGTGCCTGAGCTTCGAGCGGCAGTTCGCCGATTTCATCGAGGAACAACGTGCCGCCATCCGCTGCTTCCACCAGACCTGCGCGACCGGCGCTGGCGCCAGTGAACGCACCTTTCTCGTGGCCGAACAGTTCGGACTCGATCAGGCTTTCCGGGATCGCCGCGCAGTTCACCGAAATCATCGGTGCCTTGGCGCGTTTCGACAGGTTGTGCAGGGCGCGGGCCACCAGTTCTTTACCGGTGCCGGATTCGCCCTGGATCAATACATTGGAATCGGTTGGCGCGACTTTGCGAATCTTGCTGTACAGATCCTGCATCGGCGGGCACGAACCGATGATGCCAATCTCGCCGTTACTATTATCGACGGCGGATTTGCCGCTGCCATTGGTAGGTTTGGCGGTAACACTTTCACCCGCTGCCGGGGCCGATTGACGGTCGCGCAGGATGCGCGCGACGGCTTGCAGCATCTCATCGTGATCGAAAGGCTTGGCGATGTAGTCGACCGCGCCCATTTTCATCGAATCGACTGCTGAACGCAGGCTGGCGTAACTGGTCATGATCAGCACCGGAGTGCCCTGGCCAAGCTTGATCAGCTCGGTGCCTGGCGCACCTGGCAGGCGCAGATCGCTGACGATCAGATCGAATGTTGGAATGGTGAAGCGTTCTTGTGCTTCCTGCACTGAACCGGCTTCGCTGACCTGATACTGGTTACGTTCCAGCAGGCGGCGCAAGGCGGAGCGGATAATTGTTTCGTCTTCGACGATCAAAATGTGCGGCATTGATTCGATACTCTCGACGGTCTCAGTTCACAGCGGACGTCGCTTCGACATGACGCGGCAATGTCACCCGGATTCGGGTGCCGCGCTGGCTCAAGACATCAGCCGGGCTGTCGATGGTGATTTGTCCATAATGCTCTTCAACGATGGAATAGACCAGTGCAAGGCCCAGACCGGTGCCTTCGCCAGGATCCTTGGTGGTGAAGAAGGGTTCGAACAATCTGTCCATGATGTTCTTCGGAATACCGCTGCCTTCGTCCTCGACGATCAGATCGACCGTGTGTTCGCCGGCTTCGCTCTTCACGCGTACCGCACTGCCGGCAGGCGAGGCGTCACGAGCGTTGGAGAGCAGATTGATCAACACCTGGGCGAGCCGCTGCGGATCGCCTTCGACCCAGTGATCGGGGTCGCACAGGTTATAGAATTGCACTTCGAAATTGCGTCGGTTCAGCGCCAGCAGACCGATTGCATCCTGCGCCACTTCGGCCAGACAGACGGGCTCGTCGCTGTGCTGATGGCTGCCGGCATGGGCGAAGCTCATCAACGACTGCACGATGCGCGACACGCGTTTGGTCTGCTCGAGAATCTGGCCGCTGATCTCAGTCAGCTCGCTGTCATCTTCGCGCTCTTCGCGCAGGTTCTGCGCCAGACAGGCGATGCCGGTGATCGGATTGCCGATTTCGTGAGCCACACCGGCCGCGAGCCGACCGATACTGGCCAAGCGCTCGGAGTGCACCAGTTTGTCTTCGAGCATCTGGGTTTCGGTCAGGTCTTCCACCAGTAACACCAAACCACTGTTACCCGGTGCCAACGGCTCATCAATGGCGGCTTTGTGCAGATTCAGCCAACGGGTCTGGCCGTCGAGCGCCAGATGTTGTTTGTGCAAATGCTCGTCCGGCAGATTGATGAAGCCTTGCAGCAATTCTTTCCACGGATCGGCGATGGTGCTCAGGCGCGAACCGACCACTCGTTGCGCAGCGATCCCGGTCAGCTCTTCCATGGCTTTGTTCCACATCAGGATCTCTTGATCCTTGGCCAGCGAGCAGACGCCCATCGGCAGTTCCTGCAAGGTCTGGCGGTGGTAGCGGCGCAGGGCATCGAGTTCGGCGGCGAGACCGGTCAGGCGCGAGTGGTAATCCTCGAGCCGGCTTTCGATGAAGTGAATGTCTTCGGTGACGTAGTTTTCGCCGCCAGCCTTGTAGGGCAGGAAGGTTTCGACCATGTCCTGCGCAACACTCGGGCCCATCAGGCCGGACAGGTTGGCTTCGATGCGATCGCGCAGACGACGCAAGGCGTACGGCCGGCGCTCGTCGAACGGCAGATAAAGGTCACGCAGCGCTTGTTCGACTTCTTTCTGCGCTGCTTTGGCGCCCAACGGTTTGGCCAGTTGCGTTGCGAATTCCTGCGGCGATGCGGCGTGCAGTTCGCGTCGCTGCGGACGGCGCACGTTATCCACCGCGCAGGCTTCAGCGGCACTGGCTTCTTCCGGGCTGGCGTTGGTGAACAGCGAGATCAAGGTGAACATCAACACGTTGGCCGCCAGCGAAGCAATCGCCGCCATGTGCCAACTGGTGTCGTCGAGCACGTAGATCATGTTCAACAGCGGAATATAGAAACCCTGCAGATTGCCGACCAGCGGCAGCAGCATGGTCACCACCCACACCAGAATCCCCGCGAGCAGACCGGCGATAAAGCCGCGACGGTTGGCAGTCGGCCAGTACAGCACCGACAACACGCCCGGCAGGAATTGCAGGGTGGCGACGAACGCGACAATCCCGAGGTTGGCCAGATCCTGCTCGGCGCCGAGCATCAGGTAGAAGCCGAAACCGGCCATGATGATCGCAACGATCAGCGCCCGGCGGGTCCATTTCAACCAGCGATAGATATTGCCCTCGGCCGGTGGCTGATACAGCGGCAGTACCAAGTGGTTCAGCGCCATGCCGGACAGTGCCAGCGTGGTAACGATGATCAGACCACTGGCCGCCGAGAGGCCGCCGACATAGGCGAGCAACGCCAGCGACTTGCTGTTGGCGGCGATGCCAATGCCGAGGGTGAAGTATTCCGGGTTGGTCGTGGCACCAAGTTTCAGCCCGGCCCAGAGGATCAGCGGCACTGCCAGACTCATCAGCAGCAGGAACAGCGGCAGGCCCCAGCTCGCACTGACCAGCGAACGCGGGTTGAGGTTTTCGGTGAAGGTCATGTGGTACATGTGCGGCATCACGATCGCCGAGGCAAAAAACACCAGCAGCAACGTGCGCCACGGGCCTTCCTGCAACGGCGTGTGCAGGGCGGCGAGGGCGGTCTGGTTCTGCAGCAGCCACAGTTCCAGTTGTTGCGGGCCGTCGAACACGCCGTACAGCGCGTAGAGGCCGACGCCGCCGATGGCAATCAGTTTGATCACCGATTCGAAGGCAATCGCGAACACCAGCCCTTCGTGTTTTTCACGGGTGGCGATGTGGCGCGAACCGAAGAAGATCGTGAACAGGATGATCAGCGCACAGAACGCCAGCGCCACCCGGCTCTGCACCGGTTCGCCAGTCAGGATGCCGATCGAGTCAGCCACCGCTTGAATCTGCAAGGCCAGCAGCGGCAACACGCCGATCAGCATGAAAATCGTGGTCAGCGCGCCGGCCCAGGTGCTGCGAAAGCGGAAGGCAAACAGATCTGCCAGTGAAGACAGTTGGTAGGTGCGGGTGATTTTCAGAATCGGATAGAGCAACACCGGCGCCAACAAGAACGCACCGGACACGCCGAGATAACTTGAGAGAAAGCCGTAGCCGTACTGATAGGCCAATCCGACCGTGCCATAAAACGCCCACGCACTGGCGTAGACGCCCAGCGACAGCGTGTAAGTCAGGGGATGGCGAATGATCGCCCGTGGAATCATTCCACGCTCACTGATCCACGCTACGCCGAACAGAGCGGCCAGGTAGGCGGCGCTGATCAGCAGCATCTGGGTCAGGCTAAAGCTCATCGGCATCTTTTTGGCTCTGCAGGATGAAGGTCACGACGATCAGGATCAGCCACAGCAGATACGGCCGATACCAGGCGCCCGTGGCGTCGATCCACCAATCCATGATGGCCGGAGAAAACAGGTAGATCCCCACGACCAGAAGCAGGACCAAGCGATAGATGTACATCCCGGCCTCTCTTTTTATGTGCGTGCCCGAAAACGTGCGGCGATGGTAACGGATGGGCGCGCCACTGCAAGCGCCGTCATGACAGTTGTGCTTCAGGTAGCGTCAGCGTGCGCGGGATCTGCGCGGCGTCCCAGTGGGCGCTGCCCCAGATCAGCAATTCCTGCGGTGTGGCGTGGGCCAGTTCGGCGCCGGGGTTTTGCCCCAGTGCACGCAAGGCGCGCAGCAACAAAGGCGTGGCCTGATCGGCCTCCAGCGGCGGCGAACGGTAGGACTTGCCGAGCTTGTTGCCGTCCGGCTGGGTGATCAGCGGCAGGTGCAGATAGCGTGGCTGACGCAAGCCCAACAGTTCCTGCAAATACAGCTGACGTGGCGTCGAGTCGAGCAGATCGGCGCCGCGCACAATGTCGGTGATACCTTGCCAGGCATCATCCAGCACCACGGCCAGTTGATAGGCGTAGAGGCCGTCGCGGCGGCGAATTACGAAATCACCGACGTCGCGCCCCAGATGCTGACGGAATTCGCCCTGCACGCGGTCGATGAAGTGGTATTCCAGCTCCGGCACGCGCAGGCGGATCGCGGCATCGTCCTGTCCGTGGCCGGCATTGCGGCACAGCCCCGGATAAATGCCGTGATACGCCTCAAGTTGTTTGCGCGAGCAGGTGCAGGCGTACGCCAGGCCATGGTTGAACAGGCGATTGAGCACTTCGGCGTAGGCGTCGTGCCGATCACTCTGGCGCACCATCTCGCCATCCCACTCGAAACCGTAGCTTTCCAGCGCCTTGAGGATCGCCGCCTGCGCGCCGGGTTCTTCGCGCGGAGGGTCGAGATCCTCCATGCGCACCAGCCAGCGGCCGCCGACCGAGCGCGCGTCAAGATAAGAAGCCAGTGCGGCAACCAGCGAACCGAAGTGCAGATGTCCACTGGGGGTCGGGGCGAAGCGTCCGATGTAGGCGGGGGAAGTGATGGCAGTCATGGCGGCGATGTTACTTGTGAGGGTCAAAAACAGCTGTGAGAGTCAAAAACAGCAGAAACAAAAACGGAGCGTTCGCACGCTCCGTTTTTCGTTCAGATCGGAATTACTTGCCGACCTGCTTTTCCTTGATTTCAGCCAGATTCTTGCAGTCCACGCACATGTCGGCGGTAGGACGGGCTTCGAGGCGTTTGACGCCAATCTCGATGCCGCAGGAGTCGCACCAGCCATACTCGCCGTCTTCGATCAACTGAAGGGTCTTGTCGATCTTCTTAATCAGCTTGCGCTCGCGGTCGCGGGCGCGCAGTTCAAGGGCGAACTCTTCTTCCTGACTCGCACGGTCGGCCGGGTCAGGGAAGTTGGCCGCTTCGTCCTTCATGTGATCAACCGTGCGGTCGACTTCCTGCATCAAGTCGAGTTTCCACTTGGTCAGGATCTTGGAGAAGTGCGCGCGCATGGGGGCGCCCATGTACTCTTCGCCAGCTTTCGGAACATAAGGTTCGAAACCGCTGAGCGATTGGTTAGCCTGTTGCTTTGCTTGGGTGGGCATGAAATGGACCGCCTCTACTCTTGTAATCCATTGCGCAGGATTGCTCCATCACCGACACCTGCCGGCCCTGCGGCTGCAAGCGGGCGAACTTACCAGATCAATTCGGCCCGCGCTACTCCCGGATGTCGAAGCCCCGGCGGGTGGCGCTTGCAATTGTTGGGCAAGCCATGTCTGACGGTGTGGAAGACCTGTTCAATCACTGATTTTAGTCAATCCTGGAGCGTACGTTCGTATCGTTACAGTCCAGCGTTCTTGAGGCTGTGACCGCTGCGGGTTCTCGCTCGTTCCGGGAGACGGTTAGAATCGTTTTTTTTACCCCCGTCGAAGGAAGGCCAATGGCTCAGCCCTACAGTGCGCGCAGTCGTGCGATCGAACCGTTCCATGTCATGGCGTTGCTGGCGCGGGCCAATGAATTGCAGGCCGAAGGGCACGACGTGATCCACCTGGAAATCGGCGAGCCGGACTTCACCACCGCCGAGCCGATCATTCGCGCCGGGCAAGAGGCGCTGACGGCGGGCAAAACTCGCTACACCGCCGCCCGTGGCATTCCTGAACTGCGCGAGGCGATCGCCGGTTTCTACCAGACGCGATATGGCCTGAATATCGATCCACGGCGGATTCTGATCACCCCCGGTGGTTCCGGTGCATTGCTGCTGACCAGCGCGTTGCTGGTTGATCCGGGTAAGCACTGGTTGCTGGCTGATCCGGGTTATCCGTGTAACCGCCACTTCCTGCGTCTGGTCGAAGGCGCGGCGCAACTTGTTCCTGTCGGTCCGGACGTGCGTTATCAACTGACACCGGATCTGATCGACCGACATTGGGACAATGACAGCGTTGGCGCGCTGGTCGCATCGCCGGCCAACCCCACCGGCACGATCCTGACTCGCGATGAGTTGGCGAAGTTATCCACAGCCATCAAGGCGCATCATGGTCATCTGGTGGTGGACGAGATCTATCACGGCCTGACCTATGGCACCGATGCCGCGAGCGTGCTGGAAGTCGATGACAGCGCCTTCGTGCTCAACAGTTTCTCCAAGTATTTCGGCATGACCGGTTGGCGCCTCGGCTGGCTGGTGGCGCCCGAAGCGGCGGTCAGCGAGCTGGAAAAACTTGCACAGAATCTCTACATCAGCGCGCCGAGCATGGCGCAATACGCGGCACTGGCGTGTTTCGAGCCGGACACGATCGCCATCCTCGAAGAACGCCGCACCGAATTCGGCCGTCGCCGCGACTTCCTGCTGCCGGCGCTGCGCGAACTGGGTTTCAACATCGCCGTGGAACCTGAGGGTGCGTTCTACCTGTACGCGGATATCAGCAAGTTCGGCGGCGATGCCTTCGCGTTCTGCCGCCATTTCCTTGAAACCGAGCATGTGGCGTTTACGCCGGGACTGGATTTCGGTCGTTATCAGGCCAGCCATCATGTACGTTTTGCCTACACGCAAAATCTTCCTCGCCTCCAAGAGGCGGTGGAACGCATCGCACGCGGCTTGAAGAGCTGGCAAGGCTGATGCGCTTTTATCCTCCTCTCGAAGAAGCGCGGCTGATCCGACGATATAAGCGTTTTCTTACCGATATCGAAACCGTTAGCGGCGAGATGCTGACCATTCACTGTCCGAATACCGGCTCGATGCTCAACTGTCAAGTCGAGGGAGGACAGGTCTGGTTCAGTCGCTCGAATGATCCCAAGCGCAAATTGCCCGGCACTTGGGAAATCGGCGAAACCCCGCAGGGGCGGCTGTTCTGTGTGAACACCGGCCGCGCCAATGCACTGGTCGAAGAAGCCTTGCAGGCGGGTGTTATCACCGAGCTGAACGGCTTTACCGCTTTGAAGCGCGAAGTGGCTTACGGGCAGGAAAACAGCCGCATCGATTTCCGTCTCGACTATCCGAGCGGCCCGGCCTATGTCGAGGTGAAAAGCGTCACGCTTGGATTCGATGGCACTGCGGTGGCGGCGTTTCCGGATGCGGTAACTCAGCGCGGCGCCAAGCATTTAAGGGAGTTGGCGCATCTGGCCCGCGATGGCATTCGGGCGGTCCAGTTGTATTGCGTCAATCTCACGGGCATCGAAGCGGTGCGCCCGGCCAGTGAAATCGATTCAGCCTACGCCGATGCGCTGCGCGAAGCGGTGGCCAGCGGTGTTGAAGTGTTGGCGTACGGTGTGCGCCTGACCCATGAGGAAATCGTCATCGACCGCCGTCTGGACGTGTTGCTCAACGGTTAAACGTCGACCCACAAGCCTTGAGCATCTTCGCGACAAGGCACGGCGCTCAGCGATTGCCCGGCGCACGGCCCGGACACGCATTCACCGTCCTCGATCAGAAACAGTGCGCCGTGGGTGGCGCACTGGATCAGGCTTTTGCTCGGGTCGAGAAACTGGTCGGGCTGCCATTCCAGGCCGACGCCACGGTGTGGGCAACGGTTGAGATAAACGTAGACCTGACCTGCACGACGCACGGCGAACAGTTTTTTACCTTCCAAGTCGAAACCGCGGCTGGCGGCTTCGGCCACGTCGGCGCCCGTGCAGAGAAACTTCATGGCTATCCTCAGGTGTCAGCTCGGGGTCCGAGCTTGACGTTTAAATGCAAACAACTACAAATGGCCGCCTTCGCCTACTGCGTGGTGACCGATGCCAAGGATACTTGGCTCGCCGTCCTGCTGCCCGGGAAAACCTTTCAAGGAAACTGTTTATGCGCCTGAGTTCCGACATTGAAATCCTTGTCTGACGGTTTTCCACCGACCCAGAGCGGCCAATGACCACGCTGGTCAAACCCCGTGGCTTGTTCATCGGCCTGACGCTGCTGTGTCTGGTAGCTATCTGGCTGTCTCTGGCGTTGGGGCCGGTCAGTCTGCCGCTGTTCGATACCTTGCGTGCCGCGCTGCGCATGCTTGGCGTGCCTTTGGCGCCGCATGGGCTGGAGCAGGCTGAGCTGATTCTCGGGCAGATTCGTCTGCCGCGAACGCTGCTGGGTCTGGCGGTTGGCGGTGTGTTGGCGCTGTCCGGGGTGGCGATGCAGGGCTTGTTTCGCAATCCTTTGGCCGATCCCGGTTTGGTCGGGGTTTCCAGTGGCGCGGCGTTGGGTGCGGCGGTGGCGATTGTCGGCGGCTCGGTGTTTGGCGGCTTGCCGGAATGGTTCGGGCCGTATCTGTTGTCGGCGTGTGCGTTTCTCGGCGGACTTGGGGTGACGGCGCTGGTGTATCGCCTCGGTCGGCGCAACGGCCAGACCAATGTCGCGACCATGTTGCTGGCGGGTATTGCGCTGACGGCGCTCGCTGGCTCTGCGGTGGGGCTTTTCACCTATCTGGCGGATGACGCGACGCTGCGCACGCTGACGTTCTGGAATCTCGGCAGCCTCAACGGCGCGAGCTACGCGCGCTTGTGGCCGCTGCTGATCATCAGTGCCGGTGTGGCGTTGTGGTTGCCGCGTCGGGCCAAGGCTTTGAATGCGCTGCTTTTGGGTGAGTCGGAAGCCGGGCATTTAGGTATTGATGTAGAACGGCTTAAGCGTGAGTTGGTGTTCTGTACCGCGCTGGGCGTTGGCGCGGCTGTGGCGGCGGCCGGGATGATCGGGTTTGTCGGGTTGGTGGTGCCACATCTGCTGCGCTTGCTTGCCGGGCCGGATCATCGAGTATTGCTGCCTGCCTCGGTACTGGCGGGAGCGAGTCTGCTGCTACTCGCCGATCTGGTGGCGCGTCTGGCGCTGGCGCCGGCGGAGCTGCCGATCGGGATTGTCACGGCGTTTATTGGTGCGCCGTTCTTTCTGTTTTTGCTGCTGCGAGGGCGTGCCTGATGTTGAGTGCGCACAATCTGCATATCCGCCGTGGCCGCAAGACTGTGCTGGCCGATGTCAGTCTGCAACTTGAACCGGGCGAAGTGCTTGGAGTGCTGGGGCCAAATGGTGCTGGCAAAAGCACGTTGCTTGGGGCACTGTGCGGTGAACTTGCGGCTAGTGAGGGCGAGGTTCTGCTCGACGGTAAAGCATTGAGTCATTGGAGTGGTCCGCAGCGCGCGCAGCGTCTGGCGGTGTTGCCACAGGTTTCGACCCTGGACTTCGCCTTTCGCGTGGAAGAAGTCGTAGGCATGGGCCGTTTGCCGTATCAAAGCGGTCGGGTGCGCGATGACGAGATTATTGCGGCGGCACTCGATGCGGCGGACGCGGCTCATCTGAGTGGTCGCAGCTATCTGGCGTTGTCCGGCGGCGAACGTCAGCGCGTGCATCTGGCGCGGGTGCTGGCGCAGCTCTGGCCGGGGCAGGTTGGGCAGACGTTGCTGCTGGATGAACCGACTTCGATGCTCGATCCTTTGCATCAACACACCACGCTGCAAGCGGTGCGCGAATTTGCTGATCGCGGCGCGGCGGTGCTGGTGATCCTGCATGATCTGAATCTGGCGGCGCGTTATTGTGATCGCTTATTGCTGCTGCAGGATGGGCGGCCGGTGGCGCTGGATTCGCCGCAAGTGGTGCTGCGTCCGGAGCCGCTAAAGGCAGTGTTCGGGCTTGAAGTGCTGGTGCAGCCGCACCCGGAACGCGGGCATCCGCTGATCATCGCCCGCTGATCACGTCATCGAGGTGCAGGCATGCGCAGGATTTTGCTGTTGATGGTGTTGTTGCTCGGTGGCTGTCAGCACGTGCCGCCGCCACCGGTGGCTGGTGAAATCCGCGATCTGCGTAACGGCGAAGTGCTTACCGTGCAGGAGCTGCTGGCGCGCTTGAGCAAACCGGCACGGGTGATCATTGGCGAACAACATGACAATGCCGATCACCATGCTGTTGAGTTGTGGCTATTGCAGAACCTTGGAAAAACGCGGCCTCAAGGCAGTTTGTTGCTGGAAATGCTCACGCCGGATCAGCAGGTGCGGGTTGATCACGTACGTCATGCATCGCCTCCACCAAACGATATTCCAGCGGCATTGGCCTGGCAGGACGGTTGGGACTGGAATCTGTATGGCCGGATTGTTCGTTTTGCCCTGACGCAGCCTTATCCGCTACTGGCGGCCAATCTTGATAACAGTGAAATTCGCGCTGTTTATCGCAATCCACCCGTGTTGGATGGCACCCGCAGTAATGCTGCGACGGTGAAATCCGAGTTACTGGGTGAGATCAGTGATTCCCACTGTGGCTTGCTCCCCCAATCGCAAATGCCGGCCATGCTCGCCGTCCAGCAACAAAGAGATCGGCGCATGGCAACGCGTTTGTTAGAAGCGCCCGCCCCCGCACTTTTATTGGCCGGTGGATTTCACGCGCGCAAAAATGTCGGCGTGCCGCTGCATGCGCTCGACCTGTGGGCGCCTGAAGCGCCGACCGTGCTGATGCTCGCGGAGCAGGGCAGTCAGATCACGCCTGCTATGGCCGACTACGTCTGGTTCACTCCGGCCAAAGCGCCGCAGGATTACTGCGCCGAGATGCGTAAACAGTTCGGCAAATGACTTTGTTGCGGGCAAAAAAAGACCCGGTAAAAACCGGGTCAAATAACCGTGATTAGCCTGATGAGGAGATAATCTGAGAGTCCGAACCAAGGGCTTTTCAGAATATCGACTGATCTCGCGACCAGTTGTGATAATCATAGCGATTCTCATTACCAAGTCAACAGCTGTTTTTTGATTTGTCTTGGAAATGGCCGTGATGACGTGAAAATGCTGGTTGTCAGGTGGCTGTTCTGGAGGCAGTCAGTTGCTTGTTGAGCTGGTCGATACGCCGCGCCATGCTCTCGATCAAGCTGTGGGCGATTTTTGGATTGGTGCGGGTCAGGCTTAAAAACTGCTCGCCGGGGATCAACATTACGGTACTTGGCTCGCTGGCGATGACCGTGGCATTACGCGGTTCGCGGGTGAACACCGCCATCGCTCCGAAGATCTCGTCCTTGGGCACTTCGCCGACCTTGTGTCCATCGACGAACGCTTCGGCGTGCCCCGCAATGATGACGAAGACGTGATCCGCTTCATCGCCCTGGTGAATCAACACTTCGCCGGCCGGCACCCGTTTGAAACCATTGGTGCTGCGAAACTCACGCGGTTTGAGTTCTGCAACCGCGTGGGCAAGTAGTGCCATTTGCCCGAGCAAGTAGTTCAGAAGCGGCTCGCATTGCACCTGCGCAAACAGATCGCTGCGGCGATAGGGCAGTAACCGCAGCGGGCTCTGCGCGCTCAAGCGGCAATCTGCCCATTGCGTACCGCGCTGCAAGCCGATCAGGTCACCTTCCTGCCAGTAGAACAGCGGCCGCCCGGCGAAATAGCCGGTGATCACCCCTTCGACCAGCAGGAACAGTTGATCCTCAGGCAATTCATTCAAGAAATCCTCGGCGCCTGCCAGTTCCAGCAGCGGCCCGCACGGCTCAACTGCCTCAAGCCATTGCGCCGGCAGTTTCTGTAAATGGTTGATGAATGTGTCGGTCTGCGCCGATTGCTCCCCGAGCAGGTACATGGTTCAGGCACCCGTTCAGTTCTTGTGGCGAGCGGAAATGGCATCAAGCTGTTTGTTCAGCGCATCTTTGCGTTCGGCGGGAATGTCGTTCCAGTGCACATCCATCAACGCGCCCTCGATTGCATACAGCAACACCTTCGATGCCCGGAACCCGCGCGTACGCACGGCGCGGTAGGCGTCGACCGCCCCCAGGCGACGCAAGTCCGAGGCGCTGTGGATGCCCACGGCATGCAGCCATTGCGCCGACGTCTTGCCAAGATTCTTCAGGTGTTGCAGTTCATCATTCATCAAGCCTCCTTGCGACGGCCGAGCGGGGCGTGGGCGAGCTTCTCAGGAGTGTAGTCATCAGCAGGAAAAGCGTGGTTCTTTGGTCGGATTCGACGCAAACGCTTCTAAGCCCAGTCTGATATTTCAGTGGGATAGAAGTCGGGAAGGGTGTAGGAGGAATTCTAAAGTCACGCAGTCCAGCGCAAAGCGGGGGCGCTGGACAGGTTCAGGTGTTTCGCGGGTTAGCGGGTGCGGTAACGCAGGCGGGTGCCGAAATTCATCGACATCAGAATCTCGTCGGCACTCAGCTCGGGCGGAAAGTAGGCGCCGGAGATTTGCGCATGGGCCAGGCTCGCGCCTTCCAGCGCCGCTTTGCGAAAGTCGATGCCGCGCAAATCAGCGGAACGGAAGTAGGCGTCCCGGAAATCCACGCCATCGGCGTTCAGTTCACGCAGGTCGAGACCCCGAAAATCGCCACCGACCATATCGATCGGGCCGTCTTGCGGGCGCTCGTTGTTGAAACCGGTTATGTCGTCTTTGTGCAGCAAGGCATACAGCGGGGTGTCGAGAAGTTTCGGCTGGCTCATGTCACATCACCTGTTGGTTTTATGACGCCAGTATAGTGCCACTATTTAGCGGCCGTGAAGCCAGCGAGGGCGTCACGGCCGAAATAGTTTCTTACAGACCTGGCAGGCGCTGACGGATCTGCGCGACAACGGTGTCCAGAGTCCCGGATTCGTTGGTCTGTACACGTTTGCTGCGCAGAATTTCTTCCGGGCTCAGCGCTTCGCGATTGGCTTGCTGCGCTTCGATCACGGCCAGCGTTGCGTCGGACGGATCTTTTTTATCTGCCTGACGCGTCGCCAGCCAGCTCTCGACGACTGCTTGCGGGGCGTTGCAGTCGAGGATCAGGAACGGCGTGCCAGTGGCTTCGGCAACCTTGGCGGCGTTGTCGCGCTGCTCACGCTTGAGGTAAGTGGCGTCGATTACCACCGGGAAACCGGCGTGCAGGATGACGTCGGCAATCTCGTGCAAGCGAGCATAGGTGGCAGCGCTGGCATCGCTGCTGTAGATCCCGGCCTGCACATCATTGGCCACGGTTTGCTCACCGAACAGACGCTTGCGCTCCACATCGGAACGCAGACGAATCGCGCCCAGCGCTTCGACCAGACGCATGGCCACGTGGCTTTTACCGACAGCGGAAACGCCGTGGGTGATCGCCATGAAACGCGAAGGAATGGTGCTATAGCTTTCCGCCAGGTTGGCGTAGTTGCGGTACTGGCGCAGGGTGGTAGCGCGCTGCACCGGGGTGGCGTCCGCCGGCATGCTGAACAGTGCGACTTTGGCGCGAACCAGCGCGCGGTAGGCTTTATAGAAGTTCAGCACTTCCAGGCCTTGATAGTCACCGGTCAGTTCCAGGTATTGGCTGATGAAGCGACGGGCGAGGGATTTCAGGCCGCGGTCTTCGAGGTCCATCGTGAGGAAACCGGTGTCGGCGTAGACGTCGGTGAAGCGGAACGGCTCGTTGAATTCGATGCAGTCGAAGATCACCACTTTGCCGTCGATCAGCGTGGCGTTGCCCAAGTGGATGTCACCGTGGCATTCGCGGGTGAAACCGTCGGCCTTGCGCTGGGCGAACAGCGGCTTGAGGCGTTCGAAGCTGCTTTCAGCCCAGGCTTGCAGCGCTTCGAGTTGCAGCAGATCGTTCTTGTCGCTGAGGAACGGCAGGATCTGTTCGAAGTTCTGCCGCACTGGCGCCATCACGCTGTCCGGGGTGCCGGCGTCGTGTTCGGCCGGGACTTTTGGCGCGCTGAGATGGAATTTGGCGATCTGCTCAGCCATCTCGTCGATATGCGTGGTGGTCAGCTCGCCGTTGGCTTGCAGTGTGCTGAGCAGGCCGGATTGCGGGAACTGACGCATTTTCAGCACATATTCGATAGCCGGGCCGTCGCCGCCCAGTTGCGGAGCCTCGGCAGTGCCGGTCACCGGCAACACTTCAAGATACAAATCATCGGTCAGGCGTTGGTTCAGACGCAGCTCTTCAGCGCAAAAATGCGCGCGGGCTTCGAGGCCGGTGAAGTCGAGAAAACCGAAATTAACCGGTTTCTTCACTTTATAAGCGAACGGACCGGTGAGCAGCACCCACGAGATGTGGGTTTCGATGACCTGGAACCCGTCGACGGGATGCGGGTAGAGGGCCGGGTTTTGCAGGGCAGCGATCAGAGACTGGCTCACGGGCGATCCTTCAGAGACTGGGGGGAATTCGAGGCGGCCATTATGGCCGCTCGCCAGCCTGACGCAAACCTCGGAGCGCTTCTATCGAGTCTGAATAAAGTGCGTATAATCCGCCGCCATGACTCGAACTCGATCTCCCCGTACCAAGAAAAAACCACCATCCAAAGGCATGAACCCTTGGCTGAGCTGGGCTATTAAACTCAGTCTGGTCGGCCTTGTGGTGCTGGCCGGCTTCGCCGTTTACCTCGATGCCGTGGTGCAGGAGAAGTTCTCCGGCAAGCGCTGGACCATCCCGGCCAAGGTATACGCGCGCCCGCTCGAGCTGTTCGTCGGACAAAAGCTCAGCAAAGAGGATTTCCTTACCGAACTCGATGCCTTGGGCTATCGCCGTGAAGCTGTGAGCAATGGCCCCGGCGCTGCGGCCGTCAGTGGCAACACCGTCGATCTGAATACCCGTGGCTTCCAGTTCTACGAAGGCCTGGAAAAACCCCAGCCGGTACGCGTGCGCTTCTCCGGCGATTACGTCGCCGAGCTGTCGGCGAGCAACGGCTCCAAGCTGTCGGTGGTGCGCCTTGAGCCGCTGATGATCGGCGGGATCTACCCGAAAAATCTCGAAGACCGGATTCTGATCAAGCTCGATCAGGTGCCGCCCTATCTGCTGGAAACCCTGGTTGCCGTTGAAGACCGGGATTTCTACAGTCACTGGGGCGTGTCGCCGAAGTCGATTGTCCGGGCGATCTGGGTCAACACCTCTGGCGGCAAGATGACCCAGGGCGGCAGTACCCTGACGCAACAGTTGGTCAAAAACTTCTATCTGACCAACGAGCGCAGCCTGACCCGCAAGCTCACCGAAGCCATGATGGCGTTGCTGCTGGAAGTGCATTACGACAAGAAAGACATTCTTGAGGCCTACCTTAATGAAGTGTTTGTCGGCCAGGACGGTCAGCGTGCGGTGCACGGTTTCGGTCTGGCCAGTCAGTTCTTCTTCGCCCAGCCATTGTCCGAGTTGAAGCTGCATCAGGTGGCGTTGCTGGTGGGTATGGTCAAAGGACCGTCCTATTACAACCCGCGGCGCAACCCTGAGCGCGCGCTGGAGCGACGTAATCTGGTGCTCGACGTGCTCGAGCAGCAGGGCGTTGCGACTGCCGAACAAGTCGCTGCGGCGAAACAAATGCCCCTGGGTGTAACTACTCGCGGCAAACTGGCCGACAGCTCGTTCCCGGGCTTCATTGATCTGGTCAAACGCCAGTTGCGCGAAGACTATCGCGACGAAGACTTGACCGAAGAAGGTCTGCGGATCTTCACCAGTTTTGATCCGATTCTGCAGATGAAGGCCGAGGCTTCGGTCAACGACACCTTTAAACGTCTGTCCGGGCGCAAGGGTTCCGACGACGTGGAAGCGGCGATGGTCGTGACCAACCCGGAAACCGGCGAAGTCCAGGCCATGATCGGTAGCCGTCAGGCGAGTTTCGCCGGCTTCAACCGCGCGCTGGATGCGGTGCGGCCGATCGGCTCGTTGATCAAACCGGCGGTGTATCTCACGGCGCTGGAAAAACCGAGTCAGTACACGTTGACCAGTTGGCTGTCGGACGATCCGCTGTCGGTCAAAGGTGCGGACGGCCAGGTCTGGAAACCGCAGAACTATGACCGTCGTTCCCACGGCACCGTGTTCCTTTATCAGGGGCTGGCGCATTCGTACAACCTGTCGACCTCGCGTCTCGGGCTGGCAGTCGGCGTGCCGAATGTCCTCAAGACGTTGGGGCGTCTGGGTGTAACCCGCGAATTCCCGGCTTACCCGTCGATGCTGCTGGGTGCCGGCGGCATGACGCCGATCGAAGTGGCGACCATGTACCAGACCCTCGCCAACGGTGGTTTCAACACCCCGATGCGCGGGATTCGCAGCGTGCTGACCGCCGAGGGGGAGCCGCTCAAGCGTTATCCGTTCCAGATCGAACAGCGTTTCGATCCGGCCTCGATCTATCTGATCCAGAACGCCATGCAGCGCGTGATGCGTGAAGGTACCGGTAGTTCGGTCTATAACGTGCTGCCGAAAACCCTGACGCTGGCGGGCAAGACTGGTACCAGTAACGACTCACGTGACAGCTGGTTTGCCGGTTTCAGCCAGGATCTGCTGGCAGTGGTGTGGCTCGGTCGCGACGACAACGGCAAGACGCCGTTCACCGGTGCCACCGGTGCGTTGCAGGTGTGGACCAGTTTCATGCGCAAGGCCGATCCGTTGCCGCTGGACATGCCGCAACCGGATAACGTGGTGCAGGCCTGGGTTGATTCGCGTACCGGACAAGGTTCCGACGCCAACTGCCCGGGCGCGGTGCAGATGCCGTATATTCGCGGCAGTGAACCGCCACCCGGCGCCGCCTGTGCAAGCGAAACGCCTGCTTCCGGCGAGTCGGTGATGGATTGGGTCAAGGGCTGGATGAATTAAGCAAAGAGGGTTTCAAGTGAACAAGTGGTTGATTCCAGCGGTGACTGCCGTGGCTTTGCTCAGTGGCTGCTCCACCGTACAGCGTGGTTCGATTCCGGTTGTCGATTCCGGCACCGCCGTGTCCAACAGCGAACGCATTTCGGCCAATGGCGGTTTCCGTCAGACCACCGTCAAGCGTCCTGCGCAGGCCCAGCCTCAAGCTATCCCGCAAGGCGATACCGGCGTTGTGGTGATGGTGCCGGGTGGCGGCGCGACAACATCGGCGCCGATCAGCTCTGCGCCAATCGTGCCGGGCCCATCGTCCGGCGGGATTACTTCCGGGCCGTACAACCCTTCGTCAGTCCAGTCGGCGCCGATCAACTCCGGCAGCTATAGCATGCCTGCGTCGCCGAGCGGCATTCCGTCGGCGAGCAGCGGCGGCGGTCTGTCTGCCGACGAACAGCTGGACGGCCCGGTACTCGCTCTGCTGACCACCGCACAACAGCAACAGGCCGGTGGCGACCTCAATGGCGCGTCCTCCAGCCTGGAGCGCGCTCAGCGTGTCGCACCGCGTGAGCCGCAAGTGCTTTACCGTCTGGCGCAAGTACGCATGGCCCAGGGCGATGCGCCGCAGGCCGAGCAATTCGCTCGTCGCGCGCTGACCATGGCTAACGGTCGTCCGGACTTGCAGGCCAACCTGTGGGAATTGATCGCGCAGTCGCGTGAGAAACAAGGCGATTCCGCCGGCGCCACACTGGCCCGTCAGAAGGCCAAGGTAGCGTTGTAATGGATGCACGCTTCCCGAAAATCGCCGATCAGCTTCTGCTGATCGAGCGTGAATTGCGCACGCAAGGCTGGTGGGACGAAGTGCAGCCATCTGCCGAAGCCTTGAGCAGTGTCGAGCCGTTTTCGGTCGATACGCTGGATTTCGAACAGTGGCTGCAATGGATTTTCCTGCCGCGGATGAAGATGATCCTCGAACAGGATCTGCCGTTGCCAAACGCCTCGGGCATTCAGGAGATGGCAGAAATGGTCTTCGCCGCACGCAATGTGCAGGGCAAGGATCGCCAGTTGCAGGTCTTGCTCAAAGAGTTCGACCTGCTGATCACCGCGTCCCGCTGAATCGGAAACTGCCAGTCACTACTGGCAGTTCTCCGCGATCTGCTTCTGCGCTTCCGTCACGCGTTCCTGGCGTTGTGTATCGCTCAATCGGCGTAATTCTCCACCGACTTCTTCTCTCAAGCGCGGGTTGTTCTGCAATTGCGCGAGATTCGTCCGTGCCTGATCGCAAAACACCTTGAGCTGCGCCTGCTGCTCTGCGACTTGTTTCTTCACGTTGGTGTCGATGGTTTTCTGATCGCCGATCGTGCCGTTGCCAGGCGCTGCCGGCGACTTGATCGCAGACGGAGAGGGCGTCTGGATTGAGGTAGAAGAATGCCCTTGGGGCGGCTGCGCATCGAAATGTGTGACGCCTTGAGCATCGACCCATTTGTAGATTTGACCAGCCATGCACCATGGGCTGAGGCCGATCAACAGAGTCAGGAGGAGCGTTCGCATGCTGATTCCTTGGCAAAACTGCGCAATTGAAGCTAACAGAGTAGCGGTTTCCGGGTTTTTTCTTGCGTTCTCATGTGCTTACCCACAATTAAGCACATTGACGGCTTGACTTGCAGGGGGCGAAACAGAAGAATCCAAAGTCCGCTGTAGAGGGACTGCCAGAAGCAGACCCACTCGGTAGATCATGAGGCGCATACCCGCGCCGACCTGTTACACCCGCAACGCGTTACCTCGCGCTGGGTGGGAAAGGCCCGCAACACTTGGGACGATCCCAATACTTGCTCAGTCAGTGCTGACGTAGTCGGCGACCACCGTCGCTCATGCTCTGCCGAGAAGTAAACCTATTAAGACCCGTTCGCTTTTTTGTGGACGGTATTCTGGCGTTTTAGAGGTGAACAACGTGGAGCTTTTATCTGGCGGTGAGATGCTCGTCCGCTTCTTGCGTGACGAAGGCGTCAAATATATCTACGGGTACCCGGGTGGTGCTCTCCTGCATGTTTACGATGCCCTGTTCAAAGAACCGGAAGTGACTCACATCCTGGTTCGTCACGAACAAGCGGCGACCCATATGGCTGACGGTTACGCCCGTGCCACCGGTAAAGCCGGCGTGGTATTGGTGACTTCCGGTCCTGGCGCCACAAACGCCATCACCGGTATTGCCACCGCCTATATGGACTCGATTCCGATGGTGATCATTTCCGGTCAGGTGCCAAGCACCATGGTCGGCACCGACGCGTTCCAGGAAACCGACATGATCGGTATCTCCCGGCCGATCGTGAAGCACAGCTTCATGATCAAGCACGCCTCGGAAATCCCGGAAGTCATGAAGAAAGCGTTCTACCTGGCGCAATCCGGTCGTCCGGGCCCGGTCGTGGTCGATATCCCGAAAGACATGACCAACCCGGCCGAGAAGTTCGAATACATCTTCCCGAAGAAAGCCAAGCTGCGTTCCTACAGCCCGGCCGTGCGCGGTCACTCGGGGCAAATCCGCAAGGCCGCAGAAATGCTCCTGGCGGCCAAACGTCCGGTTATGTACGCCGGTGGCGGTGTGATTCTGGGCCACGGTTCGGAGCCTTTGACCGAACTGGCGCAGATGCTCAATCTGCCAGTGACCAATACTCTGATGGGCCTCGGTGCTTACCCTGGCACCGACCGGCAGTTCATCGGCATGCTTGGCATGCACGGCAGCTACACCGCCAACCTGGCGATGCACCATGCCGACGTGATCCTCGCGGTCGGCGCGCGTTTCGATGACCGTGTGATCAACGGCCCGGCGAAGTTCTGCCCGAACGCCAAGATCATTCACATCGACATCGACCCGGCTTCGATTTCCAAAACCATAAAGGCCGACGTGCCGATCGTTGGTCCGGTGGAGAGCGTGCTGACCGAAATGGTCGCGATTCTCAAGGAAATCGGCGAAACCCCGAACAAGGAAGCTGTCGCCAGCTGGTGGAAGCAGGTTGATGAATGGCGCGGTGACCGCGGTCTGTTCCCTTATGACAAGGGTGACGGCAGCGTCATCAAGCCGCAGACCGTGATCGAAACCCTGTGCGAAGTGACCAAGGGCGACGCCTTTGTGACCTCCGACGTTGGCCAGCACCAGATGTTCGCGGCGCAGTACTACAAGTTCAACAAGCCGAACCGCTGGATCAACTCTGGCGGTCTGGGCACCATGGGCTTCGGTTTTCCGGCGGCCATGGGCATCAAGTTGAGCTTCCCGGACGCCGATGTTGCCTGCGTTACCGGCGAAGGTAGCATCCAGATGAACATCCAGGAACTCTCGACCTGCCTGCAATACGGGTTGCCGGTGAAGATCGTCATTCTGAACAACGGTGTCCTGGGCATGGTTCGTCAGTGGCAGGACATGAGTTACGGCAGCCGTCACTCGCACTCCTACATGGAATCGTTGCCGGACTTCGTCAAACTGGCGGAAGCCTATGGTCACGTCGGCGTACGCATCACCGAATCGAAAGATTTGAAGTCGAAGATGGCAGAGGCGTTCGCCATGAAGGACCGCCTGGTGGTGATCGATATTTCGGTCGACACCAGTGAGCACGTCTACCCGATGCAGATCAAAGACGGCTCCATGCGCGATATGTGGCTGAGCAAGACGGAGCGTACTTAATCATGCGGCACATTATTTCCTTGCTTCTGGAAAACGAACCCGGTGCTTTGTCTCGCGTAGTCGGCCTGTTCTCGCAGCGCAACTACAACATCGAAAGCCTGACCGTGGCGCCGACCGAAGACCCGACTCTGTCGCGTCTGACGCTGACCACAGTCGGCCACGATGAAGTCATCGAGCAGATCACCAAAAACCTGAACAAGCTGATCGAAGTGGTCAAGCTGGTCGACCTGTCGGAAAGTGCTCACATCGAGCGCGAACTGATGCTGGTCAAGGTCAAGGCCACTGGCGCCCAGCGCGCCGAGATCAAACGCACCACCGATATTTACCGTGGACAGATCGTCGATGTCAGCGCCAGCGTGTATACCGTTCAACTGACCGGTACCAGCGACAAGCTCGACAGCTTCATTCAGTCCATCGGCACCGCATCGATTCTGGAAACCGTCCGCAGCGGCGTGACCGGTATTGCCCGCGGCGACAAAGTACTCAGCATCTAAACCAATTTAGTGAATGGCCTGAACGGCCTGGATATATAGGGGAATTTCATGAAAGTTTATTACGAAAAAGACTGCGACCTGTCGATCATCCAGGGCAAGAAAGTTGCCATCATCGGTTACGGTTCCCAGGGCCACGCTCAAGCGTGCAACCTGAAAGACTCCGGCGTTGACGTTACTGTTGGTCTGCGCAAAGGTTCGGCCACTGTTGCCAAAGCCGAGGCTCACGGCCTGAAAGTGACTGACGTTGCTTCCGCTGTTGCTGCTGCCGACCTGGTGATGATCCTGACCCCGGACGAGTTCCAGTCTGCTCTGTACAAGAACGAAATCGAGCCGAACATCAAGAAAGGCGCCACTCTGGCCTTCTCCCACGGCTTCGCGATCCACTACAACCAGGTTGTTCCGCGTGCTGACCTCGACGTGATCATGATCGCGCCGAAAGCTCCGGGCCACACCGTGCGTTCCGAGTTCGTCAAGGGCGGCGGCATTCCTGACCTGATCGCGATCTACCAGGATGCTTCGGGCAACGCCAAAAACGTTGCACTGTCCTACGCTGCAGGCGTTGGTGGCGGTCGTACCGGCATCATCGAAACCACCTTCAAGGACGAGACCGAAACCGACCTGTTCGGCGAGCAAGCCGTTCTGTGCGGCGGTACCGTTGAACTGGTTAAAGCCGGCTTCGAAACGCTGGTTGAAGCTGGCTACGCGCCGGAAATGGCCTACTTCGAGTGCCTGCACGAACTGAAGCTGATCGTTGACCTCATGTACGAAGGCGGTATCGCCAACATGAACTACTCGATCTCCAATAACGCCGAATACGGCGAGTACGTGACTGGCCCGGAAGTGATCAACGCCGAGTCCCGTCAGGCCATGCGCAACGCCCTGAAACGTATTCAGGACGGCGAATACGCCAAAATGTTCATCAGCGAAGGCGCAACCGGCTACCCTTCGATGACCGCCAAGCGTCGTAACAACGCCGCTCACGGTATCGAAATCATCGGCGAGCAACTGCGCTCCATGATGCCGTGGATCGGTGCCAACAAGATCGTCGACAAAGCCAAAAACTAAGTCGTCGTCCCTTGTATGAAAAAACGCGGCCTCGGCCGCGTTTTTTCGTATGGGCCGATGGTTCTGGTATAAAGCAGCAGCGTTTGTGGCCGAACCGTCGTCCCAGACACCTGTCGAAACTGTCCAACCCGTTGCAAGGTAATGTCCATGAGCGAACGTCCCGAAGAGCCGAACAAGGCTTCTGACGCCGAAAGCCTGCTGCCCATCGATGAACATATCGAAGAGGGGCATGACGCAGAAGGTCGTAAAGTCCGGCATCGTGGTATCTATCTGCTGCCGAATCTGTTCACCACTGCGAACCTGTTCGCGGGGTTCTATTCGATCATCAACTCGATGAGTGCCCAGGCTGCGTTGAGCGCCGGGGATAGTGCGAACGCGAGCAAGTATTTCGCCTTCGCCGCCATCGCGATTTTTGTCGCCATGGTGCTCGACGGCCTCGATGGCCGTGTGGCGCGCATGACCAACACCCAAAGTGCGTTCGGCGCCGAGTACGACTCGTTGTCGGACATGGTCGCCTTCGGTGTCGCGCCCGCGCTGCTTGCATTCGGGTGGGCATTGGGCGACATGGGCAAGGTCGGCTGGATGGTCGCCTTCATCTATGTGGCTGGCGCGGCATTGCGTCTGGCACGCTTCAACACGCAGGTCGGTACCGCTGACAAGCGTTACTTCATCGGACTGGCCAGCCCGGCTGCCGCGGGTGTGGTGGCGGGGATCGTCTGGGCGTTCAGTGATTACGGGATTCAGGGTTCGAAAATGTCGTTCCTGGTCGCGTTGATGGTGGCTGCTGCCGGCATGCTGATGGTCAGCAACATCAAGTACAACAGCTTCAAGGAGCTGGACCTGAAGGGGCGTGTGCCATTCGTAGCCATCCTTGCTGTGGTGCTGGTGTTCGCCGTTGTATTCAGCGATCCGCCACGTATTCTGTTGCTGGTGTTTCTTGCCTATGCAGCGTCTGGCCCGGTGCAGTATTTGTTGCGTCTTCGTCGTCACAAAAACGCCGAGTGATGTAATTTCCTCCATACTCCGCAGTCAATGGTGCATCTGTCCTCCAAAACTGCGGAGTTGCCATGCTGATCAAAGTCCCTAAAGCGTCCGACTGCCATGAGTCGGACGTCACGTCTGAATCCATTTATCTGTCTCGTCGCCAATTGCTTGGGGCTACTGCTGCCGGTCTTGCAATGACTGGCCTGCCGCGTTGGGCCAGCGCCGAAGATGCTGCGCGCTATGCCGATGTCGATCCTGGAAAACCTCCTGCCTGGTTCAACGAAAAGCTGCCTTCTACCAAATGGGGGGCAGTGAACGTCAAGGATGAGGCGATCACGCCTTTCAAGGACGCGACCCATTACAACAACTTCTACGAGTTCGGTACCGACAAGGGCGATCCGGCGGCCAATGCTGCGTCGCTGAAAACCGAACCGTGGAGTGTGGTGGTAGACGGGGAGGTGGGTAAGCCCGGGCGATATGCGCTGGAAGACTTCATGAAGCCTTATCAGTTGGAGGAGCGCATCTATCGCCTGCGTTGTGTAGAAGCATGGTCGATGGTGATTCCATGGATCGGCTTTCCCATCTCTGCGCTGTTGAAGCAGGTAGAGCCGACCTCGAAGGCTAAATACATTCGCTTCGAAACCCTGCAAGACCCGAAGAGCATGCCGGGCCAGCGTTCCGGGTTTGCCCTGATCGAGTGGCCGTATGTTGAAGGCTTGCGGCTGGACGAAGCGATGAATCCTTTGGCGATTCTCGCCGTGGGCATGTATGGCCGTGAGCTGCCGAATCAGAATGGTGCGCCGTTGCGTCTGGTTGTCCCGTGGAAGTACGGCTTCAAGAGCGTGAAGTCGATTGTGCGCATCAGTCTGGTCAGTGAGCAGCCGAAGACAACCTGGCAGAGCATTGCAGCGGACGAGTACGGTTTTTATGCGAACGTGAATCCGACAGTTGATCACCCGCGCTGGACCCAGGCACGCGAGCGGCGTCTGCCGAACAGTCTGTTCAAGCCGAATGTGCGCGATACGCAGATGTTCAACGGCTACTCGGAGGAGGTCGCTTCTTTATATACAGGCCTCGATCTGCGGAAGAATTACTGATGCGATATCCGTTCTGGCGTGTAGGCGTTTTCATTGCGGCGGCGATCTGGCCGCTGTTGTGGTTCTATCAAGCCTTTGCGGATTTGCTTGGGCCTGATCCCGGCAAGGTCCTGGTTGATCGGCTTGGGCTGGGCACTTTGGTGCTACTGCTGATCACCTTGAGCATGACGCCTTTGCAGAAACTAACTGGGTGGGCAGGGTGGGTTGCTGTGCGTCGGCAATTGGGCTTGTGGTGTTTTGCCTATGTGGTGGTGCATCTATCCAGCTATATGGCGTTCATTCTGGGATTTGACTGGTCGCAGCTGGGTGTCGAGTTGCGCAAGCGTCCCTACATTATTGTCGGGGCACTGGGTTTTCTTGGGTTGTTGGCTTTGGCCGTGACGTCGAACCGCTACAGTCAGCGTCGGCTGGGTGTTCGCTGGAAGAAGCTGCACCGGCTGGTTTACGTGATTCTAGGGTTGGGTTTGCTGCATATGTTGTGGATCGTGCGTGCCGATCTTAAAGAGTGGGCGGTCTATGCCTTTATAGGTGTCGTCCTTCTGGTGCTGCGGATTCCTCCAGTAACTCGGCGAATCCCGCGTTTGCTGGGTAAAAAGCCTGTTTTGCAAGAAAAGCGAAATTAGTGATTGACGGCAGATTCTGGAAGTCTATAATTCGCCCCACTTCCGGCGCAGTCGAAACGGAAAACTCCTTGAGATTCAATGAGTTGCGTAGGTTTCGGCAGTGCAGGGCTTCAGTTTATCGAGGTTGGGAAGTGGCTGAAAAAGAGGTGTTGACAGCAGCGTGTAACGCTGTAGAATTCGCCTCCCGCTGACGAGAGATCGGAAGCGCAAGTGGTTGAAGTTGTTGAAGAATTCTTCGAAAACTTCTGAAAATAATCACTTGACAGCAAATGAGGCTGCTGTAGAATGCGCGCCTCGGTTGAGACGAAAGATCTTAACCAACCGCTCTTTAACAACTGAATCAAGCAATTC
>NZ_JAFCWW010000034.1:0-34842 GCF_049897765.1 Pseudomonas sp. TWP3-2 | reverse complement strand
CAGCAGTGAAACGATGCATCGCCGATGGTAGTGTGGGGTTTCCCCATGTGAGAGTAGGTCATCGTCAAGATTAAATTCCGAAACCCCAATTGCGAAAGCAGTTGGGGTTTTGTTTTGCCCGCAAGAAAGTGAGCAAACGAAAAGCCCCGCAGATGAAAATCTGCGGGGCTTTTTCATGACCAGGCATTTTGCCTTTAGATGCCTAGATCTCTTTAACCGGCGTCTCGCCCTGTACACCTTTGATCAACTCGATCACATGTAAGCAATCCGCCTTGTTCACATATGACTCGCCGCTGGCGACCGTCTCGTGATTCCCCGCGCGCAACCTCCAGCGCCATTGTCCCTGACCCGTACTCGGGCTTCCTTTGGATTGCCTGTAAATCTCGAAATACATTCAGCTCGCTCCATGCGATTGGTTAACTGCGACAACCTGTGTGACGCATGCTCGCAAGCCTAGCGGAGTGTGGGTTTTTGGCCATCCAGGATTTGTTTCCAATCGTAGGCGGATGTTTCTGCAGTGCTGATCCATATGGCAACGTGGATGTTTATGGACGGCAGGCCCTCCAACTTTCTACACTGCCCGCAGTTTGGAGATCGGGGGCAATGGATGAATCGAAATGAACTGCGCAAGGCCGATATCAACCTGATGGTGGTGTTCGAGACCTTGATGCTTGAGCGCAATGTGACCCGGGTCGCCGAAAAGCTTTTTCTCGGCCAGCCGACCATCAGCTCGGCGCTCAACCGCTTACGTACGCTATTCAACGATCCGTTGTTCATCCGCGTTGGCCATCGCATGGAGCCGACGGCCCGTGCCGAAGAGATCTTCAAGCATCTATCTCCGGCGTTGGACTCACTGTCGGTCGCCCTTAGCCTGACTCATGATTTTGATCCCGCCATCAGCACCATGACTTTCCGCATCGGTCTGTCGGACGACGTCGAGTTCGGCCTGCTGCCACCGCTGTTGCGCGCCCTGCGCCAAGAGGCGCCGAAAGTCGTGTTCGTGGTGCAACACGTCGATTACTGGCGCATCCCTGATTTGCTGGCATCCGGGGACATTACCGTGGGCATCAGCCAGACTCGCGGCCTGCCGGCGAATGCCAAGCGCAAACTGCTGCGACATATTCAGCCGAGCATCCTGCGCGCCGATGCATCCAACACACCGCTGACCCTCGATGAATATTGCTCACGCCCGCACGTACTGGTCTCCCATACGGCCAACGTCAGTGGTTACGCCGATGAATGGCTGGCAGAAATCGGCCGCAGCCGTCAGGTGGTGTTGTCAGTGCCGCAATATAGCTCGCTGCCGGCGTTGCTCGCGGGTACCGATCTGATTGCCAGCCTGCCGGACTACACCGCCGAGGCCATGGCCGCTTCCGGTCACCTGTTCAAAGAACCATTCCCGTTCAAGACCCCGACACTCGACCTGTCGATGGTCTGGCTCAGCCATGTCGACACCGATCCAGCCGAACGCTGGTTGCGCTCACGGCTGGAGGCATTCATGAGCGAAAGATCGCTGCAGCCAGCTGTGGGGTGAGCAGGGCAGCGCTGTTTTAAAGCGTGCGTTTATCCATGTTGCATCTCGAGACAGGTCTCGATTACTTGCTCGCGCAGCCAGAGGTTGGCGCTGTCCTGGTCAGCGTTCTGGCTCCACTGCATGTCGAGGGTGAACCCAGGCAAGCCGTTGGGCGCTTCGCAGTGGTTGAACACTGCCTCGTTGGTCAGCAAGCGCTGAATACGGCGGGGCAGGGTGAGGATGAAGTCGGTGCCGGTAATCATCTTCAGCGCCGCGCTGTAGCTGTTCGAGCGGGCGACGATCTGGCGTTTCTGCGCCTGACGCGCCAGCCAGCCATCGACCATGTTCGTGCTTGATGTCCACGGCGTCGGGAAGACGTGCCTGCGTTCAGTAAACGCTTGCAGACTCAGGCGCGGTTCCAGTGGCGTGGCGCGTTTATCGAAGACACAGACCAGATCATCTTCCAGCAGCGTCCGGGACTTGAGATCGGTGTGGTGACGGTGGAAGTTTGGGCCGAAGCAGATCACCAGATCGAGACTGCCATCGCGCAACTCTTGCGCCGGGACATCGGTTTCGAATTTGTGCATGTTGATCATTACCGGCAGGTCAGCGAAATCGAAACGCTTCAACAGCCGTGGCAGAACCAACTGCTCAAAATACTCCGGGGCGCAGATGTTGAAAGTTGCCGGTTGTGCGGTCGGGTCAAAGGCTGTGGCACCGGCATGGCACAGGTTGATGCTTTCCAGAATCTTCTGCACATGGCCGTACATGCTGCTGGCTTTGTAGGTCGGCCGCATGCCCGTGCGGGTGTTGACGAACAGTTCATCCTCGAAGCTGGTGCGCAATTTCTTAAGACAGTAACTGACGGTGGACTGGCTGACGAACAGCGCCTCCGACACATCGGTGACGCTGCTTTGCTCGTAAACGGCGACAAACACCATTAAATCCTGCATATCGAGCTTTCTTAGCAAGTTACTGTTCAGCATCCGTTCCGTCCCGATGTGCTCCTTGCGCTGAATCCGCGCAAACGTGTGCGTACGATCCTAACGGAACGATGGTGCCACTAGAAAGCCCTGTAGGACATTTCACGGACAGTTGTGGGACAGAAAGTTTTAACAACACGACGCGACTGATTGATTCGGCGGAAGATGGCCAGAAGCCTTTAGCCAGACACTTCTCAGTGAATGTGCCGGGCGTAATGCCTTGGATCGAAACGCCGTACGATCAGCAACATCAGCACGATGACTCCCGTCAGCGCCCACCAGGCCCATTCGAAGCTGCCCAATTGATCGCGGATCATCCCGGCCAGCAGCGGCGAGAGACCGGCAATCAAATAGCCGATGCCTTGCACAAACGCGGTCAGGCCTCCGGCGCTTTGCGGGTTGTCGAGATGATCGAGGGAAACGATCAGGCTCATCGGGAACAGTCCGCCGATACCCAGTCCCAGGAGGCCCGGCCAGAGCAGGCTCAGATGTTGCGGGCTGAGGATCAAGCCGCAGAAGCCAGCGATGATCAATCCCAGCAATCCGGCCAGCACCCGCCGACGGTCGCGACTGCGGTTGGCAATGGCCGGAACCAGCAGGCCGGAAATCACCTCCATCGCTGTCAGAAAACCCAACAGCAGACCAGCATCCTGTTCGCTCCAGCCCTTTTCCACGTAGTACGGCGCCAGCCACGCGAGTACACAGGTGTAAGAAGCAGTGCCCAGACCGAAGAAGACCGCGAGCAGCCATGCGCGAGAATTGCAGAAGAATGACTTTTTTCTCACGGTTGCCGCTGCCACCGTGGAAGCATTCGAATGCTGCCAGAACAACAACGCGAGCAGCGCCAATCCCGCCCAGATCGCCAGACCGGCGCGCCAACTGCCGGTGCGCGCCATCACCAGCGGCGCAAACGAGGCGGCAATGGCTGCGCCGCCCATGATCGACGTCACATACAGTCCCATGCATAACGCCACATTGTCGGGAAACCGCGACTTGATCAGCGCCGGCATCAGCGCCTGAATTAACGCAATACCGAATCCGGCGAGCATCGCGCTGACAATCAACTCCGCCGCCGAATCGACAAACAGCCGTGACACGCTCGCCAGGCCAATGATCAGCAGCGACAACAGCACTGCGCGCCGCTCACCCAGGCGCTGGCTAATGCCAATCCCGAAAAACATCGCCAAACCCATGGCCATCACGGGGAGCATGGTCAGCAGCGCCGCGACGCTGAAGCTCAACGGGATATCGCCGCGAATCGCCGACAGCAACGGACCTACCGCTGCCATCGACGGACGCAGATTCAGCGCGACCAGAACGATGCCGAGCATCAGCCAGGCAGCTGGGCGGGCGGTGGCACGGACGTTTTCCATTTTCAGACCTTCGAGCAAGAGGCTGTCGATTAGGCGCGAGGCCGCCCGCCTGGGCAAACCAGAAAATCCGCAGGCCTATTTAAAAATTCGATAACCCCTGCGTTGAATCAGTAACTGAACCACACCTGAATCATTCTCAAATACTTCAGAAGTTTTGGCTTATTGCCATCAGCCAACTAATCGTTGGCTTCTTTTTCACAAAAAATTGATGGTTAGCTGCTTAAAGTTTGAGTCGTCTGAGCCAATGAAGTTTTCACAATTGGCCACGGCGCTTCTTTTCAGGAATCACCCTAACTATGTTGAAGATAAAAGCCGTGCGCCCGGAATGGGTGACGTTGTGTGCCAGTGCCTTTCTTTTGGCCGGTTTCAATTTCGTGCTCTGGCAGCATCTCTTCGAGATCACTGCTGCGGACGGCAAAGGCATTGCCATGCGCGTTGCGTTCGGGGTGATGATCTTCGCGGCTTTCAACATCGTGCTGACTTTTCTGGCGTTCCGCAGAGTATTGAAACCTGTTTTGACGTTGATGTTTTTGTTCAGCGCTGGCGTGGCTTATTTCATGAGCCAATACGGCGTGTTGATTGATGCGGGAATGTTTCGTAACTTCGCTGAAACCAACATGACTGAAGTTCGTGATCTGCTCTCGTTGAAGTTGATCGCTTATATAGTGTTGCTGGGTGTTTTGCCGTCCTGGTTATTGTGGCAAGTTCCGGTCAACTACCGTCGCTGGCACCATGAGCTGTTCAGCAAAGTTATCGTCAGCGTCGCTTCGGTGGCGGTCATCGGTGGTGTAGCGCTGGCCAACTATCAAGGCTTGTCTTCCTTGTTTCGCAATCACCATGAGTTGCGCCTGATGCTGGTGCCGAGCAACTACATTGGCGCCTCGGCCGGCTATCTGCGCGAGCAGGTGGTTTCGGCGCGGCAGCCGTTCGTCAAGATCGGCGAAGATGCACGACGCGACCCGGCCGTGCAACTCCATCCGCGCAAATCCCTGACCGTGTTGGTCGTCGGTGAAAGTGCACGGGCGGAGAACTTTGGGATTCTTGGCTACAACCGCGACACCACACCGAAACTCGATAAGGAAGCAGGCCTGATTGCGTTTACCGACGTGCACTCCTGCGGCACGGAAACCGCTGTTTCGGTGCCGTGCATGTTCTCCAACATGGGCCGCAAGAACTACGACGCCAGCAAGGCCAAAAATGAAGAAGGCTTGCTCGACGTACTCAAACGTGCCGGGATTGATGTGATCTGGCGCGATAATCAGTCTGGCTGCAAAGACACTTGCGATCGCGTCACGGTACAAGACGTCAGTAACTTGAAAGACCCGGCGTTATGCGCCAACAGCGAATGCCGTGACGAAATTCTCCTGCAAGGCCTGCAAAGTTTTATCGATCATCTTGACAAAGACACCGTGCTGGTTCTGCACCAAATGGGTAGTCACGGTCCGGAATACTTCAAGCGCTATCCGAAGGAATACGAGCACTTCACCCCGGTGTGTGAGAGCAACGCGCTGAACAATTGCAGCCGCGAAAGCATCGTTAACGGTTACGACAACACGTTGGTGTACACCGACCACGTGCTGTCGAGCCTGATCGATGTGCTGCGCAATAATCAGGACAAAGTTGATACCGCGATGTTGTACCTGTCCGATCACGGCGAGTCGCTGGGTGAGTACAACCTGTTCCTGCACGGCACGCCGTACATGCTCGCGCCGGATCAGCAAAAGCATGTGGCCATGCTGGCATGGTTCTCCGACAGCTATCAAAAGTCCTACGCGGTCGACACCCATTGCCTGCAAATGAGCCGCGACAAACCGTTGAGCCAAGACAATCTGTTTCACTCGATGCTCGGCCTGCTGGAGGTGCATAGCTCGGTGTATCAGCAGGATCTGGACATGTTCGCCGGTTGCCGTGGCGCAGTGATCGATGGAGTTCTGGCCAAGGACTGAGTCGGCAGACGCACTCTGTAAGACTATTCTTTCCCTCAGGCAGGAGATTTCATCAAGCTCCCGGCTTGTGCAGGCGCGTAAATCGCTGGCGGCGATATATACTGCGCGCCATTCTTCAAGGGAGAGCCGTGTGGCCATCGATATTCACTGGATTCGCGACAACGATAGCCTCGCGCAGTTTTGCGCCGAATGGCAGCAGCTGCCTTTCATCGCCCTCGACACCGAATTCATGCGCGTCGACACCTTTTATCCGATTGCCGGCCTGTTGCAGGTCGGCGACGGCAAGCGCGCTTACCTGATCGATCCGCTGAGCATCAACGCCTGGCAACCGCTGGCGGCGTTGCTGGAAAACCCGGCAGTGCTCAAAGTCCTGCATGCGTGCAGCGAAGATCTCGAAGTCCTGCTGCGCCTGACCGGCAGCCTGCCAGCGCCGATGTTCGACACACAGTTGGGCGCCGCTTATCTGAACCTCGGTTTCTCGATGGGTTATTCGCGACTGGTACAGGAAGTGCTCGGCATCGAACTGCCCAAGGGTGAGACCCGTTCCGACTGGTTGCAGCGTCCACTGTCCGACACGCAAATCAGCTACGCCGCCGAAGATGCCGTGCATCTGGCGGAGGTTTTCGTACAACTGCGGCCGAAACTGTCTGACGACAAGTTCGCCTGGGTGCTGGAGGACGGCGCCGAACTGGTTGCCAACCTGCGCCGCGAAACCGATCCGTACGAAGCCTACCGCGACGCTAAACTGGCGTGGAAGCTGTCCCGTGCGCAACTGGCCGTTTTGCGCGAGTTGTGCGCCTGGCGTGAGCTTGAAGCCCGCGCCCGCGATCTGCCGCGCAACCGTATAATCCGTGAGCACTCGCTGTGGCCGCTGGCCCGCACGCAACCGGACAATCTCGTGGCGCTGGGCAAAATCGAAGACATGCATCCGCGTACCGTGCGTCAGGATGGCCAGTTTCTGCTTGATCTGATCAAGCGCTCTGGCAGTGTGGGGCCTGATCAATGGCCGCCAGCCGTGGCCGAGCCATTGCCGATTGACGCCGCCGCGCTGATCAAGCAACTGCGCGCGCTCGGTCAGGCCGAAGCCGAACGCTTGGGCATCGCACCGGAACTGATGCTACGCAAGAAAACCCTCGAAGCGCTGGTCAAAAGTGGCTACCCCGAAGGTCCTTACCAATTACCAGATTCGCTGCGTGGCTGGCGCCGCGAATTGATGGGCCAGGCACTGCTCGACAGCCTGGCCACCGCCGGAGAACAGCCTTGAAACGTATTTGCTCCATCTACCAAAGCTCCAAGCGCGCGGGCATGTACCTTTACGTGCTCAAGAGCGATGAGCTCGAACGTGTGCCCGAAGGGCTGATGCTGGCGTTCGGCAAGCCGAAACTGGCCTTCAATCTGGTGCTGACGCCGGAGCGCAAACTGGCCAGCGAAGACATCGTCGTGGTGCTGGAAAACCTCGAGAAGCAGGGCTACCACCTGCAAATGCCGCCGGCCGAGGACGAGTACATCGAGCACTTGCCCGAAGAGTTGCTGCGACGCAACGACCCGATGTGATCTGCGAGGCCCGGTCCTGGGCCTCGGGTAATCCCTGAAACTGTTTTACGGCGATGACCGCCCCTCAGGGGGCGGGCGTCTGCACGGTTTGCGAAAGGTTTGAAGATGCGCGTTCTGATTGCTGAACACGACCACGCGGTGTACGCCCGACTGCTGCAACAGGCGGCCCCCGATCTTGAAGTGCTGACCAGCGGCGACTCCGCCGAACTGGCCCGCCTGGCGGTCGATTGCCCGGTGTGGCTGGGCCAGCCGGATCTGCTCGCGACGCTGTTGCGTCAGGGCCACCAGCCACAATGGCTGCAATCGACCTGGGCCGGTATCACGCCGTTGCTGGCCGACGGCTTGCGCCGCGATTATCGGCTGACCCGGGCGGTAGGGATTTTTGGCCAGGTGATGGCCGAATACGTGCTGACCTACATGCTCGGTCACGAGCGTGAAGTGTTGGCGCGACTGGTCAGCCAGGTCGAGCGCAAGTGGGACAGCCGCACTGGCCAGAGTCTGGTCGGGCGCAAGGTGCTGATCGTCGGTACCGGTGATATCGGCCAGAGCGTGGCGCAGTTTCTGCTGCCGTTCGGCGTTGAACTGTACGGCATTGCCAGCAGCGCCCGTGAGCAGGCGCCGTTTGTCGAAGTCGGTTCGATGGCGGACTTGCCACGGCTGGTCGGCGAGGTCGATTACGTGGTCAACCTGCTGCCGAACACCGAGCACACCCACGATATCTACGACGCGGCGCTGTTCAAGCAATTCAAGCCGACCGGGCTGTTCATCAACGCCGGGCGCGGCGTGGCGGTGGTCGATGCGGATCTGGTCGAAGCCTTGAAAGAAGGGCATCTGGCCGGCGCGGTGATTGACGTGTGCCGTCAGGAACCTCTGCCACAACGGCATCCGTTCTGGACTGCATGGGGCTTGCTGCTGACCGGGCACAGCTCGGCACCGACGTCACCGTCGCTGATGGCGCAGCTGTTTCTGGATAACTTGCGCGCGTATCAGGCGGGCGAGGCGTTGCGTGGGGAAGTGGATTTCAATCGCGGCTACTGATTCAACGCAGTAAAAAATGTGGGAGCTAGCAGGCTGGCTCCCACAATTGGTTTTGCAGTGTGGCTTAAAGAGTGAAATCGCCTTCAGCGGCCAACTCACTCAACGGCCGACGCGGGCTCGGCTCTTCGCGCGCTTGCAGATATTCCGCCAGCGTCGCCTTATCACCCAACTTGCCCACGGCAACCGCCGCGTGCAGCGCATAACCCTCTGGAATATTCAGCTCCTTGCGCGTCAATTCCTGATCGAACCCGGCCATGCCGTGGGTGTGCCAGCCGCTCAGGCTTGCTTGCAGCGCCAGATGGCCCCACGCCGAACCGGTGTCGAAGGTGTGCCACAGCGCCGGCGTTTCTTCGCTGGCGCCCGGTGCGGTGAACGTGGTTTTCGAGATCACGATCACCAGTGCCGACGCGTGCTGTGCCCAGCTGCGGTTGAACTCGTTGAGCAGGCCCAGATAACGTTCCCAGTTCGGCGTATCGCGACGCGCGTAGAGGAAGCGCCACGGCTGCGAGTTGTAGGCCGACGGCGCCCAGCGTGCGGCTTCGAAAAAGCTCAGCAAGGTTTCTTGCGGGATCGTTTCGCCAGTGAAGGCGCGCGGCGACCAGCGCTCGGTGAACTGCGGGTGAATGGCGTAATCGGCAACGCGGGAGTTGGCGCTCATCAAGAGATTCCTGGCGACGTTTGGGTGCTGGCAAAACTACCCGTCGGCAGAAAAACTCACAAGCCCCGTGCAACCGGCAGTCGCCAGCGCTTGGCCCGCAAGGTGTTGGGTACTAGACTGGCGGCCTTTTCACCACCTGATGTTGATGCTTGAGCCATGGCCGCCAAAGTCGAACCGTTCTGGATACGCAAAACCCTCGATCAACTCGATCCGCAGGAATGGGAATCGCTGTGCGACGGCTGTGGCCTGTGCTGCCTGCAAAAGCTTGAAGACGAAGAAGACAACAGCGTCTATTACACGCGCATCGCCTGCAAACTGCTGGACCTGAAAACCTGCCAGTGCAGCAATTATCCAAAGCGGCTGGAGTTCGTCCCGGACTGCATCCAGCTCACGCCGGGCAAGGCTGAAGAGTTTCGCTGGTTGCCGCCGACCTGCGGTTATCGCCTGGTCAGCGAGGGCAAGGATCTGCCGCTGTGGCATCACCTGGTGTGCGGCGACCGCGACGCGGTGCACCATGAGCGGATTTCCCAGTCCGGACGGATGCTCGCCGAAGGCAGCGTGCCGGAAGATAACTGGGAAGATCACCTGATTTTCCGCGCAGGCTAATGATTCTCAAGGAGTGGGTATGGCGACGGGATTGCGCCGGGCGCTGATCTTTGCGTTGTTGGCATTCAGCGCCCCGGTGTGGGCGGCAAACAAAGTCGATCTGGATTACCACGTGCGCCTGCTGCCGCAGAGCGATCAGGCCGAAGTGCGCCTGACGCTGGCGCAAGGCTCGGCGGTGCGCAGCCTCGATTTCGATCTAGGAGACGGCAGCCACTACAGCGACTTCAAGGCTGACGGCCAATGGCTGCTGACGCCGGGCAAGCAAGCGCGCGGCGTGTGGCGGCCAGCGGCGGATACGGCCAGCCTGACCTACCGCGTGCGCATCAGCCACGGGCGCAAGAACGGCAGCTTCGACACGCGCATGACTGCGAAATGGGCGTTAATGCGTGGCGATGATCTAGTGCCCGCCGCGAGGCTCGATCAGCAAGACGGCGTTGAACTGGTCTCGCGCCTGCAATTCGAATTGCCCGACGGCTGGAAAAGCGTCGAAACCGCCTGGCCACGCATCGGCAAGAACAAATTCCGCATCGACAATCCGTCACGCCTGTTCGACCGGCCGACGGGCTGGATGCTCGCCGGCCATCTCGGCAGTCGCCGCACGCGACTGGGGGAAACCGAAGTCACCGTGGCCTCGCCGCAAGGGCAGGGCATGCGCCGCATGGATGTGTTGACGCTGCTGACTTTCGTCTGGCCGCAGGTGCAGGCGGTGTTCCCGCGGCATCCAACGAAGCTGTTGATTGTCGGCGCCAGCGACCCGATGTGGCGCGGCAGTCTGGCGGCGCGCGAGTCGATCTTCCTTAACACACGCTTGCCGCTGGTCAGCGAGAGCGGCAGCAGCGCGCTGGTGCGAGAGTTGGCGCAGGTGTTCGGGCGCATCAACGATGAGCATCGCAGTGACTGGATCAGTGAGGGTTTTGCCGAGTATTACGCCATCGAACTGGTGCGCCGTGCGGGCGGCATGAGCGATGAGCGCTACGCGAGTTTGCAGGCGAAACTGGCCAAGGACAGCCACAAAGTCACGACCTTGCGCGGCGAGCAGATCAGCCCGGCGCAGGTTTCGAAAGCGGTTTTGCTGTTGCAGGAACTGGATCGCGAGATCCGCTTGAAGACGCGTAACAAGCGTTCGCTGGATGACGTGTTGCGGGGGGCGATGCATCTGGGGCAGGTGGATACCAAAGCGTTTGTGCAACTTGCCGAAAGCATAATCGGCGAGTCTTCCAACGTTCTTGATACCGAGTTGCTTCAGTAAGTCCGCCATCGCTGACAAGCCAGCTCTCACAGAGGTCTTGATTAACGCCACAAGACCTGTGGCAGCTGGCTTGCCAGCGATGAGGCCATCAGCCTCACCGCAGATTCAGAATCAAACCCCGGCTTTCGGGGATTTCACCGAATCATTGCCGGTCACCGTAGCGGTGCTGGTCGCAGCCTCGGCATTCGCCTTGAGCTGGCTCAGCTCCTCACCGGCGCGTTCGATCTTGGCGCGCACGCTGTTCATGTCCTGACGGCTCTTCTCGATAAGACTCTTCACCGAACTGTGCCCAGTGATCCCGCGAGCCATGGCCACGCCGCCAATTGCCACCTGAATCAACCCGAACACGCCGCCACGGCGCAGGCCCTTGCCAACCATCAGCACACCGCCAGCCAGCGAGCCGATACGCTCCCAGCCTTCAACGTTCTGGTCGGATCGGCTCTGGAACGGGGTGGATGCGATACGTTCGACGCGTTTGAGTTCGTTCATGATCTTTCTCCGTGCATTCAGTGATCGATAATCAAGCTGACTGCCGGAGCGTGCCGCTTGTTCCATCGAATGTGCAACGCTTCAGCGGAATTTTGGCCCGGAGCGGGTGTTCAGCCCCTTGGCCATGCGGTCGTAAAGCACGACGTTGACGGTCGCCGCGAGATTCATGCACCCGGTGGTCGGGATGTACACGACGTCTTCGCACCAGTCGCGGATCTCTTGATCGAGCGAGCCGTCTTCCGGGCCGAAGATGTACAGGGCGCGGTCGGGGTGAGTGTATTCCGGCAAGGGGCGGGCGCCTTCGACCAGTTCCACGGCGACGGGTACGCAGTTGAGCGGCAGGATTTTTTTCAGATCGTCGATGCCGATCAGCGGAATGTCGTAGTGCACGCGTTTGGTGTCGGTGACGAAATCGGCGGCGCGTTCATAGCGTTTGCCGGTATAGAACACCGAGGCTACGCCATAACAGCCTGCGGCGCGCATCACCGAACCGACGTTCTCGGGTGATTTGGGGTTATACAAACCAATGCAGCTGTACCGTTTGTCTGCCACGAGCGGGGTGCCTTCGGGAAAAAGAGCGCGATTATACGGGGATTGGGGGAGGGCGGGCAGATTCGAGACTTGTGGCGCCTGAACCATTGCAATCGCGGGCAAGCCCGCTCCCACAGGATTCTTGGTGTACCCCAGGTATGTGAACGACTGAGATCACTGTGGGAGCTGGCTTGCCAGCGATGAGGCCAGTGCTGGCAATGAAGATCAATCTTCTTTCTTCATTAACCCGGCCAACGCCGCAAACGGGTTATGCGTCGCCTTGGCAATCTTCGGCGTGCTCAGCGAGCCTTCGCTGAAGTACTGCTGATCGGTATAACGCGAGTGTTCGTTGTCGTGGCAGTACAGGCACAACAGCTCCCAGTTCGAGCCGTCCTGCGGGTTGTTGTCGTGGTTGTGGTCGCGGTGGTGCACGGTCAGTTCGCTGAGGCGCTTGCCGGAAAATTCACGGGTGCAGCGCCCGCACACATGCGGGTACATCTTCAGGGCTTTGTCGCGGTAGCCCATTTCCTTGTCGCGCTGATTGTCGGCGAGGATGCGGTCCAGCTTCGAAGTGTTGGTCGGGGTGGACGAACTCATGGGTTCACCTTTGTAGAAGACGAATGACGGTTATGCGTGAAGTTTAGCTCAGCCCTTGAGCTTCTCGGCAATCCAGATTGTGTGGCGTGTGCCCTTGTTGCCGTGGGCGAAGACCTGGACTTCCTCGGCCTTGAAGCCGGCCTTCTTCAACTTGTCGGAAAACTGCTTGTCGGCGCTGGCCGACCAGACTGCCAGCACGCCTTTCGGGCGCAGGGCTTTGGCGCAGACACTCAGGCCGCCGGCGGAATACAGCCAGCTGTTGGCCTTCTGGGTCAGGCCTTCGGGGCCGTTGTCGACGTCGAGCATGATCGCGTCGAAGCCGTTCGGCTCGCTTTGCAGCACCTTGGCCACGTCCTCCTGACGAATCACTGTGCGCGGGTCGAGCAACGGCCGGCCAGACTTTTCACCGAGCGGGCCGCGATTCCACTCGACCACGCCGGGCACCAGTTCAGCGACCACCACTTCGGCGGTTTTCCCCAGATGCTTGAGCGCCGAGGCGAGGGTGAAACCCATGCCCAGCCCGCCGATCAGCACTCGCGAATCCGGGCGGCCAGCAACTTTGCGGCAAGGGATTTCCGCCAGCGCATCTTCGGAGCCGTGCATGCGCGTGTTCATCAGCTGCCCGCCGTCGCCGCCCTGGATCTTGATGACGAAATCCTCGCCATACTCGAACAGGCACAGGGCGCCGCCATTGTCAGGGATTGGCGTGGTGTCGAGCAGAACGAAACGTTTCATGGAAATCTCTACAAGAGGAAGGCGCGCAGACGCGGTTGGGAGTAGCCTGAGCCCAGACTTTAAGGCCAACGGAGCCATTGATGAAGCGCACCATTCTAACGGTCATTGCCCTGGCCGCGCTCTCGATAACTGCATCGATCACTGCAGTGCAGGCCCAACAGAGCATTCCCGTCAGCCCGCCGCCGGCATCCGGTTCGCCCGGCACCGCGACGCCGACCCCGTATCCGCAGATCGGCCCGGTGGGCATTCCCAAGTCCGGAGCCGGCAACGGTGGCGGTCCAGCGTTGGTGCCGATCGAGATGCCCAGCCCGCCGGTCAAGGATCAGCCGTTGCCGGGCCTTGAGCAGAACGACAGCAAGAGCAAATCGCCGGGCGGCTAGATCTGTTGCGCCGCCAGTTGGCCGTCAGCCATGCGCAGACGTTTCGACAAAGAGACGGCGAGGGCGCGGATAATCTTGGCGGCGATCTTCGGCGCATCGTTGAGCATTTTTTCCAGTGAATCCTTGCCCAGATTGAGCAACTGGCAATTGCTGGCAGCGATGCAAGTGGCAGAACGCCGTTCGCCATCGAGCACGGCCATTTCACCAAATGCCCGACCGCTGCGCAGAGTGGCCATGGTGATGACCTGGCCGTCGCTGCCGGTTTTCTGCACGGCGACCTGACCGGTATGCAGGATGCACATGAAGCTGCCGGCATCGCCCTCACGGAAAATCGCCTCGCCCTCAGCCACGGTGCTGATGCTGAAGTAACCCGAAGCGGCGGCGAAGTCGGCCAGCACCAGTTGATCGAACAGGCCACAGTCCATCAGCCAGTCGCGAATTTCGTTGTTCAGTAAGGTCGGTTCTGACATGTCGTTACAGTCTTTTTGTTTTTCACGGTTTCCAGGCATTACACCGCCTACATAGGTGCGACCTGTGGCGAGGGGATTTATCCCCGTTCGGCTGCGAAGCAGTCGCAAAACCTGCAATCACATTGTGACTGGAGAGTTTTGGGGCGGCTTCGCCACCCAACGGGGATAAATCCCCTCGCCACAAGGACGCGTCCTACAGGAGATTGCTTGGTGTATCGGCCTTCAGGGGCTTGAATTAAGACCTGACCGACCGGCGGAGTTCCTCAGGCGATGCCCAAAACCTTGAAAACAAATGCGTATTCGAGGGCTACGTCACGTAATCCCTGATAACGCCCGCTCATACCGCCATGCCCGGCACCCAGTTCGGTCTTCAGCAGCAACAGATTGTCGTCGGTTTTGCTCGCGCGTAATTTCGCCACCCACTTGGCCGCTTCCCAGTACTGCACGCGGCTGTCGTTGTAGCCGGCGATTACCAGCGTTGCCGGATAAGCCTGCGCAGTGACGTTTTCGTACGGCGCGTACGCCTTTATCCGCTCGTAGACGTCTGGTTCTTCAGGATTGCCCCACTCGTCATATTCGGTGACGGTCAGCGGCAGTTCCGGGTCGAGCATGGTGTTGAGCACGTCGACGAACGGCACTTCGGCAATCGCCACGCCGAACAGATCCGGACGCTGATTGAGCACCGCGCCGATCAGCAAACCGCCGGCGCTGCCGCCGCTGATCGCCAGTTGCGGCGCAGTGGTGATGCCGTTGAGGATCAAGAACTCGGCGCAGGCAATAAAGTCGCTGAAGGTGTTGTGCTTGTGCTCCTGCTTGCCGGCGCGATACCAGGCTTCGCCCAACTCACCGCCGCCGCGCACGTGCGCAATGGCGAATGCCATGCCGCGATCCAGCAGACTCAGGCGTGCATGGGAGAACCACGGATCGAGGCTCGAACCGTAAGCGCCGTATCCGTACAGATACGTCGGCACGGCTTTGCCGACCATTTCGCGTTTCATCACCAGGCTGATCGGCACCAGCGTCCCGTCCGGCGCGGTGGCCCACAGGCGTTGGCTGACGTAGGCGTCGGCATCGAACGGGCCAAGCACCGGGGTTTCCTTGAGCACTTTTTGCTCGCCATCCGCCAGCAGCAATTCGCGAACTTGCGCCGGGCGGTTCAACGCCTCGTAGCGCAGACGAATCCGGTCGCTGTCGAATTCAAGGGTGTTTTGCACATACAGGCTGTAGGCCGCGTCCGGTAATTGCACGCGATACGGCGCTGCGCCGTGTGGGTGAACTTCGATGATCGGCAGGCCGCCCTCGCGCAGGCTCAGGGTCATGGCTTCGGCGTTCAGGCTCACGCCATCGAGCATCACCGTGTCGCTGTGCGGGATCAGGTTGTGCCAGTCGGCTTCGGTCGGTGCGATCCCGGTGTCGGCCGCCTGATACAAGGCGAAGTTGATGCCGTCGCGATTGGTGCGGATGAACCAGGTCCGTTCGCCGTCGAGCTTGCCGTGATCAACGTCGTACTCGTGATCTTCGACCCGTGGCGCCAGGCAGGTGAACGGCAACTGCGGCTGATTGGCGTCGAGCACCCAGACTTCGCTGGTGGTCTTGCTGCCCAGCGACAGCAGCAGTTGCTGCTCGGAGCTGGCGCGATAGCAATGCAGGAAGAAGCGCCCGTCCGGCTCATGGAAAACCTCTTCAGCGGCCGTGCCGTCCAGACGATAGCGGAACAGTTTGTACGGGCGATGCGTCTCGTCGAGGGTGGCGAAGAACAGCGTCAGGCTGTCGTTGGCCCAGGTCATGCTGCCATCGGAGTCTTCGAATTCCAGTTCGCTGACACGTCCGCTGGATAATTCCTTCACGAACAGCGTGTAAATCTCGTCGCCCGAGGCGTCGACGCTGTAGGCCAGACGCTGGTGATCGGGGCTGATGCTGAAGGCGCCAAGGGAGAAGAAACCGCCGTTGGCCAGTGCGTTCGGGTCGAGCAGCAGTTGTTCCTGACTTTCGTCGAGGGTCAGGCTGTCGTCGGCCGGGCGCGGGCAGCGGTAGTGGCGGGCGTATTCATCGCCAGCCGTGGTGCGCGTGTAATACAGATACGGGCCCCACGGGGAGGGCAGGGACAGGTCGGTCTCAAGGATTCGGCCTTTGATTTCTTTAAACAGGCTCTCACGCAGTTCGGCCTGATCGGCGGTCTGCGCCTCCTGGTAAGCGTTTTCAGCCTTGAGGTAATCGAGCACCGCAGCGGTGTCGCGCTCCTGCAGCCAGGCGTACGGGTCGACACCGGCCGCCTTGTGGGCAATCGGGGCACGGATGACGTTGGCGGATTCGGGCATGGAAGGCTCTCGGACATGACAAATAGGGGTGGCACGGACGGTGGACAAGCCGGGCGTGCGAAAAGTCGTTACTATAAGCGCCTCTTTGCCTGCCTTGCCATGGACACCATGACCGAGAACGACTATCTGATCGCCTGGGGCCTCTACGCCTTTGCCGCTTTAGGCTGCCTGCTGGTATGGATGCGCATGACCCGCTGGATGTGGCGCTGGCTGCGCGAGCCACTGCGTCTGCTGATGGCCGTGTTGCTGCTGACCCCGACCATTGTCGATCAGGTGAAGGATAAAGTGGCGCCAGCCGTCGCCATCACCGCATTGGATCTGGCATTCAAGGTTGGCAACAACGCCTGGCGCGCGGTCTCCGATCTGTTCATGTACGGGATGATCGCTTTCGGCATTTACCTGATTTTCGTGCTGATCCGTTTGCCGATAGAGCGAGCGTCGAAGGCGCGCAAGGAACAGGCCGAAGCAGCCAAAGTCGCCGCCCGTGCCGATGATGAGCGTAACGACGATCAACCGTTCGGCGGTGCCGGCGATGATCGTTATGGCCGTCCACCGTTGCCGAACAATCCGCAGCGCATGCGCGTCGAGCCGCGTCTGTAATCACGAGAGTCAGCACATGTGTGAACTACTGGGCATGAGTGCCAACGTGCCGACCGATATCGTGTTCAGCTTCACCGGGCTGATGCAGCGCGGCGGCCGCACCGGGCCGCACCGCGACGGCTGGGGCATCGCTTTCTACGAAGGTCGCGGCTTGCGTCTGTTTCAGGATCCGGCCGCGAGCTGCGAATCCGAAGTGGCCAATCTGGTGCAACGTTATCCAATCAAGAGTGAAGTGGTCATCGGCCACATCCGTCAGGCCAACGTCGGCAAGGTCTGCCTGTCCAACACCCACCCGTTCGTCCGCGAACTGTGGGGGCGCAACTGGTGCTTCGCGCACAACGGCCAGCTCGCCGATTTCACCCCGATCAAGAGTTTTTACCGCCCGGTCGGCGATACCGACAGCGAAGCGGCGTTCTGCGATTTGCTCAACCGCGTGCGTGGCGCATTTCCGGAACCGGTCGATATAGAAGCGCTGCTGCCGGATCTGGTTGCCGCGTGCGCCGAATACCGCAGCAAAGGCGTGTTCAACTGCCTGCTCAGCGACGGCGACTGGCTGTTCTGCTATTGCTCGACCAAACTGGCGCAGATCACCCGGCGCGCACCGTTTGGCCCGGCGCGGCTGAAGGATGTCGATGTGATCGTCGACTTCCAGGCCGAAACCACACCCAACGACGTGGTGACGGTGATCGCCACCGAACCACTCACCGAAAACGAAACCTGGACCCGCTACGAACCGGGCCAATGGAGCCTGTGGCGACGCGGCGAATGCGTCAGCCAGGGCAAGACTGCATAAGGATCTACCCCGATGTTGCTCAGTTATCTACGGCTGGTGTTGTTTGCGGCGGGCCTGTTGATCGGTGTCCAGGTGCCGGGTTTCATCAACGATTACGCAAAACGCGTCGAAGCGCATTTGATCGAGGCGCAGACCGGTCTGCGCGGCTTCCAGGGCACTGCCGAGCAGTTCTTCAAGGGCGATATTCAGGCACTGGTCGCGCATTACCGCGCCAGCGAAGACCCGGTGTTTCGCAGCGATGCCGACAGTCTGAGCACTATGCTTGACCGTCAATTGGCACTGGATAAACAGTTCCAGGCCATGCAAGGCCCGTGGTACATCCGCTTCCTGCAAGTGGTACTGGCGGCCGACCCGGACATCCGCAAGGAAACCTGGAACGGCTACAGCTACCAGATCCTGCTGACCCCGGAAGCGATGATCTGGGGCATGAGCGGCGCGTTGCTGCTGTCGTTCGGCATCGAATGCCTGTTCCGTCTGATCGACTGGGTGGTGCTCGGCGGCAAGCGTCTGCGCCAGAGCCGGCCGATTGAAGACCGGGATGTGCGCGGTCTCTGAATTCGCAGCGGGGAGCTTCTGTGGCGAGGGGATTTATCCCCGCTCGGCTGCGCAGCAGTCGCCAAATCTGCAATCACAGTGTGACTGGACTACTTTGGGGCGGCTTCGCCACCCAACGGGGATAAATCCCCTCGCCACAAGGTTGCGTCAGTCAGACAGAGTGACGTAGTTCTCGCCCATCTTCTGCGCATAGCCCTCCAGCACCTGCTGACACAACGTCACGACCTCCTCGACCCACTCCACGCCAACCCGCCACGACACCACCACCTGCAAATTCTGCGGGCGCTGATCGATGTCGAGCAGGATCAATTCCCCGCGCGCCAATTCCTCGGCCACCAGCACTGGCGGCAATGCGCCGATACCGAATCCATCACGCAACAACCGGGTAATCGCCGACACCGAATTCACGCAATTCAAGCGTGGCGCGAGCACGCCGTGGGCCTGCATCAACGCCAGAATATCCTGATGCGGTCGAGAGTTTTTCGAGTAGGTGATGATCCGCTCCTGAGCCAGATCGGCGAGGCTCGCGTAGTCACGGTTGTAGATCGAATTGCTGGCGACAATCCAGCCCAGCGGATGGCTGGCCAGTTCCAGGCTGCGCACGCTTTCGTGGCGCACCAGATCGGTTTGCAGGATCAGATCGAGAAAGCCTTTTTGCAGCTGATCGCAGAGATTCAGCGAGGTATCCGCCACCAGTTCGATTTCGACCATTGGATACAGATCGGTCATCTGCGCCACCAACGGACTGAGCCAAGTGTGAATGACCGTGTCCATCACCCCGATGCGCACCCGGCCGACCTTGCATGAGCGAGTCTCGATCGACTGCTTCAACGCCTGCATGGTGGCGAGCATCTGCTCGGCGTACTCCAGCACTTTCAAGCCTTCCGGCGTCAGGCTGACCCCGCGCGAATCGCGCAGAAACAACTTCACCTCAAGTTCGCTTTCCAGCGCCGCAATGCGGCTGGAAATCGACGCCTGGGTGGTGAACAGCTTGTCGGCGGTCAGACGAAAACTCTTCAGCCGGGCGACCCAGACAAAGGTCTCGAGAAACTTCAGATTCATGCGGTCGGCTCGGGTGACAAAAAAATCTTATGCCTAAGGCGGGTTTTTACTCGTTGGACGCGACAGCCTGACGCAGCCAAAAATCGCCGCATCCGGTTCCCACGATAGGCGTCGTCGGGACTACGAACAAGACCAATAATAATTGCGGAGATTTGCCATGAGTGCTCCCGACACCGTCTCTTTATCCAAGCCCGCGACGCGTCCCGGCCCGTTCGATTGGTATCGCAATATCAATCAACAGGAACGCCGCACCTTCTGGAGCTGCAAGATCGGCTACGGCCTGGACGGCATGGACACGCAGATGCTCAGCTTCGTGGTGCCGACCCTGATCGCCATGTGGGGCATCACCACTGGCGAAGCCGGGCTGATCCACACCAGCACCCTGATCGCCTCGGCCATCGGCGGTTGGGTCGCGGGGATTCTCTCCGACCGCATCGGCCGCGTGCGCACTCTGCAACTGACGGTGCTGTGGTTTGCCTTTTTCACCTTCCTCTGCGGCTTCGCCCAGAACTACGAACAACTGCTGATTGCGCGCACCTTGATGGGTTTCGGTTTTGGCGGTGAATGGACGGCGGGCGCGGTGCTGATCGGTGAAGTGATCCGCGCCAAGGATCGCGGCAAAGCCGTGGGGATGGTGCAATCCGGCTGGGCGCTGGGTTGGGGGCTGACGGCGATTCTTTATGCGCTGCTGTTCTCGCTGCTGCCGCCGGAAGACGCCTGGCGTGCGCTGTTCATCCTCGGCATCGTGCCAGCGATTTTCGTGATCTTCGTTCGGCGGCTGGTGAAAGATCCGGAGATCTACCGCGAAGCCAAGGCGCAGCAAACACCGGAGAACACGGCGAAGTTTTACGAGATTTTCGCGCCGGGCATGCTCTTCATCACATTCCGCGCTTCATTGCTGACCACTGGCGCGCTCGGCGGTTATTACGCCATCACCTCTTGGCTGCCGACTTTTTTGAAAAATGAACGCGGCCTGAGTGTGCTCGGCACCGGCGGATATCTGGCGATGGTGATCGTCGGTTCCTACGTCGGTTACGTGATTAGCGCTTATCTAACTGACCTGCTGGGGCGTAAGAAGAACTTCATCCTGTTCGCGGTTGGCTCGTTCACCATCGTGCTGCTCTACACGCAATTGCCGGTCAGTAACGGCGTAATGCTGTGGCTGGGTTTCCCGCTGGGCTTCTTTGCTTCGGGAATTTTCAGCGGCATGGGCGCATTTCTCACCGAGCTGTTTCCGACGCGGATTCGCGGTTCGGGACAGGGCTTTTGCTACAACATCGGTCGGGCGCTGGCGGCGTTGTTTCCACTGCTGATCGGCCTGCTTAGCCAGAGCGTTCCGCTGAGCGTGGGGATTGGAGCGTTCGCGGCGGTGTCCTACGGCGTGGTGATTATCGCGGCGTTGAGCCTGCCGGAAACCCGTGGCAAAGAACTCGACGCGCAGTAACTGATAATCTGCGGGGCACTGTCTGTCCCACGGCACAAAAAGAAAAGAACTACAGGAGTGTTCACCGTGAGCCGCCTGCTATTGAACTGCGACATTGGCGAGAGCTTCGGCAGCTGGACTATGGGTCTGGACGCCGAGATCATGCCCTTCATCGATTGCGCCAACATTGCCTGCGGCTTCCACGCCGGCGACCCGGGCATCATGCGCAAAACCGTCAGCCTCGCATTGAGCCACGGCGTGCAGATCGGCGCGCATCCGGCCTATCAGGATCTGGTGGGATTTGGTCGGCGCTCGATGGCGTATTCCGCGCAGGAACTGCAAGACATCCTGCACTACCAGATCGGCGCCCTCGATGGCATTTGCCGCGCTCAGGGTGGACGGGTCAGTTACGTCAAACCCCATGGTGCGATGTACAACGACATGATGGCCAACCCGGCGCAGTTGCGTGCTGTGCTTCAGGCGGTCGCGGCTTACGACTGCACGTTGCCGCTTATGCTCATGGCGACCCGCGACAACACGGCCGCGCAGCAACTGGGCGATGAATACGGCGTGACGTTGTGGTTCGAAGCCTTCGCCGACCGCGCCTACGACAGCGCCGGCCGACTGGTCTCGCGACAACTGCCGGGGGCGGTGCATCACGATGCGCAAACCATCATCGAGCAAGCACTGACCATCGCCCGTGGCGACAAGCTGACCGCCAGTGATGGCAGCGCATTGCACCTGCAAGCCAACACGTTGTGCGTGCACGGCGACAACGCCAGTTCGGTGGCCGCCGTGCAGCGCATTCGCCAGGCTTTGGACGAGCAGAGCGCGTCATGAAACCACGGATTGAAGTAGTGGCACTGGATTGCCTGATGCTGCGTCTGTTCGATGAAATCGCCGAAGCCAACATGCCGTGGATGCTTGCCGCCAGTGAGCGTTTGCGCGCTGTATTCGGCGCGCAACTGATCGATCTGGTGCCGTCCTACACCACGCTGATGGTGCATTACGATCTCACCGTGCTAAGTCCGAATCAGGCGCGTGATTTGATTGCCGAAGCCTTGATTGATCTGTCGCCGAACGCAAGAGCCGGCGGCCAGTGCCATGTATTGCCGGTCTGGTATGACTTGAGCGTCGGGCCAGAACTGCGCTTGCTCGCTGAACGCAGTGGGCTGCCGGTGGAGGAGGTGATCCGCCGCCACAGTGGAAGGGAATATCAGGTATTCGCACTGGGCTTCGCTCCAGGTTTTGCCTTCATGGGGCTGGTTGAAGAAATCCTCGCGGCCCCACGTTTGAACACCCCGCGCAAAAAAGTCGCTGCCGGCAGCGTGGGTATCGCCGAACGGCAGACCGCTGCGTACCCGGTGGTATCCCCTGGCGGCTGGAATCTGATCGGTCGCACCCCCGCTAAATTGTTCGACCGCAATCGCGACGGCTACAGCCTGATGCAACCCGGCGACACCGTGCGCTTCGAAGCAGTGAGCCATGCCGAGTTCATCAATCTGGGCGGTGACGACACGCCATTGGAGGTCTTGGCATGAGCCGTCTGACGATTGCAGCAAGTACGCCGTTGTGTCTGTTGCAGGACGCCGGACGCTTTGGCGTTCGGCATTTGGGCGTGACCCAGGGTGGCGCGGCCGACTGGTGTTCGATGGCGTGGGCCAACTGGTTGCTGGGGAATGGACTGGATCTGCCGGTGGTCGAAATCACCCTCGGCGGGTTTGCCGTGGTGGCTGAAGAGGACTGCGTGCTGGCGCTGGCCGGGGCAGATCTCGGCGCGCAGATTGATGGCGAGCCGTTGGCGCCTTGGCGCAGTTTCAAGCTACGTAAAGGGCAGATTTTGAAGTTCATCCAGCCATTGCTTGGTGCCCGCGCATATCTGGCGGCGCCGGGTGGCTTTGATGCGCCAAAAGTGTTGGGCAGCAGCGCCACGGTGGTGCGCGAAGAACTCGGCGGACTCGATGGCATGGGGTTGCCGTTGGCCAAAAGCGCGACGCTGAGCTATCACGGCGAAACCTTGTTGGTGCGCGAAGTGCCGCTGGCGCAGCGCCCGGATCTGCGGAATGCAGCGCCGCTGGATCTGGTGCTGGGCGCGCAGATCGGTCAGTTCAGCGGGCAGAGTCTGTTCGATGTGTTCAACAGCGCGTGGACACTGGACAGTCGCGCGGATCGCATGGGTATTCGCCTGTTGGGCAAGGCGTTGCATTACCAGGGCGCGCCGATGATTTCCGAAGGGATTCCGCTGGGCGCGGTGCAGGTGCCGCCGGACGGTCAGCCGATTGTGTTGCTCAATGATCGGCAGACGATTGGCGGGTATCCGCGATTGGGCGCGTTGACGCCCTTGGCGCTGGCGCGGCTGGCGCAGTGTCTGCCTGGGGCAAAAGTGCGGCTGCGGCCTGTGGTGCAAGACGTCGCACACCGCGAACACATCGAATATCTGCATCAGTTCAAATAAAGCTAAAAGCATCGTCGGAACGCCGCCCGGACCAAGCCCGCTCCCACAGGTATCGGCGTCGAGCACATAACTTGTGATCACCGTCGAACACTGTGGGAGCTGGCTTGCCAGCGATGGCGTCAGTCCAGGCAACGGATTACTTGGACAAAAACCGCATCCCTTCTTCCAACCCACGCAACGTCAACGGATACATCTGATCTTCAATCAAATCCCGCACGATGTTGGTCGAGGAGGTATAGCCCCAAGTGTCCTTCGGATACGGATTGATCCAGATAAGCTTCTTGTACTTCTCCATGAACCGCTGCATCCACACATAACCCGGCTCTTCGTTCCAGTGCTCGACGCTGCCGCCAGCCTGGGTGATTTCATACGGCGCCATCGCAGCATCGCCAATGAAGATCACTTTGTAGTCGGCGCCGTACTTGTGCAGCAGATCCTGAGTCGAAGTGCGCTCGGACGTGCGGCGCATGTTGTTCTTCCACACTGACTCGTAAACGAAATTGTGGAAGTAGAAATACTCCAAATGTTTGAACTCGGTCTTGCAGGCCGAGAACAATTCCTCGCAGATCTTCACGTGCGCATCCATCGAGCCGCCGATGTCGAACAGCAACAACAGCTTCACGGTGTTGCGTCGTTCCGGACGCATCTGGATATTCAGCAGCCCGGCATCGCGAGCGGTGTAGTCGATGGTGCCATCGATATCCAGCTCTTCCGCCGCACCCTGACGGGCAAACTTGCGCAAGCGGCGCAAGGCAACTTTGATATTGCGCGTGCCCAGTTCCACGGAATCATCGAGGTTCTTGTACTCGCGCTGATCCCAGACTTTCACCGCTTTGCCTTGGCGTTTGCCGGCGTCGCCAACCCGAATGCCTTCCGGGTTGAAACCGCCGGAACCAAACGGACTGGTGCCGCCAGTGCCGATCCATTTATTGCCGCCGGCGTGGCGTTCCTTCTGTTCTTCCAGACGCTTCTTGAATTCTTCGATGAGCTTGTCGAGGCCGCCGAGCGACTGGATTTGCGCGCGTTCTTCGTCGCTTAGCGAACGTTCGAACTCCTTGCGCAGCCAGTCTTCGGGAATCAGCGCCTGCAAATGGTCGTCGAGTTTTTCCAGGCCATTGAAGTAGGCGCCGAACGCACGGTCGAACTTGTCGAAATGCCGTTCGTCCTTGACCAGAATCGCCCGTGACAAGTAATAAAACTCGTCCATGTCGGCGAAGGTCACGCGCTGTTTCAGCGCGTTGATCAGGTCGAGCAGTTCGCGCACCGACACCGGCACTTTGGCTGCACGCATTTCATTGAACAGGTTGAGCAACATGGCATCAGCCTCTTAGCGGGTGCCGCGACGGCTCATGAACGCCAGGCGCTCAAGCAGTTGCACGTCCTGTTCGTTCTTCACCAAGGCGCCTGCCAGCGGCGGAATGGCTTTGGTCGGATCGCGCTCGCGCAGCACTGCCTCGCCGATGTTGTCGGCCATCAGCAGTTTCAGCCAGTCGACCAGTTCCGAAGTCGAAGGCTTCTTCTTCAGGCCCGGCACTTTGCGCACGTCGAAGAATACGTCCAGCGCTTCGCTGACCAGATCCTTCTTGATGTCCGGGTAGTGCACGTCGACGATTTTCTGCAGCGTGGTGCGATCCGGGAACGCGATGTAATGGAAGAAGCAACGGCGCAGGAACGCGTCCGGCAGCTCTTTCTCGTTGTTCGAAGTAATGATGATGATCGGACGCTTCTTCGCCTTGATGGTCTCGTCGATTTCGTAAACGTAGAACTCCATCTTGTCGAGTTCTTGCAGCAGGTCGTTAGGGAACTCGATGTCAGCCTTGTCGATCTCGTCGATCAGCAGAATGACGCGCTCTTCAGACTCGAACGCCTCCCACAGCTTGCCCTTCTTCAGGTAGTTGCGAACGTCGTGGACTTTTTCCGTCCCCAGTTGCGAGTCACGCAGACGGCTGACGGCGTCGTACTCGTACAGGCCCTGATGCGCCTTGGTGGTGGACTTGATGTGCCAGGTGATCAACTTGGCGCCGAACGATTCGGCCAGTTGCTCGGCGAGCATGGTCTTGCCGGTGCCCGGCTCGCCCTTGACCAGGAGCGGCCGCTCCAGGGTGATGGCGGCGTTGACCGCCAGCTTCAGGTCATCGGTGGCGACGTAGGCCTGGGTGCCTTCGAACTTCATCTGCTAATCCTCGAACGGTAACGCCGACCTGAACGGGCAGGGCGGGGGCGAAATAATCGGATGCCCGACTATAACGCGCAGCCCGGTCGACTGTGAACGCAGACGGCTTATTCAGTCTCTGAATGGGGCGTCACATGTTGACTCAGTCTCGGCTGATGGCCAGTATTCAGGTATCGCCGATTTGGCGATAGTATTCCCGGCATGTCTACTAAATACCGATTCAGAGAAAAATACCGCATTCAGTTGCGTGAGAAAGATCATCCTCCGCCCCATGTGCACCTGACAGGTGGTGGAGTGGATGTGATGCTCAGCCTGGAACCTGTCGGAGTCATGATGGGCCGAGCACCACAACTGATCATCAAGGAAGCGCTGACCTGGGTCCTGGCCCATCAGGCCCAACTGCTGGAGGATTGGAAACAATGCTATCCATGAAACGGCCGCGTTTGTCGGCAGTGCAGGCTTTGCCGAATGGTCGGCTGGCGTTGACCTTTATCGACGGCCAACAATGGACCCTGGACCTGAGCGAGGATTTTCTGGCGTATCCGGGTCTACGGCCATTGCTAAACTCAGATGTATTCGACACAGCGTCACTCGGTGATGACGGCTGGAGCGTCGAATGGTTGGAACCAGACATCCAGATCGGTGCCGATACCTTGTATAGGGATGCGTTGGCGCAAAACGCTCCGGACGAAAACACGCGGATATTCATGGCGTGGCGTGCTCGGACCGGTTTGCCACTGAACCAAGCGGCAGAAGCATTGGGCGTCAGCCCCCGCAGCATCACTCGCTACAGCAATGGCCGAGAAGCTGTGCCCCGCTCACTGGCGTTGGCCTGCCTTGGTTGGGATTCATTGCAGGATAAGTCGACACTGATCGCGGCCGAGGACACCGGCCGCTATGTCGTCAATCGTAAAACCTAGCCCGCATCCGGCTTCGGCCGTTCATACCGCGCATTGAATGCCTGGACGAATCCATTGCGCAAAATCTGCAAAAACGCTTCGAACGCGCTGATATTTTGCTGGTGCACGCTACCGCGGAGTTCGACCTTGGTGGCGAATTGGTTTTTCGCCTGGTTCTTCAACACGGTTTCGGTGCCACCGACCAACGCCTCCCAAACTGAGCGGAAGATGCTCTTGTCCTTGTTTTCGACGTCTTGCTGCCAGTTGAACACTTCGACATCGCGCAACAGCGGCTTGATGTAGCCCTTGACCTGACCTTTTTTCGCAGCAGCTTCGATGACCACGTCGCCGTGCCCTGCACTGAAGTCGAACTTGCCGTAGGCCGAGGCGAAGTCGTTCATTTTTTTCAGTTCGATGTCGCGGGCACGCAGGCGGAATTCGAATTCTTCGAAGTTGCTCAGGGGGTCAAATGTGGCAGTGGTTTCCAGCGGGGCGTGGCCCAGTAACAAGGCTTTACCTTCGAAGCGGGCGTCGCGTTTACCTTCCTTGTCGACTACGTTGGTCAGGTTGTAAATGCTGGCATCAACGTTGGTGGCATTCATGTTTACTGGCGGTTTGGAGTTGAAGTTGCGGAAACTGATGCGGCCGTCCTGAATTTGGACTTCATCCAGGGTGATCGGTAACAGCTTGCTTAACTGCTCACGCCAGTCGGTGCCTTTACCCGTTTGTGAGTTCTGCTTGTTACTGCCGTCGACGAAATTAACTTGCGGACTGATGAACCTCGCCTGGGCGACGACAGCATGGTCGTACCACAGCGAGTGCCAACTCACTGCGAGGTCTACCACCGGCGCATCCACGAACGGCACCGGTACCTTGCCGTCGACCTTGACGATTTTCAGGCCGTTGATCTTGTAGGCGCCGCGCCAAAGCGCCAGATCGACGTCTGTCACCTGACCGCGGTAATCGCCCATGTTCGCCAGTTTGTCATTCAGATAGTCGCGCACCAGATAAGGCAGGGCGATGTGTAACGCGACCAATAACACGATGACGGTGGCAAAAGCCCACAACGACCAGCTGTAGCGACGTTTCATGGTGAAGATTCCCGAACGATATAATTCGATTGACTGCTGACGCTCGCAGACGTTCGACCGACTGGACTGACACGGGCAACAGGCTTACCTTGGAGCGCTGAATTCAATGCTGCACAAGGACCCAGCCATGAGCCGTATCTTCGCTGACAACGCCCACTCCATCGGCAACACGCCGCTGGTGCAGATCAACCGCATTGCGCCGCGTGGCGTGACCATTCTGGCCAAGATTGAAGGCCGCAACCCCGGTTACTCGGTCAAGTGCCGGATCGGCGCGAACATGATCTGGGATGCCGAAGGCAGCGGCAAACTCAAGCCGGGCATGACCATCGTCGAGCCGACTTCGGGCAACACCGGTATCGGTCTGGCGTTCGTCGCGGCGGCGCGCGGTTATAAACTGATGCTGACTATGCCGGCCTCAATGAGTATCGAACGGCGCAAAGTCCTCAAGGCGTTGGGCGCGGAACTGGTGCTGACCGAACCGGCCAAGGGCATGAAAGGCGCTATCGAAAAAGCCGCCGAAATTGTTGCCAGCGATACCGACAAATACTTCATGCCTTCGCAATTCGATAATCCGGCCAACCCGGCGATTCACGAAAAAACCACCGGCCCGGAAATCTGGAACGACACCGACGGTGCGGTCGATGTGCTGGTGGCGGGCGTCGGTACCGGCGGAACCATCACCGGTGTCTCGCGGTATATCAAGAACACCGCAGGCAAACCGATTATCTCGATCGCCGTGGAGCCAGTGTCTTCTCCAGTGATCACTCAGGCTTTGGCCGGTCAGGAAATCAAGCCGAGCCCGCACAAGATTCAGGGGATTGGCGCTGGTTTCGTGCCAAAAAACCTTGATCTGTCGATGGTCGACCGTGTCGAGCTGGTCACCGATGAAGAGTCCAAGGCCATGGCCCTGCGCCTGATGCAGGAAGAGGGGATTCTGTGCGGGATTTCCTGCGGCGCGGCCATGGCGGTTGCCGTGCGCCTGGCAGAGACTCCGGAAATGCAGGGCAAGACTATCGTGGTGATCCTGCCGGATTCGGGTGAACGCTATCTGTCGAGCATGTTGTTCAGCGATTTGTTTACTGATCAGGAGACCCAGCAATAACAAACGCGTTGATTCAAGTCAGCCAAGGTTCAGGGTCGCTATGTTAACTAATGCTTTGTTGCGCAATTGTTAACACTGAATCTTGGGTTGGACGGGTTTTTCCCAAAGCCGGTAGTGTTTATCATGGCCGGCTGCCATGCCGGGTAAATGGCATTGCGCAGCGTCGTCTTTTTTCAAGGAGTTGTTGATGACCTTTCCGTTTGCCGCCAAGGCGTTGGTGCTGTTGCTCTTTCTGGGCAGCACTCTCTATGTGCATTTGCGTGGCAAGGCACGCTTGCCGGTGCTGCGTCAGTTCGTCAACCACTCGGCGCTGTTCGCCCCGTACAACGCGTTGATGTACCTGTTCTCGGGCGTGCCGTCCAAGCCTTATCTGGATCGCAGCAAGTTTCCGGAACTGGATGTACTGCGCGACAACTGGGAAGTGATCCGCGACGAAGCCATGCACCTGTTTGACGAGGGTTACATTCGCGCTGCCGAGAAGAACAATGACGCCGGTTTTGGCTCGTTCTTCAAGAAGGGCTGGAAGCGGTTCTACCTCAAGTGGTACGACAAACCGCTGCCGTCGGCCGAATCTCTGTGCCCGAAAACCGTGGCGCTGGTGAGTGCCATTCCCAACGTCAAAGGCGCGATGTTTGCGTTATTGCCGGGTGGCAGCCACCTCAACCCGCATCGCGATCCGTTCGCCGGCTCTCTGCGCTATCACTTGGGTTTGTCGACGCCGAACTCCGACGATTGCCGGATCTTCGTTGACGGTCAGGTTTACGCTTGGCGCGACGGCGAAGACGTGATGTTCGATGAGACCTACGTGCACTGGGTCAAGAACGAAACCAACCAGACTCGAGTGATCCTGTTCTGCGACATCGAACGTCCGCTGAGCAACCGCTTCATGACCCGGATCAACCGCTTTATCAGCGCCTGGCTCGGTCGCGCCACTGCGCCGCAGAACCTCGACGATGAACAGGTCGGTGGCATCAACCGCGCCTACGCCTGGAGCAAGAGCTTCAGCGACAGGTTCAGTGGTGTGGTCAAGCAATGGAAACGCCGCAATCCCAAGGCCTACCGCGTGATGCGGCCAGTGCTGGCGGTGGTGGTGTTGACGTTGTTGGGGTATTGGTTGTTTGGTTGAGGCCAAGTTACGGAATGAAAAAACCGCTCGATTGAGCGGTTTTTTTTATGAGGAAAAACTAAAGGACGCACCAGCCAGCACGCCTCCCGGCTCCTCAACTGCCGGGTTTGCCAATGCTTCTCGGATCCGACGTAACTGTTTCTCGGACAATTCACTGCAAGCGTGCTTGCGATTGCCTCTGATCGATTTGGTATGTGCAGTTTTGTTTTCAACGAGCGCTTTCATAGTGTTTCCGACGTTGATCATTAATTGAACAGGTGCCCCGATACTAGTCGCACTCAACCAGCATCACAAGCCGGCCCTGTGCATCGAATTCAAAACCCAGCTGGCGATATAAAGGTATGACGCCTTCAAGAGGCTCCTGAATTTCGATCTGTTTGCTGCCGATGATGCGCGCGAAGTGACTGACGGCGGTCAACGCAAACGTGGCCACACGGCTTTTGAGCGGGTGATCGTTGCCGGGCTTGCCTTCCAGTCGCACAATTTTTACGCGCAGTCGGCTTTGGTTAGGATTGGCGAAACAGAGTCCGCACAACTCATTATCAAACCAGATCGACAGGTCAAAGCTCATTGGCTCTCTGGCTTTCCACACGACTACTTCGTGCCATGAGAAATGAGGATCGAGCCATTGCTCGTAAGCATCTAATGCTTGAGCGTCAATCGCCTCAAAGCGGACTCTGGAATGGTCGACGTCAATAATTCCGCATTGCTCCAACTCTTTCTCCAACCGGGCAAAGGTGGCACTGGCCTGTTTTCGCGCCTGCGACCTGTAAACCTGATACCGCAAATATGTCCGTTCCCTTGGCATGTGATCTCATACATTCCATGTCCCCCGTCGTTGGGCGCAGCAGTTGCAAACGAGCCTAAGCGTCGCCCGCCAGCCTGTCGCTACTGGCCCTTTGTCCAAGTCATTGCAATCCATGTCCGGCGCTGGTTATAGTCGGCGCTCGAATTTCACTGTCACCTCCATAAAGATCAGCCCAATGCCTGCATCCCTCATCAACGCGGTAGTCGATTCAGCGGTCAACGCTGGCGTCGTGCCGTGCGGGAATCAGCAGCCTGCGCAGATCAGTCATTACCCCCCACCTGTCAGTAGCCCACCGGGCGTTGGCATTTCGGGCTGATCAGCTTTTTGCTGACCCCCTGTGCCCGCCGGAAAAACCTACTGAATTTCAGCTTCGGCTGAGTTGGCTATGTGCCTGACTACAGGTGGTATTCATGTTTGTCCTTTCGAAAAAATCCGCGCTCGCGGCGGCGTCCACGAGCCTGTTCGTTCTGCTGTGGAGCAGCGGGGCGATCTTCTCCAAGTGGGGGCTTGCCCACGCTTCGCCCTTTGCCTTCCTGCTGATCCGCTTTGTAATTGCCTTGTGTGGGCTGGTGTTGCTGGTGCCGTTGCTCAAGCTGAAGCTACCCAGGGGCGGCAAACCGATGCTGTATGCGATGGCCACCGGGGTGGTGCTGTTGGGGGCCTATCAGATCTTTTATCTGTTGGCGCTAGACCTGAAAGTCACACCTGGCGTGATGGCAACCATCATGGGCGTGCAGCCGATTCTGACCGTGGTGATCATGGAGCGGCAGCGCTCGGCGAGCCGGATTTTTGGCCTGGCATTGGGGCTGGCCGGTTTGATCATGGTGGTCTACCAGGGGATCGGTCTGGCCGGAATGTCATTGGCGGGCATGCTGTTCGGTCTGTTGGCGTTGGCGAGCATGACCTTCGGTTCGATCATGCAGAAACGCATCACTGACAATCCCCTCGGCACGCTGCCGGTGCAGTATCTGGCCGGGCTATTACTGTGTGGGATCTTCGTGCCATTCCAGCCGTTCCACTTCGAGCACAGCGCCGGGTTTATCGTGCCGGTGTTGTGGATGGGGCTGGTGGTATCGGTGTTGGCGACGCTGCTGCTGTATCGATTGATCGCCAGGGGCAATCTGGTCAACGTGACCAGCCTGTTCTATCTGGTGCCGGCGGTGACGGCGGTGATGGACTATTTGATTTTCGGTAATCGCCTGGCTGCGCTGAGCGTGCTGGGCATGCTGTTGATCATCGTCGGTCTGGCCTTCGTGTTTCGTAAAACCACGTAATCAACGCCCATGAAAAAGGCCCGGAAGAAAACTTCCGGGCCTTTTTTGCAGCTGCAAATCAGCGCGCCGCGACTTCGACCGGCTTCACCGCCCCGGGCTTCAACACCAGCCACAGCGCAATCGCAATCAACACCCCGCCATACACATGCGCCATCGACAGCGGCTCATCGAGAAACAGCGCGCCCCACAACACGCCGAACGGCGGAATCATGAAGGTCACGGTCATCGACTTCACCGGCCCGATCGAGCTGAGCAAGCGGAAGTAAATGATGTAGGCAAACGCGGTGCAGCCCAGACCCAACCCCAGCAGCGACAACCAGACATTCCAGCCACCCCAGCTGACCGGCGGCTGGGTGATCACGCTGTAGCCGAACAATGGCAACAAAAACAACGTTGCACCGAGCATGCTGCCCACCGCCGAGAGACGGCTGTCGACACCGCCGGCCTGATCCAGCCAGCGCCGCGCGAGGAAACCGGCGAAGCCATAACAGGTGGTCGCGAGCAGGCAGGCGAGGGCGCCCATGAGCAATTGCAGGTCGAATGCGACCGGGCCGGCCCGCGTCAGTACGCCGACACCCATCAGACCGAGGAAGACCCCGCCAAGCTTGGCTACCGTGAGTTTTTCGCTGAAGAACAATCCGCCAATCAACACGCCCATCAGCGGTGTGGTGGCGTTGAAAATCGCCGAGTAGCCGGCCGGCAGCACTTGTGCGGCGACCGAATACAAGGTCGCTGGAACGCCGGAGTTGATCACGCCCAGCAGCATCAAGGTCTTGAGCTTGCCTTTGAAATCCCAGCTGATGCGCATCAGCCCGAGGATCACCAGCAACCCGACCGCCGCAATCGAGACGCGAAAAAATCCGGTAGGAATGGTGCCGACCACCGGGGCGATGATGCGCATGAACAGGAAGCTGGCGCCCCAGATGGCGGCCAGCGACAACATGCGGAAAATATCAACGGGGCTCACGGGCCACTCCTTCCATGATCGGGACGAGAGTGTTGCCGAGCACTCAAACGATGGCAACCGCTAATCGGGCATTTAATTTTCTCCGCCGGGGGGCGCATCGAACAAATTCGCCGTTACGGGCAGTCCGGTCGCGCATCTGGCACAAATCGCGCTTCACCTGCACCCACATCCATGGCTAAGCTCAGGCATTCGAGCGCAGGTTTCAATTCCCGCAGAGGTCTTATCTATGCCGCAGCAATGGCCAGCCACCGACATCGCCCGTCTGATCCTCGATGGCTTCGACGATTACCGTGAGCATTTCCGCCGGATTACCGATGGCGCGCGGGAGCGGTTCGAGAATGCGCGCTGGCAGGAGGCGCAAACCGCATCGGCGGCGCGAATCAATCTCTACGAAGAAAAGGTCGGCGAAACTATCGGCCGACTGCGCGAGCATTTCGCGCCGGACACGCTGAACGACGTCACCTGTTGGCCGCTGGTGAAAAGCGCCTACATCAGCATCATCGACCTGCGCTTCGACGATGAGCTGTCGGAGACTTGGTACAACTCGATTTTCTGCGGCCTGTTCAGTCACGACCTGATCAGCGACGGCTGCATGTTCATCCACACTACCCGCCCGAGCCTGCGCCGCGCGCGTGCCGCGCAAACCCGCACGTACAAGCCGCAAGGCCAGTTGTCGGACATGCTCGCGAGCATCTTTGACGATTACCGTTTCAACGAGGCCTACGCCGATCTGCCGCGCGACTTGCAGCGTCTCGAAGCGCAACTGCGCGAGAACCTGCCGGACTGGGTGTGCAAGGACCCGGAGCTGAGCGTCGAGCTGTTTTCCTCGGTTCTATATCGCAACAAAGGTGCGTACCTGGTCGGGCGTATCTACACCCGCGACGAACAGTGGCCGCTGGTGATTCCGCTGTTGCACCGTGAGGGACGCGGGATTCAGATCGATGCGTTGATCACCGATGAAGCCGACGTGTCGATCATCTTCTCGTTCACCCGTTCGTATTTCATGGTCGATGTCCCAGTGCCGGCAGAATTCATCGGCTTCCTGCGGCGCATCCTGCCGGGCAAGCACATTGCCGAGCTGTACACCTCGATTGGTTTTTACAAACATGGCAAGTCGGAGTTCTACCGCGCGCTGATCAATCATCTGGCCAACACCGACGATCAATTCATCATGGCCCCCGGTGTGCGCGGCATGGTCATGAGCGTGTTCACGCTGCCGGGTTTCAACACGGTGTTCAAGATCATCAAGGATCGCTTCTCGCCCTCGAAAAACGTCGACCGCGCGACGGTGATCGAGAAGTACCGACTGGTGAAAAGCGTCGACCGCGTCGGGCGCATGGCCGATACCCAGGAGTTTGCAGACTTCCGTTTTCCGCTGAGCAAGTTCGATCCGGCATGCCTGGCGGAATTGCTCGAGGTGGCGGCGTCGACGGTGTCGGTGGAAGACGAAACCGTGCTGATCCGCCACTGCTGGACCGAGCGCCGCATGACGCCGCTGAACCTGTATCTGGAGAACGCCAACGACGCGCAAGTGCGTGAAGCGCTCGAAGACTATGGCCTTGCGATCAAACAACTGGCGGCAGCGAACATCTTTCCCGGCGACATGCTGTTGAAGAACTTCGGCGTGACCCGGCATGGGCGGGTGGTGTTTTACGACTATGACGAGATCTGCTTTCTGACCGAGGCGAACTTCCGGCATATCCCGGCGCCGCGCACCCCGGAAGATGAAATGGCTTCGGAGCCGTGGTACTCGATTGGGCCGCTGGATGTTTTTCCGGAAGAATTTCCGCCGTTTCTGTTTGCCGATTCGGGGCAGCGCAAGTTGTTCGATCAGTTGCATGGGGAGTTGTACAACGCCGACTACTGGAAGAGCTTGCAGGAGGCGATTCGGGCCGGGAAAGTCATCGACGTTTTCCCCTATCGGCGCAAAGGCCTGGATAACGAGTAACGGCCTCCCCCTCACTGTAGAGACCGGCACATCCTTTACACATTAGACCGGGGACATCGTTTACACCTTTACAGGCTTGATACGCGTTTGGCATCGCGTTCAAGCCTGCCTAAACAGAAGTTGCAA
>NZ_JAFCWW010000033.1:0-36668 GCF_049897765.1 Pseudomonas sp. TWP3-2 | reverse complement strand
TCCCATGACTAACTCGTCGTATCGTTTTATCAGGCGGGCATCTAGCCCAGTCATTTGATATCCATGCCGTCCCTTTATAGACCAGGATCGGGAGATGTGTAGATACCAATGCAGCGATGGGGCCCTCAGATAATGGCCTCAGACTCAGGCCATCAATCTTTGGAAACAGGCAGCGGCGCGAACAACGCCTCGATGTCGCTCTGCTCGAGCTTCCAGCCGCCAGTGGTCCCGCCCTCAAGGACCGCGCCGGCCAATGCAGCTTTCTCTTGCTGCAATGCCTGGATCTTTTCCTCGACCGTGCCGCGAGCAATCAGTTTGTAGACGAACACTGGTTTGTTCTGCCCGATCCGGTAGGCACGGTCGGTCGCCTGATTTTCCACCGCCGGGTTCCACCACGGATCGAAATGGATCACGGTGTCCGCAGCAGTGAGATTCAGACCCGTCCCGCCGGCCTTCAGGCTGATCAAGAACAGCGGCACCTTACCGCTCTGGAAATCCTTGACCGGCGTGCGCCGATCCGTGGTTTCACCGGTCAGTAACGAGTAGCCAAGCCCCCGCTGTTGCAACTCTTCCTCGATCAACGCCAGCATCGATGTGAACTGCGAAAACAGCAGAATCTTGCGCCCTTCGCTGAGCAACTCTTCGAGCATTTCCATCAGGCTGAGCAGTTTGCCGCTACCGGCCCGCAGCGCTTTTGCCGTGAGCGGCATTTTCAGCAAGCGCAGATCGCAACACACTTGGCGCAGCTTGAGCAGCGCATCGAGAATGATGATCTGACTGCGGCCAACGCCGTTGCGGCTGATTTCGTCGCGGACTTTTTTGTCCATAGCCACGCGCACGGTTTCATAAACATCGCGCTGCCCGTCGCTGAGATCAACCCAATGCACGATTTCGGTTTTCGGTGGCAGCTCGGTTGCCACCTGATCTTTCTTGCGCCGCAGCAGGAAGGGTTTAATCCGCGCCGTCAGATGGTGCATGCGCTCGGCGTTGCCATGTTTCTCGATCGGCGTGCGGTAGTCGCGATTGAAGCTTTTGTTGTCACCCAGCCAGCCGGGCAGCAGGAAATGGAATTGCGACCAGAGTTCGCCGAGGTGGTTTTCCAGCGGTGTGCCGCTCAGGCACAGACGTTGGTCCGCGTGTAAATCGCGGGCAGCCTGAGCCGCTTTGCTGACCGGATTTTTGATGTTCTGCGCTTCGTCGAGAATCAGCACACTCCACCCCTGCGCCTGCAATACCTCGAGATCCCGCGGCAGCAGTGCGTAGGTGGTCAACACCAGATCGTATTGCGCCAGGCTGGCGAAATCTTTTTGCCGCGCCGCGCCATGCAGCGCCAGCACTTTGAGCTGCGGAGTGAAGCGCAGCGCCTCGTCGAGCCAGTTGGGGATCAGGCTGGTGGGCATCACAGCGAGGGCCGGACGATCGAGCCGTCCGGCGTGCTTTTCAGTGAGCAGATGCGCCAGGGTTTGCAGGGTTTTGCCCAGCCCCATGTCATCGCCCAAAATGCCACCGACGCCCAACTCGCGCAGGGTCTGCATCCAGTTCAGCCCCTCGAGTTGATAAGGCCGCAGGGTTGCCTTGAGGCCTTTCGGAGCCGCTACCTGCGCGTAGGTCGATTCGCGCAGTCTCTGGGCAAAGCTGCGCAGGCGCTCGCCGCCCTGCCAGACCAGATCAACACCCTCCAACACGCTCAAACGCGCGGCATCCGGAGCACTCAGGCGCAATGCATCGCCCTGATGATTGCCCAGATACAATTCACCGAGCGTGGCCATCAGCGGTTTGATCCGGCCGTAAGGCAGGGCGACTTTGGTGGTGTCGGTGGAACCCCAACGGCCGAAACCCAGTTCGATCAACAGTTGTTCGTCATCGTCGCGCTCAGCCAGGCTGGAAGGCTCGAGCAATTTCGGTTGCGTGCGCAACAGGTGCAGCAGAATCGGCAACAGACTGTGACGTTTACCGTTGACGACGATGCCCAATTGCAGATCAAACCATTGGTGCCCCGCCTCCTCCTCAACGTCTGCGTACCAGTGCTCGACTGGCTGCACGTTGAATTGGAAACCGTCGGCGATCTCGACCTGCCAGTTCGCCTCGCGCAAAACTTCCAGGCCGTCCTGCATGAACGCGAGCCACGCTGGATCGTCGGGCAGTGTGAACATTTCGCCGGGGCGATCCAGGTTGCTCTTGCGCGTGGCTTTCTTGAAGCCGTGCTTCTGCATGAGTTGGCGCAGGACTTTCTCGGCGACGGGATTACGCTGGATGCGCTGGGTTTCGTTACCCGACAGGACCAACACTTCCGGATTCCTGTCCACGGCGGGATGACCGTTATAGGAAAACGCCAATGCTGCGCGATGCTCCGGCTCATATTTCCAGTTCACGTAGCGCTTGCCGCTGGCGAGTGTCAGGTGCGCCTGAGGCATGACTCCCTCGACGATCCGTACGGTCAAAACATGCGGCGGGATAACTTGAGTGGTCGCGCTCATTCGATGACTGAACTGCATCGCTTGGTGGGCCGGGATATCCGGCGCCAACGAAAGGTGACACGCGAGTTTTTCATCAAGTCCAGTGAATAACTGTCCGACTTGCAGGCGCTCGTGATCCAGGTAGTACAGCGGCTCAAGGGCAAGTACCGTTTCCACCGCCGCTTCTTCGCTGCTCCACTGCGGGCGGAAGCTACCGTTGGATTGTTCGGCCCAAGCGAACTGCCCTGCTCTCTTCTCGCCGGATCTCAATGGCTGCGAGCGCTTGAGATCGAGGAACAGTCGCGCGGTTTTCACCAGCATTTCAAGCAGTTCTGCACCGCTGCTGCCCTGCAACATGTAGCCGCCGTGATAGGCGTGATGGGAATAGACAGCGACCAACAGTCGGGCAATCCGCAGATCCAGCTCCGTCAGGTAACCGGGTTCGCGCATCAGCATGTCCGACAGCGAGTACATCTGTTTAATGTCTTTCAACTCACCGGTCTTGAGCTGCTGGGCGCGGTAAATTTCCAGCGCCCACTTGCCCGCGACGGACGTTGGCCTGAGCTGGTACACCAGACGCGTGCCCGCTGCTTGCGCAGGCTCAGCGTCAGACTTGTTTGCAGAAGGGATATCGGCGAGCCAGCGTTCCAATTCACGGCTCAAGTGGACTTGCGGGATGCTTTCAGTGGCCGTTACGGGCTGATCCTGCAGGTGATAGATGGTGGCGGCGCAGTGCTTGCAATCGGACCCCATCGGGCAGGTGCATGAACACATGAGCTCCCAGCGTCCGGTCGGACTTTTGACGAGTTCAATGATCTGATCGTATCTCTGCCGCTCGGAGCCAAGGCACGTCGCGAAAATCACCTGCTCATCGATCTGACGAATCTCCACCCGTCGCTCGTCGGCGTAGAGACGCGCCTTGTCCAGAGTGCGGTTACTGAACATATTTGCCCAAGGTTGCGCATCCAGGTGTTCAGTGATTGTCATCATGGAATCTACGCCGATTGATCGCGGGTGAATGATGAAGTCCGTTTCGAGCCGCTGAAACTCAGCCCTTGAGTACGCGCGCCAAGGTCGATTTCACCTTGCCCATGCCGTCATGCAGTGCCTGCTCGATTTCGGCCATGGTGATCACCGCGGTGGTCTTGCCCGCCGCTGGGTTGACCACCAGTGACAGACAGGCGTAATCCAGCTCCAACTCACGCGCCAGCGCCGCTTCCGGCATGCCGGTCATGCCGACGATGTCGCAGCCGTCACGCTCCAGACGCACAATTTCGGCCACCGTTTCCAGACGCGGACCCTGGGTGCAGGCGTACACGCCTTGATCGCTGTACTCGCAACCCTCGGCAGCCAATGCGGCGATCAATTGCTGGCGCAACGGCTCGCTGTAAGGAAAGCTGAAGTCGATGTGTGTGACGTGCTCCAGATCATCAGCGAAATAGGTGTGTTCGCGACCGCTGGTGTAGTCGACGATCTGGTGCGGGACGCAGAAATGTCCGGTGCCCATCGCCGGGTGAATCCCGCCGACCGCGTTGACTGCAATGATCGCTTCGGCCCCGGCCTGCTTCAGCGCCCACAGGTTCGCGCGGTAGTTGACCTTGTGCGGCGGGAAGCGGTGCGGATGGCCATGACGGGCGAGGAACAGTACTTCCTTGCCGGCGTATTCGCCGATCTGCACCTCGGCCGATGGCGCGCCGTAGGGGGTGTCCACTGCCAGCGACTGACGAATGCTCAAGCCTTCGAGTTGGGTCAGGCCGGTGCCACCGATGATTGCGTAAACCGTCATAGCGAAAAATCCTTAATCAATCAGTTGAGCGTCTTTGAGCGCGCCGACAGCGGTCAGCCAACGCGGATCCTGACGGTATTCGGTGCTGGCGATAGCCTGGCCGCGCATCCGCGCAATGCGCGGAGACGGTGTGACTTTCAGGCGTTGAGCCGCGCTCAGGGCCAGTTCGGCCGCTGCGCGATCGTTGCATACCAGACCCATGTCGCAACCGGCGCTGAGGGCCGCTTCGATACGACTGGCGGCATCGCCGACCACATGCGCGCCGGCCATCGACAGGTCATCGCTGAAGATCACGCCGTCGAACTGCAACTCGCCGCGCAAAATGTCCTGCAACCAGCGCCGGGAGAAACCGGCAGGCTGTGGGTCGACTTGCGGGTAGATAACGTGGGCCGGCATCACGGCGGCCAATTGTTTGCTCAGCCTGGCGAATGGCACCAGATCGTTGGCGCGGATCTCGTCGAGGCTGCGCTCGTCGTTAGGAATCGCTACGTGGGAATCGGCTTCGGCCCAACCGTGACCGGGGAAATGTTTGCCGGTGGCAGCCATGCCCGCGCTGTTCATGCCTTTGATGAATGCGCCAGCGAGCGTTGCGGCGCGCTCCGGGTTGCCCTCGAAAGAGCGGGTGCCGACCACGGCGCTGCGCTGGTAATCCAGATCCAGCACCGGGGCGAAGCTCAGGTCGAGTCCGACGGCCAGCACTTCGGTGGCCATGATCCAGCCGCACTGCTCGGCGAGGTATTCAGCATTCGGGTTGTCGGCAATTGCGCGCATGGCCGGCAGACGCACGAAGCCCTGACGCAGACGCTGGACGCGGCCGCCCTCTTGGTCCACCGCCAGCAGCAGGTCAGGACGAATCGCACGGATCGACGCGCTGAGTTCGCGCACCTGACGCGGATGCTCGATGTTGCGCGCAAAGATGATCAGGCCGCCCACTTCGGGCTGGCGCAACAATTGGCGATCTTCGGCCGTCAGCCAAGTACCGGCGACGTCCACCATCAACGAGCCTTGCAGGCCAGCAGTCATAAAAATTCCTTGATAACAAAAAACCCGCCCCACAAAAAATCGCCGCCGGGCACATGGCCCGGCAGGACGGCGATTTCAATGGTAAGCGGGTTCAGAACGAGAGTTGGCATGGGCGGCTAGCTTAGCGGATGTCCACAGCCGCGCCCACTCGTTTACGTTTCAAACCTTGGCAGGCACCGGAGCGGTTTTGCTGCGCGGACGCAGTTGTGCGCTGGCCATGGCAGTATCGGTGACGCCGGTCTCGGCGCGCATGCCGGCGGCGAGGAACGGCACCATCAAGCGCATCACCTGCTCGATGGAAGTGTTGACGCCGAAGTCTGTTTCAGCAATCGCACGTAACGCTTTAATGCCGGACATGCTGAACGCTGCGGCACCGAGCATGAAGTGCACACGCCAGAACAGCTCGATCGGTGGAATACGCGGCGCGGCTTCATTGACCAGCATCATGTAGCGACGGAACACCTTGCCGTACATGTCTTCCAGATAACGCCGCAAGTGGCCTTGGCTCTGACTGAATGCCAGACCGAGCAACCGCATGAAAATCGACAAGTCGTTGCCGCTGCGTGGCTGCACCACCAAGGCTTGTTCGACGAGGATTTCCAGCAGCTCTTCAAGCGTCGGCTTGTTCTCAGGCTTGGCCTGACGCCGCTCCAGCTCTTTGTCGAGGCTGATGCAGAACGGTCCAAGGAAGCGAGAGAAAACCGCCTGAATCAGCGCTTTCTTCGAGCCGAAATGATAGTTCACCGCCGCCAGGTTGACCCCGGCCTTGCTGGTGATTAAACGCAATGAGGTTTCAGCGAAACCTTTCTCCGCGAACAACTGCTCGGCAGCATCAAGAATGCGTTCAACGGTTTCCGACTGGGCCATGGCTACTCCGCCTGACAAACACTTGTTTGAAACATACGTTTCAGCCTATGCCTTGTCAACCCTGCGTGTTCGTTTTGGGAATGGTCGGTCAGTTATTTAACCATATAAGGACGACACTGGAATCTGCGCCGTCATCGACCGTCCGGCGGCATGACAAAAAACGGCCATTGCCAAGACCGCTTCACTGTATATAATCCCAGTCACTGTATAAAAAGACAGAGCGATCAATATGCTTAAACTGACGCCACGCCAAGCCGAAATTCTGGCCTTCATCAAACGTTGCCTTGAAGACAACGGCTACCCGCCTACCCGCGCGGAGATCGCTCAGGAACTGGGCTTCAAATCGCCCAACGCCGCCGAAGAACACTTGAAAGCACTGGCCCGCAAGGGCGCTATCGAGATGACTCCCGGCGCCTCGCGCGGGATTCGCATTCCAGGCTTCGAAGCCAAGGCCGACGACTCGACCTTGCCAATCATCGGCCGGGTCGCCGCCGGTGCGCCGATTCTCGCCCAACAGCACATCGAAGAATCCTGCAACATCAACCCGGCCTTCTTCCATCCACGCGCTGACTACCTGTTGCGTGTGCACGGCATGAGCATGAAGGACATCGGGATTTTTGACGGTGACCTGATTGCTGTTCACACCACACGCGAAGCGCGTAACGGCCAGGTGGTCGTTGCCCGCATTGGCGATGAAGTGACGGTCAAACGCTTCAAGCGTGACGGCAGCAAGGTCTGGTTGATTGCCGAAAACCCTGAGTTCGCCCCTATCGAAGTCAACCTGAAAGATCAGGAACTGGTGATCGAAGGCTTGAGTGTCGGCGTAATCCGTCGCTAAAGGAGGCTTTATGCAGTTCCCACACACACCTCAGCAAACACAACTGCCGTTGTTCGAAGCGTTTCTGGCACAACCCATGGCGCCGATCCTGAAAGATGTGGTCGAGCGTCCATGGATCGCCGAACCCGAAGTGTTCAGTGAGCTGTCACTGCGCGGTGCTGCCGGGAACTGCCTGAACCTGCTGGCCCCGATCTTGCGCGAACTGAGTGACAATCAGGACGCTCGCTGGCTCACCCTGATCGCTCCACCGGCCAGTCTGACCCAGACCTGGCTGCGCGAAGCCGGATTGAATCGCGAGCGCATCCTGCTGCTGCAACCGCGCGGCATGCAGACTGCCCAGCAACTGGCTTGTGAAGCATTGCGTCTGGGTCGCAGCCACACTGTGGTGACCTGGTTGAACCCATTGAACACAGGCTCACGGCAACAACTGATCAGCGCCGCCCGTACTGGGGACGCTCAGAGTTTGAATATTCGTTTGGGTTGATTCAGCAATAAAGCGCGCTGTGTGAAGCGCATGGCTTCTCAAGGGACAGAGAAGCCGATCTACTGGGTCGGGAGTCAGTGAAGAACCCGCGTCCCCTCATCCTTGTCAAACTCGCCTTCAACCATACGACCTGCCATCTGCACGCCGACGCTCAACATCGCCTTGGCGATTTCCACGTGCTGACCTTGCAGGAATGCCTTGGCATCCTCGGAGAAATCCAGAGTCACCAAAGTACCTTCGTCCTCAGCTCTGCGCAGCTCGATTCGGCCGTCTGGTAATTCGACAATTTCTAGAAAGGACGTTGGCATGTAGGTCTGTTCTCCACGAAAGGCAGCGATTATATAGACATCATTCAGGCTTCGCTCAGGATCTTGACCAGCAGCATGCATCTCGTCGGCTCTGGCCACGCCTCCTCAGCACTCGTTCAAGCCTTCACGAAAACGCAGAGCCAGACCCTTGAGGTTCTGCCGCCAGCTCTCCAGTTCTTCGCGACTCAACTCTTCTGGCGTGTTTTCCTCATCCAGGTTAACCGCCTGAATCAACGGCTGCGTTACGTCGCCCTTGAGTTTACGTGGCGCGCGCGGCGGCTGAAACAACGCTGAATGCGCCGCCAGCAATTGCGCCAGCCAGGTTTCCCGATTACCCGCCAGCTCGATCATCTCGGACAGTTCCGGAATCGCGATCGACTCCAGCACTTCACGGTTCAACAACGCTTCGGCGCGCGGCGCACTGGCCTGCGGTAGCCGGTAGAACCCGGCGATTTCATGACACAGGCCCAGCAACGCCCCATAAAGATGAAACAGCGCCGATTCACGCCCGGCCTGCATCAGCGCTGGTGAATTCATCGCCCGCCCGTCTTCGGCTCTGGCCAAGGCTTCGAGCGACAGGCCGGCGAAGTAGATTTTCTGGTTGGTGCGGGTATAGAGTTCGTGGGCCATGACGGCAGCCTCCACAACGAAATAATTGCTTCACACAGGCCGGACAGTGTCGGGGATCAGCCAATCCGACCGCAAGCACAAAACCAAAAAGCCGCATGAAAACCCGAGGGTCGTCATGCGGCTTTTTTAGCGCTGGCCGATTTGATCGGCCAATGATCAGATCAACCGATCATTCCTTGGCGGCTTTCGCGGGTTTCGCGGCGGTGCGTTTGTCGTCAACGGTCCACTTGCCACCATCGAAGTAAGCCTTCCAGCCGGTAGGCTTGCCGTCGACTTCGGTCTGCACGTATTGCTCCTTGGTCTTGCGGCTGTAGCGGATTACCGCTGGCAGACCATCAGGATCCTTCTGCGGAGCGTCACACAGGAAGTGATACTTCGGATCAATCTCGTCCTTGTGCGGCAGAATCTCGAGCACCAGCGGAGCACGCGTCTCGCGGTTTTTCGGGAACTGACTGGCAGCGAGGAACAGACCAGAAGCACCGTCGCGCAGGATATAGGTGTCGTTGACCTTTTCGCATTTCAGCTCAGGCATCTTCACCGGATCCATCTTCGGCGGCGCTGCGTCACCGCTTTTCAGGAGTTTGCGGGTGTTCTTGCAGGTCGCGTTAGTGCAGCCGAAGAACTTGCCGAAACGGCCGGTCTTGAGCTGCATCTCGCTACCGCACTTGTCGCATTCCAGGCTCGGGCCTTCATAGCCTTTGATCCGGTAGCTGCCTTCTTCGATTTCGTAGCCAGCGCAGTCCGGGTTGTTACCGCAGATGTGCAGCTTGCGCTTCTCATCGAGCAGGTAAGCGTCCATCGCCGTGCTGCAGATCGGGCAGCGATGCTTGCCGCGCAGTACCAGCGATTCCGACTCACCCTCGTCGTCCGCAGCGATTTCATCGCCCGGCACCAGATTGACGGTGGCCTTGCAGCGCTCTTTCGGCGGCAAGCTGTAACCCGAGCAACCGAGGAACACGCCGGTCGATGCGGTACGAATCTGCATCGGACGACCGCAAGTGGTGCACGGAATATCGGTCATTACCGGCTGGTTGGCACGCATGCCGGATTCCGGATTTTCGGCTACTTCGAGCTTCTTCTTGAAGTCGCCGTAAAACTCGTCCAGCACATTCTTCCAGTCGCGCTCACCCTGAGCCACGTCATCGAGGTTCTCTTCCATGCCAGCGGTGAAGCCGTAGTCCATGAGGTTGGAGAAGCTCTCCGACAAACGCTCGGTGACGATGTCACCCATCTTTTCCGAATAGAAACGACGGTTGTGCAGGGTCACGTAGCCGCGATCCTGAATGGTTGAAATGATCGCTGCGTAGGTCGAAGGACGACCGATGCCGCGTTTTTCCATTTCTTTCACCAGGCTGGCTTCCGAATAACGCGCCGGCGGCTTGGTGAAGTGTTGGGTCGGATCAAGCTTGATCAGCTTCATCACATCGCCCTGCGCCATGTCGGGCAGAACGTCATCATCGCCCGGTTTGGCGATTTGCGGCATGACACGGGTATAACCGTCGAACTTCAGGATGCGGCCCTTGGCGCGCAGCTCGAATTCGCTGGCAGCAACAGTGACGGTGGTCGACAGGTATTGCGCCGGCAGCATCTGGCAAGCCAGAAATTGGCGCCAGATCAGCTCGTAGAGGCGCTCAGCATCGCGCTCCATACCAGCCAGCTTGCTTGGCGTGGTGTTGGCGTCGGATGGACGAATTGCTTCGTGAGCCTCTTGTGCGCCTTCCTTGCTGCTGTAGACGTTCGGCGCTTCCGGCAGGTAATTCTTGCCGAACTCGGTTTCGATGTATTCGCGCGCCATCGTCACGGCATCAGCCGAGAGATTGGTCGAGTCGGTACGCATATAAGTGATGTAGCCGGCTTCGTACAGACGCTGGGCCATCATCATGGTTTTCTTCACGCCGAAGCCCAGACGGTTGCTCGCGGCCTGTTGCAGAGTCGAGGTGATGAAAGGTGCCGACGGCTTGCTGCTGGTCGGCTTGTCTTCGCGCTTGACGATGCTGTAGCTGGAAGACTTGAGCTTCTCCAGCGCGCCCATGGCCTGCGCTTCGTTGAGCGGCTTGAAGGCTTCACCCTTCTCACGTGCCACTTCGAAACGTACGGTCGAGCCTTTGGTGGTGCCGAGATCGGCATGCACTTCCCAGTACTCTTCCGGGTTGAACGCGCGAATTTCACGCTCACGCTCAACCACCAGCTTCACGGCTACCGATTGCACGCGACCGGCGGACAGACCACGAGCGATCTTGGCCCAGAGCAGCGGCGAAACCATGTAGCCAACAACGCGGTCGAGGAAACGACGCGCTTGCTGAGCATTGACGCGGTCAATGTCCAGTTCGCCCGGCTTGGAGAAGGCTTCCTGAATCGCCTTCTTGGTGATTTCGTTGAACACCACGCGCTTGTAGCGGCTGTCATCACCACCGATGGCTTCGCGCAGGTGCCAGGCAATGGCTTCCCCCTCGCGATCCAAGTCGGTTGCGAGATAGATGGTGTCAGCATCTTTGGCGAGCCGGCGCAGCTCTTCTATGACCTTTTCCTTGCCCGGGAGGATCTCGTACTGGGCTTTCCAGCCCTGATCGGGATCGACACCCATGCGCGAGACAAGCTGCTTGCGCGCCTTCTCTTTCGGCGTGAGCACCGGCGCTTCACCTGCGGCAGCCTTGCCGCGCTTGGCGGCTGGCTCTTTGCTGGCGCTAGCCGAACCGCTGGTGGGCAGGTCTCGGATATGGCCGATACTCGACTTCACCACGTATTGGTTGCCCAGATACTTGTTGATGGTCTTGGCCTTAGCCGGGGATTCCACAATGACCAGCGATTTGCCCATGGATCAGAAAATTCCTGAATTCTAGAAGTGAAAGGCGGTTGGCGCCTGACGCGGCACCGCTATATATAGTGGCTACAAGGTGAGGTCAAGCGCAGGGTATTGCGCGCACTCGCCTTATGGCCTGGAAAAAAGGCTTGGTTCGGCTTGCACCAAAGCAAAGCGTGGGACCTGCTCGCCGTCAACCTCGACGGACTCCAGAAACATGCTCAAGGGACGCACCCAAAAGCCGTAATCGCCATACAGGGCTTGGTAAAACACTACTTCTTCTTCAGTCTCGGAATGCCGCGCGACGTTGAAAACGCGGTACTGCGGACCTTTGTAATGCTGGTAGAGCCCAGGTTGTATCGGCATGGTTTGGCCCTCCCTCAATTTTTTTCAAAATAAAAACAAAATAAATCCACAAAAACAAAAACCGGGGCACTTGGCCCCGGCTTCCATCGACAAGACGCTTAGACGCGTTCGAAGACGGTGGAGATGCCTTGGCCGAGACCAATGCACATGGTAGCAACCCCGAAGGTGCCGCCATTCTGCTTCATCACGTTGAGCAAAGTGCCGGAAATCCGTGCACCGGAGCAACCGAACGGGTGACCCAGGGCGATCGCGCCGCCGTGCAGGTTAACCTTCTCGTTCATCTTGTCGAGTACTTTCAGATCTTTCAGCACTGGCAGAGCCTGTGCAGCGAAAGCTTCGTTGAGCTCGAAGAAGTCGATATCGTTGATGCCAAGGCCCGCACGCTTCAGTGCTTTCTGGGTAGCCGGTACCGGACCATAGCCCATGATTGCCGGATCCACACCCGCCACCGCCATCGAACGGATTACCGCCAATGGCTGAATGCCGAGATCCTGCGCACGCTGCGCCGACATCACGATCATGCACGAAGCACCATCGGTGATCTGCGACGAAGTACCGGCAGTCACGGTGCCGCCCTTTGGATTAAAGGCTGGCTTCAACGCCGCCAGGCTTTCCAGGGTGGTTTCCGGACGAATGGTTTCGTCGTAGTCGAACAGTTTCAGGAAACCGTTCTCGTCGTAGCCCTGCATCGGGATGATTTCGTCTTTGAACTTGCCTTCCAAAGTCGCTTTGTGAGCGAGCTGGTGCGAGCGCACGCCGAAAGCGTCCTGTTGTTCGCGAGTGATGCCGTGCATTTTACCGAGCATCTCAGCGGTCAGGCCCATCATGCCCGAGGCTTTCGCCGCGTACAGCGACATGTGCGGGTTCGGATCGACACCGTGCATCATGCTCACGTGGCCCATATGCTCGACGCCGCCAACCACGAACACGTCACCGTTGCCGGTCATGATCGCTTGCGCGGCAGTGTGCAGAGCGCTCATCGAAGAGCCACACAGGCGGCTGACGGTCTGGCCGGCAGCAGTGTGCGGGATCTGGGTCATCAGCGACGCCATGCGCGCGATGTTCCAGCCCTGTTCCAGGGTCTGGTTGACGCAGCCCCAGATCACGTCTTCGACTTCGTTAGGATCAACCTTGACGTTGCGTTCCAGCAGTTTGCTGATCAGGTGCGCCGACATGTCTTCGGCGCGGGTGTTGCGGTGCATGCCGCCCTTGGAGCGGCCCATCGGAGTACGACCGAAGTCGACAATCACGACGTCTCTTGGATTCAAGCTCATAAAATTTCACTCTCGCTCAAAAGTTGGGACGCTTAACCGAAGAACCGTTGGCCGGTTTTGGCCATTTCACGCAGTTTCGCGGTCGGGTGGTACAGCGCGCCCAAATCAGCGTACTGGTCAGCCAGGGCAACGAACTCGGCAACACCGATGGAATCGATGTAGCGCAGGGCACCGCCACGGAATGGAGGGAAACCGATACCGTAAACCAGACCCATGTCGGCTTCGGCGGCGGTTTCAACAATGCCGTCTTCCAGGCAGCGCACGGTTTCCAGGCACAGCGGGATCATCATCCAGTTGATGATGTCTTCGTCAGTGACTTCGCGCTGCTCGTAAACGATCGGCTTGAGCACTTCCAGAACCGATGGGTCAGCGACTTTCTTCTGCTTGCCCTTCTTGTCGGTTTCGTAGGCGTAGAAGCCCTTGCCGTTCTTCTGGCCGAGGCGTTTGGCTTCGTACAGCACGTCGATGGCCGAACGACGGTCATCCTTCATACGATCCGGGAAGCCTTCAGCCATCACGTCACGACCGTGGTGACCGGTGTCGATGCCGACCACGTCCATCAGGTATGCCGGGCCCATCGGCCAGCCGAATTTTTCCATTACCTTGTCGATTCGGACGAAGTCCACACCGGCGCTGACCAATTTGGCGAAACCGCCGAAGTACGGGAACAGTACGCGGTTGACCAGGAAGCCTGGGCAATCGTTGACGACGATCGGGTTCTTGCCCATTTTCTTGGCGTAGGCAACGGTAGTGGCGACAGCCAGCTCGCTGGACTTCTCGCCACGGATCACTTCCACCAGCGGCATCATGTGCACCGGGTTGAAGAAGTGCATGCCGACGAAGTTTTCCGGACGCTTGAGGGCTTTGGCCAACAAGCTGATGGAGATGGTAGAGGTGTTGGACGCGAGGATGGTGTCCTCTTTGACCTTGTCTTCAACTTCAGCCAGTACCGCTTGCTTGACCTTCGGGTTCTCTACCACGGCTTCAACCACCAGGTCGACGTGACCGAAGTCGCCGTAAGACAGGGTCGGACGAATGCCGTTGAGCACTTCAGCCATTTTCGCCGGAGTCATGCGACCTTTATCAACGCGGCCAACCAGCAGTTTGGCGGCTTCAGCCAGACCCTGCTCGATACCGTGCTCGTTGATATCCTTCATCAGGATCGGCGTGCCTTTGGAGGCCGACTGATAAGCGATACCGCCACCCATGATGCCAGCGCCCAGTACGGCGGCCTGCTTCACGTCTTTGGCGATTTCGTCGTAGGCCTTGGCCTTTTTCTTCAGTTCCTGATCGTTCAGGAACAGACCGATCAAGCTCTGCGCGGCAGAGGTCTTGGCCAGTTTGACGAAACCGGCAGCTTCGACTTCCAGCGCTTTGTCGCGACCGAAGTTCGCAGCCTTCTGGATGGTCTTGATCGCTTCAACCGGCGCCGGGTAGTTCGGGCCAGCCTGACCGGCCACGAAACCTTTGGCGGTCTCGAAAGCCATCATTTGTTCGATTGCGTTCAGCTTGAGCTTTTCCAGCTTCGGCTGGCGCTTGGCCTTGTAGTCGAACTCGCCGGAAATGGCGCGCTTGATCAGCTCCAGGGCAGCTTCTTGCAGCTTCTCGGGAGCAACCACGGCATCGACTGCGCCGACTTTCAGCGCGTCTTCAGGACGGTTTTCCTTGCCGGCGGCAATCCACTCGATGGCGTTGTCGGCACCGATCAGGCGCGGCAGACGCACGGTACCGCCGAAGCCCGGGTAGATGCCCAGTTTGACTTCCGGCAGACCGATCTTGGCCTTGGTGGACATGACGCGGTAGTCCGCCGCCAGACACATTTCCAGACCGCCACCGAGGGCGATGCCGTTGATCGCGGCGACAGTCGGAACGTTGAGGTCTTCGAAATCGCTGAAGATCTTGTTGGCTTCGAGATTGCCAGCAACCAGCTCCGCATCCGGCAGCTTGAAGTTCTCGACAAATTCGGTGATGTCGGCGCCGACGATGAATACGTCTTTGCCACTGCTGACGATCACGCCCTTGATCGAAGCATCTGCCTTGATGGTGTCTACGGCCTGACGCAGTTCGTTCAGGGTTAGACGGTTGAACTTGTTGACGGACTCACCCTTGAGGTCGAATTTCAATTCGACGATGCCACTTTCAAGAGCTTTAACCGTGATGGCTTTACCTTCGTAAATCATCAACTGATCTCCACGATATGGAAGCTGAACAGTACACGTCGGACGCAGGCGAACGGTTTGGCAGGACGTTGTTTCGTCGCTGCTGACACCAATCCACCCGGCACACCCGCCAACGCGATAGTCGGGATTCTGTAGGAGCGGTCTGCAATACAAACGCTCAATTCATACGCCCGTTTGATTTGGGTACGTCACCTTCACGGAATTTCCGACAATTGTCAATCGCCCGAAATACGGGTTGAAATGCGACTTTGCAGTCATTTCCGTAGGACGCAGCCCTGCGACACCTCGCCGCACGCAAAGCCATTCATAAGATCAATTGTTAGAAATGTCGCCCTAATTCGCGGCGGGACTTGTTTAACAGGCTACGCTGGCAGGACTACAAAGAAAAACGCCCAACAGATTTACCGGCCTGCCTGGCCTACCCCGCCCGATGAATCATGTCGGGCTTTTTATTGCGCGTCTGCCGGACGTTTCGCGCCGTTGCAGTGCGAAATGTCCGCGAGTCATGCCAGCGCTTTCAGAGTGGCATCGATATTCTGCAAAACCGTCGCCTCGCCCTTCTCGCCCCAATACAAGGCGATCATTTGCTTGTCGGCTTCGACCTTGAACACGTTGTCCGGCAATTTTTCGAAATGATTGAGCAACGCCAGATCTTCACACGGCTCCTGCCATTGATTGACCCACAAACCCGGAGATTTCTGCCAGTAGCTCCAGCACGCCGGCCGACTGCCGCGCCGTGGCCGAATGTACTGCGCACACGGGTTCGGCGGCTCCTGAGCGAGCCAGTGCGGCCACTCCAGCTTCGCCAGTTGCATGGTCAGGCCGATACGGCGCGCCTCTGCTCTGAGAGCGATCCGTCCGCTCTGCGCGCGCGAGGGGCGCAACCATGCCAGCGGACTCAAGACCACCAGCAGGATTGACACCACTAACCAGACCGTCATATCTCTACTCCCGATTTTTCGAATGAGCGCATTGCGTCACTTTGGAACCAATGCGCTTGAAACCAGCCATACTTAACAATATTGAACCCTCACGAGGAGCACCTCATGCCCTACCACCACATCCTGGTCGCCGTAGACCTGACTGAAGAGTGCGACCCTGTGATCCACCGCGCCCGTGAGCTGTCGGTGAGCAACACGGCCAAGCTGTCGCTGGTGCATATCGTCGAGCCGATGGCCATGGCGTTCGGCGGCGATGTGCCAATGGATCTGTCACAACTGCAACAACAGCAGTTCGATCAGGCCAAGGAGCGGCTTGAGCGCTTGAAGCAAAAGTACCCTGAGCTTGAGGGCGCCAATTGCCATCTGACCTACGGCCAGCCGCGTCAGGAAATCCACCACTTCGCCAAAGAACAGACTTGCGATCTGATCGTGGTCGGCAGCCATGGTCGTCACGGCCTGGCACTGCTGCTCGGTTCGACCGCCAACGATGTGCTGCACGGCGCACCTTGCGATGTGCTGGCGGTGCATCTGGTCAAGCGCTGATATTTCAGCTGCGCTTGCAAAAAGCCCGGCCTCACGCGAATGAGGCCGGGCTTTTTTATGGCGCGATCAATCAGGCATCCAGCTCGGCCCAACGCTCGACCAGTACTTCCAGCTCAGCCTGCAACTGCTCCAGCGAAGCAATTACCTTGGCGGTCTCGGCCGCAGGACGCTGGTAGAAACCGCCATCGGCCATCTCGGCTTCGACTGCAGCAATCTGCTGCTCCTTGGCATCGATGTCGCCCGGCAACGCTTCCAGCTCGCGCTGCAGCTTGTAGCTCAGCTTCTTCTTGGCAGCAGGCGCGGCAGCAGCGGCCGGAGCCGGCGCAGCGGTGACTACGGCCGAGTTCAAGTCAGCCTTGCCGGATTTGCTTTCAGTCACGCCGAGCAGGCGCGGCGAACCGCCCTGACGCAGCCAGTCCTGATAACCACCGACGTACTCGCGAACCTTGCCTTCACCTTCGAAGACCAGCGTGCTGGTCACCACGTTGTCGAGGAATGCCCGGTCGTGGCTGACCATCAGCACGGTGCCGTTGAAGGTCAACAGCACTTCTTCAAGCAGTTCGAGGGTTTCCACGTCGAGGTCGTTGGTTGGTTCGTCGAGCACCAGCAGGTTCGCCGGTTTGCTGAACAGCTTGGCCAGCAGCAGACGCGCACGCTCGCCACCGGACAGGGCTTTCACCGGAGTCCGTGCACGTTGCGGGCTGAACAGGAAGTCGCCCAGGTAGCTCAACACGTGGCGGCTTTGGCCGTCTATGTCGATGAAGTCGCGACCTTCGGCAACGTTGTCGATCACGGTTTTTTCCAAATCCAGCTGATGGCGCAACTGGTCGAAGTACGCGACGTCGATCCGCGTGCCCTCTTCCACTTTGCCGCTGGTTGGCTGCAAGCCGCTGAGCATCAGTTTCAGCAGCGTGGTCTTGCCGGTACCGTTGGCGCCGAGCAGACCGATACGGTCGCCGCGCTGCAGGACCATGGAGAAATCCTTGATCAGGAACGGGCCGCCCGGGTGCGCGAAGCTCACGTTATCGAGCACCATCACCTGCTTGCCGGACTTGTCAGCGGTGTCCAGCTGAATGTTGGCCTTGCCGGTGCGCTCGCGACGCTCACTGCGCTCAACGCGTAGGGCTTTCAGGGCGCGCACGCGGCCTTCGTTACGGGTACGACGAGCCTTGATGCCCTGACGGATCCACACTTCTTCCTGAGCCAGACGCTTGTCGAACAGCGCGTTGGCGGTGGCTTCGGCAGCCAGTTCGGCTTCTTTGTGCACGAGGAAACTGGCGTAGTCGCCGTTCCAGTCGATCAGGCCGCCGCGATCCAGTTCGAGGATGCGCGTGGCAAGGTTTTGCAGGAAGGAACGGTCGTGCGTGATGAACAGCACGGCGCCCTGGAAATCCTTCAGCGCTTCTTCAAGCCAGGCAATCGCACCGATATCCAGGTGGTTGGTTGGTTCGTCGAGCAACAGCAGATCCGGCTCGGACACCAACGCCTGCGCCAGCAGCACGCGACGACGCCAGCCGCCGGACAACTCGGCGAGAGTCTTGTCAGCGGGCAGTTGCAGGCGGCTCAGGGTGCTGTCGACCAGGGTCTGCAAGCGCCAACCGTCACGGGCTTCGAGGTCGTGCTGAACGTGCATCAGCTTGTCCAGATCCGCGTCGGTGACGATGTTCTGGCTCAGGTGATGGTATTCGGCAAGCAGCGCGCCAACGCCGTCGAGGCCCTCGGCCACCACGTCGAATACTGTCCGCTCGTCGGCCACGGGCAATTCTTGCGGCAATTCGCCGATTTTCAGACCGGGGGCACGCCAAACGGAGCCGTCATCGGGCTTCTGGTCGCCCTTGACCAGTTTCATCATGCTGGACTTGCCAGTGCCGTTGCGGCCGATGATGCACACCCGCTCACCACGGGCGATCTGCCAGGACACCTTGTCCAACAACGGCATCGCGCCGAATGCAAGGGACACATCGCTGAATTTGAGCAGGGTCATGAGCTTCTCCAAAAACCGGGGGCGCATTCTACCTGAATCGAGACCCGAACAGGCCGGCAATTTCACCGCTGAAGCACTCTGCACAACATTTGTTGCGAACTTGTGCCACAAGGCCGGCAAAGCTTTCGCCGCTTGCTGGCAAAAGGCTAAGCTACAGACAATTCAGTGCCGGTTTGATCGCCGGTGCTTGTCATGATTTCTCTGCCCGGATGTCTCATGCGCAGTCGCCTTTTCAGTGTTTTGTCCTGTTTGCTACTTTCCGCCGCTGCCGTTCAATCCGCCCAGGCGGTGGACCTGTCCACCCAGCGTCAGTATTACGATGAAGCCAAACGCGCTCTGGCCAAGGGCGATACCGGCCCGTATTTCCGTTACAGCCAGGCCTTGGCCGATTACCCGCTCGAGCCGTATCTGGCCTACGACGAGCTGACCGCCCGCCTGAAAACCGCGAGCAACGCGGAAATCGAGAAATTCCTCGCCGAACACGGTGACTTGCCTCAGGCCAACTGGATGAAGTTGCGCTGGTTGCGCTGGCTTGCCGATCGCGGCGACTGGGCGACCTTCGTCAAGTACTACGACCCGAAACTCAATTTCACCGAGCTAGACTGCCTGAACGCGCAGTACCAGATCAGCCACAACCAAAAGACTCAAGGCTACGCCAACGCCGACAAGCTTTGGCTGACCGGCAAATCGCAGCCGGCCGCGTGCGATGCACTGTTCGGCATCTGGGCCGCCGAAGGTCAACTGACCGAACAGAAACGCTGGGAGCGCACCAAACTCGCCGCACAGAATCGCAACTATCCGCTGGCCAACAGTCTGGTCAACGGTCTGACCACCCTAGCCCCGCGCGGTCGCTTGCTGGTGGATGTAGCGCAGAAACCTGAGCTGCTCAACCAGCCTTCGCGCTTCACCCCGGCCGATGAGCCGATGTCCGACGTGGTCAGCCTCGGCCTGCGCCGTCTCGCGCGCCAGGACCCGGACAAGGCCATGGCCCTGCTCGACGGTTACGCCAGCAGCATGCATTTCTCTCGCGATGAGAAAGTCGCGATCGCCCGGGAAATCGGCCTGACTCTGGCCCGGCGTTTTGACAGTCGCGCGCTGGACGTGATGACCAAGTACGACCCGGAACTGCGCGACAACACCGTTTCCGAATGGCGCCTGCGTCTGCTGTTGCGTCTGGCGCGTTGGGACGATGCCTATCAGTTGACCCGCCGTCTGCCACAGGATCTGGCCACCACCAATCGCTGGCGCTACTGGCAGGCGCGCAGCCTCGAACTGGCGCAGCCGCAGAACCCGGAAGCCCAGACCCTGTACAAAAACCTGTCCCGCGAGCGTGATTTCTACGGATTCCTCGCCGCCGATCGCTCGCAATCGCCGTACTCGTTGAACAACAAACCGCTGGTGCTCAGCCAGGCGCTGATCAACAAAGTTCGCAACACGCCGGGCGTACGCCGAGCGCTGGAGTTTCACGCACGGGGGCAGATCGTAGATGGCCGCCGCGAGTGGTACCACGTCAGCCGCCATTTCAATCGCGATGAAATGGTTGCCCAAGCCAAACTGGCTTACGACCTGAAATGGTATTTCCCGGCAATCCGCACCATCAGTCAGGCGCAGTACTGGGACGACCTGGACATCCGCTTCCCGATGGCCCACCGCGAGACGCTGGTACGCGAAGCCAAGGTGCGTGGCCTGCATTCGAGCTGGGTGTTTGCTATCACGCGTCAGGAAAGCGCGTTCATGGACGATGCCCGCTCCGGTGTCGGCGCCAGCGGCCTGATGCAACTGATGCCCGGCACCGCCAAGGAAACCGCGCGCAAGTTCAGCATCCCGCTCGCCTCACCACAGCAAGTGCTCGACCCGGACAAGAACATCCAGCTCGGCGCCGCTTACCTGAGTCAGGTGCACAGCCAGTTCAACGGCAACCGCGTGCTCGCCTCCGCCGCCTACAACGCCGGCCCCGGCCGCGTGCGTCAGTGGCTGCGCGGCGCCGATCATCTGAGTTTCGATGTCTGGGTAGAAAGCATCCCGTTCGACGAAACCCGCCAGTACGTGCAGAACGTGCTGTCGTACTCGGTAATCTACGGCCAGAAACTCAACTCGCCGCAGCCGCTGGTGGATTGGCATGAGCGGTATTTTGATGATCAGTGAGTACGCAGTGGTTTGCTGACTGCTTACGCAAAAAAATGCCCGCATCGAGAGATGCGGGCATTTTTTGTTTTCAGTGCAGTGAGCTCACTTCCATCTCGAAACCAGACGCTTTCCGCTCTCGGTCAGACGGTACTTCTGGGCCGGACTGCTAGGCGTCTCAGGATCCGTCATCTCAATCATCTCGCTAATCAACGCAGGCTTGAGGTAGTTCGCTCGGAATGTTGCTTTGTGCGTCAAACCCATTGCAGCCATCAAATCACTGATCCTCAGAGATCGCCCGTCTAGCGCTCGTAAAAGTCGCTCTACTGGGTCGGTTACTGGGTCGGTTACTGGGTCGATCAGTGATTCACTGTTGATCGCTTCATGCAGGGCCACGTTCAATGCATTGAGCATGAACTCCACAAACGGAGTCGATTCTGCCATTTGATCAGCCGCAGACAGCGCCGCGTAATATTCATCCTGCTGCTCTCGAATCACCGCTTCCACAGGCAAGTACGCCAACACCGGTCGCCACTGGCTAAGGATCAACGTCTGCCAAATCCGGCCCATGCGACCGTTTCCATCAGCGAATGGGTGGATGAATTCGAACTCATAATGGAATACACAGCTCGTGATCAGCGGGTGCCAGTCCGACGTATCGAGCCAAGCCAACAAATCGTCGATCAAATGCGCGATGCGGCTTGGCGGCGGAGCCATGTGCACCAGGCGCTCACCACGATAAATACCCACGCCCGCCCGGCGAAAGTGCCCGCACTCATCAATAAGGCCGCGCATGAGCAACTCATGCGCTTTCAGCAAATCGACGCGGCTGCCAGGCTTCCAGTCAGGCATGCACTCATACGCCGCGAAGGCATTGCGTACTTCCTGAATTTCCTTGGGAAGACCCAACACACGTTGCCCGGCCAGCACTGCAGTCACCTGCTCGATACTGAGCGTGTTGTTTTCAATCGCCAAGGACGCTTGAATCGTGCGGATACGATTGCCTCGCCGCAATTGCGGTGTCTGCCGGCTGCTGTCCGTGGCCGAAAGCTGACCGATCTGCTCGCTGATTTCGGCGATCAAAGCGAGCATTCGGGGGGTCAGGGTCAATGGAGGTTGGTAGCGACTCATGTCCTTATCCAGGCGTTGCACAATGGCCGCCATAATGCCCGAAGCGACTGAGCACGGCAGCCTTATTCAGTGGGTTTTGCGGCCCATCACTGAACTGCAACGCCGCCAACCGCGCATACAGCGGGTTGCTCGCAATCAACTCCTGGTGCGTACCAATGGCCACTAACTTGCCTTGATCCATCACCGCGATGCGGTCGGCGTTTTTCACCGTGGCCAGGCGATGCGCGATCACCAGGGTGGTGCGGTTTTTCATCAGGCTCGGCAGAGCTTCCTGAATCAGGTGTTCGCTCTGTGCGTCGAGGGCGCTGGTGGCCTCGTCGAGCAGCAGAATCGGTGCGTCCACCAGCAATGCGCGGGCGATGGCCAGGCGTTGGCGCTGACCACCGGAAAGGCCGAGGCCGCCGTCGCCCAGATGAGTCTGGTAGCCGTTGGGCATTTGTTCAATGAAGTCGTGGGCGTGGGCGATCTTCGCCGCCTCCACCACTTGCTCCAGCGTCGCGTTCTGGCAGCCGTAACGGATGTTTTCTTCGACGCTGCCGAAGAACAGCGCCGGGGTCTGCGATACCAATGCAAAGCACCGACGCAGATCCAGCGGATCAAGGCTGGTGAGCGGCACGCCGTCGATCAGGATCCGGCCTTCGGCTGGATCGTAGAAGCGTAGGAGCAAGTCGTACACCGTGGACTTGCCCGCCCCCGACGGGCCGACCAGCGCCAGGGTTTCGCCCGAATTGATCGTCAGATTCAAGCCGTCAACGGCGTATCTTTCTGGACGCGAAGGGTAGGAAAAACGCACGTCTTGCAATGCCAGTTCGCCTCTGACCCGCTCCGGCAACTTCACCAGACCACTGGCCGGCGGCTGAATGATGTTCTCCGAACGCAGTAGTTCGGCGATCCGCTCCGCCGCACCCGCGGCGCGCTGCAGCTCACCAATCACTTCGCTCAAGGTGCCGAAAGCACTGCCGACAATCAGGCTGTAAAACACGAACGCCGCCAGCTCACCACCAGAAATGCGTCCGGCGATGACGTCCATGCCACCGACCCAAAGCATTACAGCGACAGCGCCGAGCACCAGCACGATGACCATGGTGATCAACCACGAGCGCTGATAGATGCGTTTGCGTGCAGTGTCGAAAGCCTGCTCGACCGTCGTCGCAAAACGCTGCTCATCCTGCACCTGATGGTTGTAGGCCTGAACGGTTTTGATCTGACTGAGGGTTTCGGAAACATAGCTGCCGATGTCGGCCACCCGATCCTGGCTCAGCCGCGACAGGTTGCGCACACGACGTCCGAAAATCAGAATCGGCGCGACCACCAGCGGTAACGCAATCACCACAATGCTGGTGAGTTTCGGATTAGTGATGAACAGCAGGACGATCCCGCCGATGACCATCAACAAGTTGCGCAGGAACATCGACAGCGACGAACCGATCACCGATTGCAGCAGCGTGGTATCGGCGGTCAGACGCGATTGGATCTCAGAGCTGCGGTTGTCTTCATAAAAACCGGGATGCAGATACACCAGATGATTGAACACTTGCCGACGAATATCGGCCACAACGCGTTCGCCAATCCATGACACCCAGTAAAACCGCGCGAACGTGCCGATTGCCAGACCAACCACCATCAACATGAACAGGCCGATGGACTGGTTGAGCAAATGCGGCGACTGGGTCATGAAACCGCGATCGACCATCAGCTTGATGCCCTGCCCCATCGACAACGTGATGGCAGCGGTAACAATCAACGCGAGCAGCGCCCACAGCGCTTGCCACCGGTATGGCGCGAGAAAACGGCTCGTCAGACGTATGGCGCGACGGTGTCGGGGGGTAAGCAACGAGATCATTCAGGTTCACATCCATGTTGAGGAATAGGCCAGCCTAGACCATCTACATGGGGTGGAACTCTGTAAATCACAATGAGTCAGGTTAATTATGACCGTCAAGACTAGGGCCTAGATGCTATTGGTCTAAAGCCCCGGTTGAGACCAGCGGTCATTTCTGTTTGAGTGGAGATGCCGTTGGGAACGACCGCAGGGAGCTGTCACAGCCCGGTCACCTGACGGTTTTAACCTAGGCGCACAACCTGATGAGGAGACAGGCCATGTCCTTGCAACACAGCAGCGAAGACAAGATTGAAGTGATCCGCACCAAACCCGGCCAGACTCTGGGTTGCTCGATTATCGATGAGCATGGGCGCGAAGTACCGATCACTGAAGACATGATCCAGCAAGCATGCAGCGAACTGGAGAAGCGATTGGTCAAGCCTGCCGAACAAGAGTGATATAGCCAACGTCTTCCTGACCCGGCCCCTTTTGGCCGGGTTTTTTCTGCCTGCGTTTTTAGATCGCTACCGCGCCCAGCGCCGCCACGATCTGGCGCAACGCTGACGACTCACCTTCGATTCGCACTTTCAGACCTTCAATCTCGCGCCGTGCCGGATACTGCTTGCGCAGCACATCGAACGCCGCACGCTGTTCACCGACATTGCCTACAAGACTGCGGCGAAAATCCGCGTCGTCGCGGCGCGGGTCGTACACGCCACGGCATAACATCGCCAGCGCCCAGGCCGGATCGGTATCGGCATGCAGGGAAACTTCTGACAACCATGGTGACGGCAGCAAATCGCTCAATTGAATGTTCGCAGGCTGGCCGACGAATTCGCAGTACGCCTGATAGATCTGCGCCGTCCCGCGCTGTTTGCCGTCGAGGCTGTAGCCGGCGATGTGCGGGGTCGCCAGCACGCAGAGATCGGCCAGCGCCACATCGACTTCCGGTTCTGCCTCCCAGACATCGAGCACCGCTTGCAAGTCTTCGCGCTCCAGCAAGACTTTGCGCAGTGCGGCGTTATCCACCACCGGGCCGCGCGCCGCGTTGATCAGCCAGGTTCCGGACTTGAGTTGCTGCAAACGCCGCTGATCAAACAGGTGCCAGGTCGCGCCTTCACCACTGCGGGTCAGCGGGGTGTGCAGACTGATCACGTCGCACTGCTCGATGATCTGCTCAAGGCTGACATAGTCGCCCCCCTCGGCAGCCTGACGCGGCGGATCGCAGACTTTCACGTTCCAGCCCAGGCCCTGCAAGACCTTGATCAAACGCCCGCCGACTTCACCGGCCCCCACAACGCCGTAGGTACGCTGATTCAGATCGGCGCCTTCGATTTCGGCCAGCGTCAGCAAACTGCCAAGCACATAATCGACCACGCCACGCGCATTGCAGCCGGGCGCACTGGACCAGGTAATGCCGGCCTCGTTGAAGTAGTCGAGGTCCAGATGATCCGTGCCGATGGTGCAGGTGCCGACAAAACGCACCTGGCTGCCCTCAAGCAGCGCGCGGTTGACGTTAGTCACGGAACGCACCAGCAACACGTCGGCCTCGGCAACCGTGGCGCGGTCGATGGAGCGGCCCGGCACGCGGCGGATCTCGCCGAAACCGGCAAAAAAGGCATCGAGCAGCGGGATGTTTTCGTCGGCAACAATCAGCATGGCGGGGCTCCTTGGGCGGACCGGCAGTTTAGGTGCAGATCCGTTGATGAGCCAGCAGGCTATACGATTACAAATGCGCAACAGAGGATTTTTCCTGACCATCGCGTCAGCGGCGTAGAATGCCCCGCCTTGCGTATCAACCCCTAGTGGACGCTTTGCCTGTGAATTCCGTAACTGAACAACCTGCCGTTGCCCTCAATCGCCCTGCTCGAGTTCGCCTCGAGCTGAAGACGCTGCTGACCCTTGCGCTGCCGATCATGATCGCGCAACTGGCGACCACCGCCATGGGCTTCGTCGATGCGGTGATGGCCGGCCGCGTCGGGCCCAAAGATCTGGCGGCAGTCGCGCTGGGCAACTCGATCTGGGTGCCGGTGTTTCTGTTGATGACCGGCACCCTGCTTGCCACTACGCCGAAAGTCGCCCAGCGCTTTGGCGCGGGGACCCACAGCGAAATCGGCCCGATTGTGCGCCAGGCATTGTGGCTGGCATTAGTGGTCGGCCTGATCGCCACCGCGATGCTGGTGTTCGCCGAACCGATCCTGCACTTGATGAAAGTCGATCCGGAACTGATCGGCCCGTGCATGCAATACCTACACGGCATTGCCAGCGGTTTGCCAGCGGTGGCTTTTTATCATGTGCTGCGCTGCTTCAGTGATGGCCTCGGTCGCACCCGTCCGGCGATGGTGTTGGGCCTGTGCGGTCTGGCGCTGAATATTCCGCTGAACTACGTGTTCATTTATGGCCACTTCGGCGTGCCGGCCATGGGCGGCGTCGGTTGCGGCTGGGCCACGGCGATTGTGATGTGGGTGATGACCTTGGGTCTGGCCGGTTATGAGCGCTGGGCGCCGGCCTACAAATCCAGTGAGCTGTTCAGCCGCTTCGACTGGCCGCAATGGGCGGTGATCAAGCGTCTGCTGGCGATTGGTCTGCCGATCGGCATCGCGGTGTTTGCCGAGTCGAGCATCTTCGCAGTGATCGCGCTGCTAATCGGCAGCCTCGGTGCAACCGTGGTTGCCGGGCACCAGATCGCACTGAATGTCAGTTCGCTGGTGTTCATGATTCCATATTCGCTGGGCATGGCGGTCACGGTACGCGTCGGCCAGGCTTTGGGCCGTGAAGAGCCGCGTGAAGCGCGGTTTGCCGCAGGTGTCGGCATGGGCACCGCGCTGGCTTACGCCTGCCTGTCGGCGAGCATGATGCTGCTGATGCGCGAGCCCATCGCTGCGATCTACACCGCCGATCCGACGGTCATTCACATCGCCGCGATGCTGATCGTGTACTCGGCGCTGTTCCAGTTTTCCGATGCGATCCAGGTCACCGCCGCTGGCGCATTGCGTGGATATCAGGACACTCGCGTGACGATGATCCTGACCCTGTTCGCCTATTGGGGCATCGGCCTGCCCGTGGGTTACGCCCTCGGCCTCACCGACTGGCTCGGCGAGCCACGCGGCCCGAGCGGTTTGTGGCAAGGCTTGATCGTCGGCCTCAGCTGCGCGGCGGTGATGCTGTCGATCCGCCTCGCCCGCAGCGCTCGCAAGCGCATTCGCGTCAGCCGTTCGCCGGGCTGATCGGGCATAAAAAAAGACCTGCAGATGCAGGTCTTTTTTTGCCTTGCGATCAACCGGACTTCTTGCGAATCCAGTACAGATAGGTGCCGGCATCTTCGTGCTGGCCGACCAGTTCGTGGTCGAGAAACACGCAGAACTTGGGAATGTCGCGGCGGGTCGAGGGATCGGTGGCGATCACCTTGAGCAGCCCACCAGGCACCAGGTCACGGATGTGCTGGTGCAGCATCATCACCGGCTCCGGGCAGTTGAGCCCGGTGGCGTCGAGGGTGCCATCGACCGGCGTATCGATCATTTCACTCATGATTCACTCCTGAAACTGGCCGGCATTGTCGCGCATTGCCGGGTGTTTGGTCACCTGTCGCACCCTCAGCGGGTTTTCGGTTTCTTCATGTCATGCCGACGTAGATGGCAGGTCACTTCCTCGCGGTCGTGATACAGCTGCTTGCAGCCGATATCGACCTTGATCCCGCGCGCCTTGAAACCATCGGCGATGCGTTCGAGCAGACGCTTCACTTCGGCATAACGCTGTTTCATCGGCAGCTTGAGATTGACCACCGCTTCACGGCAATGGCCCTCGCCGATCCACTCTTCGAGCATCGCCGCGTTGCGTGCAGGTTTCTCGACGATGTCGCAGACCATCCAGTCCACCGGTTGACGCGGTTTGAAGGTGAAACCGTCGGCCATCAAATGCTGCACCAGACCGGTGTCCATCAGGCTTTCAGCCATCGGGCCATTGTCGATGGCAGTCACCAACATGCCACGGTTGACCAGTTGCCAGGTCCAGCCGCCCGGCGCGGCACCAAGGTCAACGCCGGTCATGTCGCTGTGCAGACGCTCATCCCACTGATCGCGCGGGATGAAATGGTGCCACGCCTCTTCCAGCTTCAAGGTTGAGCGGCTTGGCGCCTCGCGCGGAAACTTCAGGCGCGGAATGCCCATCGGCCACATCGCCGAATTGCCCGGCTCGGCCAGACCGAGAAACACTTCGCGGCCACTCTTGAAGGTCAGCAGCAGACGCGGCTTGCTGGCGTCGTCCACCAGTTTGCCGGCGCCGGTCAGGGCCTTGCGCAGCGGGCCTTCGAATTTCTTGCAGAAGTTCGACAGTTCTTTGCCGTCATTGGTGTCGACCACTTCCAGCCACAGGCTGCCGCACACCGGGAAATCGGCCATCTGCGCGAGGATCACGCTGATGCGGTCGGTTTCCGGCAGATCGATGAACAATCCGCGCGCCCATTGACGCGGGAAGATCAGCTCGGCGAAACGCTGGCCGCGCATCAGGCGCTCGGCGCCATCGGCTTCAGTGCAGACGAATTCGGCGCAAGCGCTGACCGCTTTGGCCTTGGCGTAGCCGGACACGTTCAACTGTGCGGCGAGATCGGAAATTTCCGAACAGACTTCGCCTTCGAAACCTGGCCGGCAATGCATGAATAGGGTGTTCATTCTTACTCCTGGGCAGAGGGCGGACATTCGGCCCCTGCGCGATGCCCAGACTTGCGTTGAAGCAAAGCCTGTCACGAAAACCGGCGCATGATAGCCGATGTCGGAACCTTGGACTTGCCCATAGAGTCCAGTAATTAGCCTTAAGCGCCAAACGGGACTAGGTTTAAGCCTCAGTCCGAGCCCTCAATCCGTAGCCGTGCGGATTCGAAAGGAGTCATTTCAATGCCGTCCCTCGATAGCCTGAAAACCCTTAAAACCCTGCAAATCGATGCCAAGACCTACCACTATTTCAGCCTGCCGGAAGCCGCCAAGACCTTGGGCGATCTGGACCGGCTGCCGATGTCACTGAAAGTTCTGCTGGAAAACCTGCTGCGCTGGGAGGACGAAAAAACCGTCACCGGCGCCGACCTCAAGGCGATTGCCGCGTGGCTCAAGGAGCGCCGCTCTGATCGCGAAATCCAGTACCGCCCGGCCCGGGTATTAATGCAAGACTTTACCGGCGTACCGGCCGTGGTCGACCTCGCGGCGATGCGCGCCGCCATGGCCAAGGCCGGCGGCGATCCGCAGCGAATCAATCCGTTGTCGCCGGTGGATCTGGTGATCGACCACTCGGTGATGGTCGACAAGTTCGCCAGTCCCAGTGCGTTCGAGCAGAACGTCGACATCGAGATGCAGCGCAACGGCGAGCGCTACGCCTTCCTGCGCTGGGGACAGAGCGCTTTTGACAACTTCAGCGTCGTGCCGCCAGGCACCGGGATCTGCCATCAGGTCAACCTTGAATACCTCGGGCGCACGGTGTGGACCAAGGACGAAGACGGCCGCACCTATGCGTTCCCCGATACGTTAGTGGGCACCGACTCGCACACCACCATGATCAACGGCCTCGGCGTGCTTGGCTGGGGTGTCGGCGGGATCGAAGCCGAAGCGGCGATGCTCGGGCAACCGGTGTCGATGCTGATTCCGGAGGTGATTGGTTTCAAGCTCACCGGCAAGCTCAAGGAAGGCATCACCGCCACCGACCTGGTGCTGACCGTCACCCAGATGCTGCGCAAGAAAGGCGTTGTCGGCAAATTCGTCGAATTTTATGGCGACGGCCTCGCCGACCTGCCGCTGGCGGATCGCGCGACCATCGCCAACATGGCCCCGGAATATGGCGCCACCTGCGGCTTCTTCCCGGTGGATGACGTCACCCTCGAATACCTGCGCCTGTCCGGCCGGCCGACTGAAGTGGTGCAACTGGTCGAGGCTTACACCAAGGCGCAGGGGCTGTGGCGCTTGCCCGGTCAGGAACCAGTGTTCACCGATAGCTTGGCGCTGGACATGGGCAGCGTCGAGGCCAGCCTCGCCGGGCCGAAACGTCCGCAGGACCGGGTTTCGCTGCCGAATGTCGCACAAGCCTTCAGCGACTTTCTCGACCTGCAATTCAAACCGACCAGCAAAGAAGAAGGACGCCTGGAAAGCGAAGGCGGCGGCGGTGTCGCGGTGGGTAATGCCGATCTGGTCGGCGAAACTGATTACGAGTCTGAAGGGCGCACCTATCGCCTGAAAAACGGCGCGGTGGTGATCGCCGCGATCACTTCCTGCACCAACACCTCGAACCCGAGCGTGATGATGGCCGCCGGTCTGCTGGCGAAAAAAGCCGTGGAGAAAGGCCTGACGCGCAAACCGTGGGTCAAGACTTCGCTGGCGCCGGGTTCGAAAGTGGTGACCGATTACTACAAGGCAGCCGGGCTGACGCAGTATCTCGATCAGTTGGGGTTCTCTCTGGTCGGTTACGGCTGCACCACCTGCATCGGCAATTCCGGGCCGCTGCCGGAGCCGATCGAGAAAGCTATCCAGAAAGCCGACCTCGCCGTGGCTTCGGTGCTGTCCGGTAATCGCAACTTTGAAGGTCGAGTGCATCCACTGGTGAAAACCAACTGGCTGGCCTCACCACCCTTGGTAGTCGCTTACGCCCTGGCCGGCAGCGTGCGCACTGATATCAGCAGCGAACCGCTGGGCAATGATCAACAGGGCAATCCGGTGTATCTGCGCGATATCTGGCCGAGCAGTAAAGAGATCGCCGATGCGGTCAGCCAGGTCAGCACCGCGATGTTCCACAAGGAATATGCCGAAGTGTTTGCCGGCGACGAACAGTGGCAAGCCATCGAAGTGCCGCAAGCGGCGACCTATGTGTGGCAGGACGATTCGACGTACATCCAGCACCCACCTTTTTTCGATGACATTGGCGGACCGTTGCCGGTGATCAAGGATGTGCAAGGTGCACGCGTACTGGCGCTGCTCGGCGACTCGGTGACCACCGACCACATCTCCCCTGCCGGCAACATCAAGACTGATAGTCCCGCCGGGCGGTACTTGCGTGAGAAAGGTGTGGAGCCGCGCGACTTCAACTCTTACGGCTCACGTCGAGGAAATCATGAGGTGATGATGCGTGGCACCTTTGCCAATATCCGCATCCGTAACGAGATGCTCGGCGGCGAAGAAGGTGGCAACACGATCTATATTCCGACCGGGGAGAAACTGCCGATTTACGACGCAGCTATGCGCTATCAAGCCTCGGGCACGCCGCTGGTGGTGGTTGCCGGCCAGGAATACGGCACTGGCTCCAGTCGTGACTGGGCGGCTAAAGGCACCAATCTGCTTGGCGTGAAAGCGGTGATCGCTGAAAGCTTTGAGCGCATCCATCGTTCTAACCTGGTGGGCATGGGTGTGTTGCCGCTGCAGTTCAAACTGGATCAGAACCGCAAGAGCCTTAACCTCACGGGCAAGGAGACCTTCGAGATTCAGGGGCTGACAGGTGTCGAGCTGACGCCCCGGATGAATCTGCCGCTGGTGATCACCCGCGAAGATGGGCGCCAGGAAAAAGTCGAGGTGTTGTGCCGGATTGATACGTTGAATGAGGTGGAATACTTCAAGGCTGGCGGGATTTTGCATTACGTGTTGCGCCAATTGATCGCTTCATAAAACAACCAGATACGCAAACACCGCCAATTGGCGGTGTTTGTTGTTTGGGACGGACATTTTTCGACAGACGAAAAAAAACCCGCCGAAGCGGGTTTTCCCAAGACCATTATCGACTCCCTGTCGGCAGCGATCCTTGCTAATGGTCGATCATCCATGATCCTGAAACACTCCCTGTGCTTCAGTTGATGTAGCTAGATTACGCGCTGGATCCAATCGGCAATAGTCGTCAAAGCTACCATCGCGTGTAAGACATTCGCTATAGCGCTCCTTCCGTAAACCCCTAGGGATGTCAGGCCTCAAGCGCCGAAGCCGCGAGTTTTGCGACCTGCAGCTGTCCGGCAGCCGCTTTTTGATCATCATCCTCCAGAAACCACGCAGCGGATAATCCGGCGAATGCCAGCACCCATTGCAGCAACCTTTCACGATCCAGCGCGGCTGCCTCGACGATGACTTTTATTTGTCGCAGGAAACGCTCGGGATCGGTGGCGGTCGGCAGCTCCGGGTTGCAGATCAGGTTGGCGTAGTCATAACCGCGCTCACCCCGGACGCGTTTAGGGTCGATGGCCAACCAGCCGCGCGGACCGAAATCGAGAACGTTGTCGTGGTGCATGTCGCCGTGCAGCACGACAACGTCCTGAGGATTGGCGAGCAAGGCTTCCGCAGTTTGCAGGCTGCGGGCGTAAAGCCCGCCGTGTTGAGCCGCAGCGGAGGTCAGCGAGGCAAACCACGTCTCCAGCTCGACCAGTTGCGGGGGTGGCGTCGGGCGCGGCGCATGTAACCGCGCCAGAGCCATACACATGATCCTGGTGGCTTCATCATCGTGATCGTTGAGCGCCATATGCATTAGCGAGCGCTTGCCCGTGGCGCGCTCCAGCAGCAAAGCATCCGCAAAATGAGCGAGCACCCGAGCGGTGCCGTCGCCTGCCCACCAGGTCATCAGCAGATTGCCGTATTTCTCCTCGGCATCCACTGCCAATTTGAGCATGGCGGGCGTATTGCCCTGACGCACCGGTAACAGACGACTACCTGGTGTGATTATCGGCGCGCCGTCCGGCACCAATGCCCAGCGCCTCAGCCACACATCAAACACATCGAGTTCAGCCACCTTCACGTTCGCGGGCACTCTCGGTCAGGAAATGCTCAAGTCGACTCAATTGCTCTTCCCAGCCACGGCTATCCATGTAGTACGCCTCTTTCTGACGAATGTCGGGAATATGCGCGAAACCCGACTCGGAGACCTTGAGCAGCGTGCCTTCCTCGTAGTCTTCAAGTTCGAACTTGACCAGGGTGGTCGGCTCCTGCGAATAGTCGATCTTCGGATTCACCGCATACGGATGCCAGCGAAAGGAAAACAACTGCTGCGGCTCGACTCGCTCGACCAGCACATTCCACAGCACATGCTCATAACCAGGGTAAGTGACTTGCCCCTGTGTCCACTCGCCGGCGATAAACCGCCGGCCCTCCAGCGCAACGCCAAACCACTGGCCGAACGCCTCGGCATCCACCAGAGCGCGCCAGACATGAGAGCGCGGCGACTTGAGCGTGATTTTCCGTTCAAAGCTATTAGGTACTGGTTTCATACGTCACCTCCTGTTCTGAACAGTAGGCTTGTATGACCACATGTCCAACCTGAAGTTGTATCAATCCAGTGCAACAGGCTCGCTTCAAGGAAACATCTGGCGGCATTAACTGGCGCCTGTTTTGCAGATTGTGAGCAATTCTTAGCGTCGAACCTGCTACCGTTTCTAGCGATTTTGCACAACACAAGGATGTAACCATGCAGCCTTCCCTTCTCGAACGCTACCGTGGCGCCCTGCTCGGGCTGGCTTGCGGCGACGCAGTGGGAACCACTGTCGAATTCCAGCCGCGCGGTTCGTTCCAGCCGCTGACCGACATGGTCGGTGGTGGGCCCTTCCGCCTGAAGCCGGGTCAATGGACCGATGACACCTCGATGGCGTTATGCCTCGCAGAAAGTCTGTTGAATAAAAACGCGTTCGACGCAGCTGATCAGATGGGGCGTTATCTCAATTGGTGGCAGTGGGGTTATCTGAGTTCGACCGGCGAATGCTTCGACATCGGTATGACAGTGAGCCGGGCGCTGGCCCGTTATCAAAATACGGGAGAGCCTTTCGCTGGCTCCACCGATCCCGACACCGCCGGCAATGGTTCACTGATGCGTCTGGTACCGGTCGTTCTGTTTTACTTTCCCGAGATGCTGCCAATCAAACAGTTCGCGGCTGAGAGTTCGCGAACCACGCACGGCGCGCCCGAGGCTATCGAGTGCTGCGAATTGTTTGCAGAACTGATCGGCAAGGCACTGCAAGGGGCTTCAAAGGCCGACCTGCGCAGCCTGCCGCACACAGTCTTCAGCCAACCAAAAGTTGCCGCGATTGCACATGGTGATTACCTGGAAAAAAACCTGAGTGAAATACGCGGCAGCGGCTACAGCGTGGACTCTCTGGAAGCAGCGCTGTGGTGTTTCCAGCACACAGAGAGCTTCGCTGAGGCAGTCCTGCAAGCGGCCAATCTGGGGGATGACGCCGACACCACCGCTGCTATCGTTGGTCAATTGGCGGGGGCTTATTATGGAGTCCGCGCAATACCGTCCAACTGGTTGGCACAATTGCATGAGGGTGAAGACATCGCGGCGATCGCGGAACAGCTGTTCGACGCATCGAGACTGCGCGGACATTGTTAAGCAAGCAGAATACGGGACTTGTGTAGACTCAGTGATTACACCAACGATCCCCCCGGAGTTGAGCATGCAGCTCTAGCGAAATACCAGCTTGTGCTTGGCGCTGCTGAGCCTGCCATGCATGCCTTTCCAGACTTTGACAGAGAGATGCTCCATGTCCCCACGCCTGCTGCTGACTTTGACACCATTATTCTTGATCCCCCTCGCCCATGCAGCCGTCGACTGCGCCCATGCCAGTGATCAGGCGACCATGAATCAGTGTGCATCGCAGGAAAACAAAGCGGCGGACAAAGAACTGAACACGGTGTATCAGCAGATCATCGCGCGATTGAAGGACAATCCAGACAGCAAAAAGCTGCTGGTAAGCGCACAGAAGGCGTGGATTGGATTTCGGGATGCCGAATGCAAGTTTTCCGCATCGGGAGTTGAAGGTGGGAGTGTTTACCCGCTGATCCTCAATAACTGCATCACCGGGGTAACCAAGGTCAGAACCGAGGCTCTCAAGCAGTATTTGAAGTGCGAAGAGGGTGACATGAGCTGCCCGGTACCCGGCGCCTGATCATCGCTACTGCTTGAGGGCCTTCCTCACTCTGCATGACGTTCAGAGCTAAACGTGAGGATCACCGGGTGCTTTGGCAGGGGCTGCATATTGCGGCTTGAGGTGACCATCCTGATCGAGCAGCCAGGCGTCCATGATCTTTCGCACGACAGGGCCGGCAACACGACCACCCGCCTCGCCGTTTTCGATCATCACTGATATTGCGATCTTCGGATGCTCGGCCGGGGCAAACCCAACGAACAAGGCGTTGTCGCGGTGACGTTCGAGGGTTTTCGCACGGTTGTAACGCTCACCCTGCTTGATCGCCACCACTTGCGCGGTACCGCTCTTGCCAGCGATGCGATATTGCGCGCCGGCCGCTGCTGCCCGCGCAATGCCGCGGGCGTCGTGCATGACCATCTGCATACCGTGGTTGACCTGCTCCCAGTCGCGCGGGTCCTTGAGCAGGATGTTCGGCATCGGGTGTTCGTCCACTGGCGCTACGCCGTCGACGGTTTTCGCCAGATGTGGACGGTTCCACACGCCTTTGTTGGCGATCAGAGCGGTGGCCTGGGCCAGTTGTAGCGGCGTGACTTGCATGTAGCCCTGACCGATGCCGAGAATCACCGTCTCACCGGGGAACCAGGCTTGGCGACGGGTTGCGCGTTTCCAGGCTTGAGACGGCATCAGACCGGAAGACTCTTCGAACATATCCAGCGAGACCTTTTCGCCCAAGCCGAACATCGCCATGTAATCGTGCAGACGATCAATGCCGAGCTTGTGCGCCAAGTCGTAGAAGTAGGTGTCGTTGGAGCGCATGATCGCTGCGTCCATATCCACCCAACCGTCGCCGCTGTGGTTCCAGTTGCGGTACTTGTGATCGAAATCCGGTAGTTGGTAATAGCCTGGATCGAAGACGCGGGTCTGCGGGGTGACAACACCAGAATCAAGTCCGGCAATCGCCACCTCTGGCTTGATGGTCGAACCCGGCGCGTAAAGGCCGCGCAGCACGCGATTGAACAGCGGACGGTCGATGGAATCGCGTAGTGCCGAATATTCCTTCGAACTGATGCCGGTGACAAAAAGATTCGGATCAAAGCTTGGATTGCTGACCATGGCCAGCACTTCGCCGGTCGAAGGATCCAGCGCGACTACCGATCCACGACGATCACCCAACGCAGCTTCAGCGGCTTGCTGCAATTTGACGTCAAGGCTCAGGACGATGTTTTTGCCGGGTATCGGGTCGGTGTGTTTGAGCACTCTGAGTACGCGGCCCTGCGCGTTGGTTTCTACTTCTTCGTAACCGACGTGGCCGTGCAACTGAGGCTCGTAGAATCTTTCGATACCGGTTTTGCCGATGGACTGGGTGCCGCGGTATTCAACGGAGTCGAGGATCTTGGATTCTTTTTCGTTGATGCGGCCGACGTAGCCGATGGAATGCGCGAAGTGCGCACCCAGTGGGTAGTTACGAACGAACTGCGGCTCGACGTCCAAACCTGGCAGACGAAACTCGTTGACCGCCAACACAGCGATCTGCTCTTCGGTAAGTTCATAGAACAACGTCACCGGCGTGAACGGATGGCGCGATTGCTTCATGGCCTTGTCGAACACCGAGCGATCTTCACTCGGGAGGTGCAACAGGCTGATGACTTCGTCCAGTTCTTGATTGACGTTGTCGGCGCGCTCGCGGGTGATGGTCAGGTTGTAGCTTGGGCGGTTATCCGCGAGCAGCACGCCGTTGCGATCGTAGATCAGGCCACGTGTCGGGGGAATCGGCAGGACATGAACACGATTGTTCTCGGAGATGGTTGAGTGGTAGTCGAATTCCACAACTTGCAGGATGTACAGGCGCACCACCAGCGCGCAGCTGATCGCAAAGACGAGCAAGGCGCAAGCGATCAGCCGCTTGTTGACCAGCCGCGTCTCTTTCTCGTGATCCTTGATGGGTATTGGTTCAGGCATTTCTGCAGCAACTCTTTGAAAAATGAACGCCGATCCTTGGGCATGACGTCAGTCCGTTAAAAAACGAGCTGCACCATACCAAAAACCCGGCAGTCCTTCAGAGAGAATTCCCTGAATGGTTGGAGTGGCGACGGCGGGAGGATGGAATTCGAGCACTTTTTCGCAGGCAAAACAAAACCCCAACTGCTTTCGCAATTGGGGTTTCGGAATTTAATCTTGACGATGACCTACTCTCACATGGGGAAACCCCACACTACCATCGGCGATGCATCGTTTCACTGCTGA
>NZ_JAFCWW010000032.1:0-40914 GCF_049897765.1 Pseudomonas sp. TWP3-2 | reverse complement strand
GGACTCTTGATTCCAGGGCATGGTCAGCACCTCCTGACCATGATTGATACCTGTAAACCATGTCCCCGGTCTCAAACGTAAAGGATGTACCCGGTATTTACCCACCCCAGCCCTCTCCCAGAGGGAGAGGGGGCCGACCGAAGTGTCTGGCGTCAAACATCGACCTGAAAAATCGTGGCGATTATGGATTCGGCAGATTTCATTCAAGTCGGCGTACTTCCTGAATATCCCCCAATCAGTCCCCTCTCCCTCCGGGAGAGGGCTAGGGTGAGGGGCTTTTGCTTTTGATTGTCAATACATCGGCCGCGCACCAGCAATTCCCACCAACACCACCCCCACCAACAAATTAATCCCCACCACCCGCCGAATCCGCCCGAGCACCGCAGCACCCGCCGGCCAGTCCTTCGCTTCAACCGCCACGCGCAACTCCGGCAGCATCAAGCCCTGAATCCGGATGAACAGCGCCGTCATGACGATGTACAGCCCGATCATCACCTGCACATATTTCGGCGCGGTCTCAAATCCGACGCCCTGCAAATGCAACATGCCCACGCCGCTGATCGGCAACACGATCACCGCGACCCACACCCAACGGAAAAAACCTTGAAACACTTGCACCCACAGCGTCAGTCGGGCGGGGCCGTCCAGAGCCTTCATAGCCGCGGGGCGCAAGACCATCCAGGCGAAAAACATGCCGCCGACCCACACCAGCGCCGCCAGCAAATGGATCGGATAAACGATGCTAAAAGGTGTCATTGGGGTACTCCGTTCTGCGCAGGATCGATTCGCGGGGTATGATAGCCGCCGATCCGAACCACTGAAAATTTATCCAGCGTTTTTGCGCCCGACGACACATGATCAGCACTGAACTCAAAACCACGATCCAGGGCGCCTACACGCGTTTTCTTGAAGCCAAGAGCCTCAAGCCGCGTTACGGCCAACGCCTGATGATCGCCGAAATCGCCAAAGTCCTCGGGGATATCGACACCGACGACGAAGGCCGGCGCAGTGGCGACCCCGCGATTGTTGCGGTGGAAGCCGGCACCGGTACCGGCAAGACCGTGGCCTACAGCATGGCGGCGATCCCGACGGCCAAGGCCGCCGGCAAGCGTCTGGTGATCGCCACCGCGACCGTCGCCCTGCAAGAGCAGATCGTCTACAAGGATCTGCCCGACCTGATGCGCAACAGCGGGCTGAGCTTCACCTTCGCCCTGGCCAAGGGCCGTGGCCGCTACATGTGCCTGTCCAAGCTCGACATGTTGTTGCAGGAAGGCCACGCGCAAACCGCCACCGCGCAGCTGTTCGAAGAAGAAGGCTTCAAGATCGAGGTCGACGAGGCCAGTCAGAAGCTGTTCACCAGCATGATCGAGAAGCTCGCCGGCAATAAGTGGGACGGCGACCGTGACAGTTGGTCGACCGCGCTGGAAGACGCCGACTGGGCGCGCCTGACCACCGATCACAGCCAGTGCACCAACCGCCATTGCCCGAACTTCGGCCAGTGCGCCTTCTACAAGGCCCGCGAAGGCATGGGCAAGGTTGACGTGATCGTCACCAACCACGACATGGTGCTGGCCGACCTGGCGCTCGGCGGCGGGGCAGTGTTGCCCGATCCGCGCGACACTATTTACGTGTTCGACGAAGGCCACCATTTGCCGGACAAGGCCATCGGTCACTTCGCGCACTACACGCGCCTGCGCTCGACCGCCGACTGGCTGGAAACCACCGCCAAGAACCTCACCAAATTGCTCGCCCAGCATCCGCTGCCGGGCGATCTGGGCAAGTTGATCGAGCAAGTGCCGGAGCTGGCGCGCGAGATCAAGACTCAGCAGCAATTCATGTTCAGTGCCTGCGAGCAGGTCGCCGATTTCAAGCCCGGTGAAGACGTCGAAGGCCGCGAGCGGCCGCGCCACCGCTTTGTCGGCGGGGTGATCCCTGACCATATGCGCGAAATGGGCATCGAGCTGAAGAAGGGCTTTTCCCGTCTCACCGATCTGTTTACGCGTCTTACCGACCTGCTCAAGGAAGGCATGGACGGCGAGGTCAACATCGGCATCGCCAGCAATCAGGCCGAGGAATGGTATCCGCTGTTCGGCAGTCTGCTGTCGCGCGCCTCCGGCAACTGGGAGCTGTGGACGGCGTTCACCGTCGAAGACCCGGAAGACAACCCGCCGATGGCGCGTTGGCTGACCTTGGCTGAAAGTGGTTCGCTGTTCGACATCGAGGTCAATGCCAGCCCGATCCTGGCGGCGGAAATGCTTCGGCGCAATCTGTGGAACGTGGCGTATGGCTGTCTGGTGACCTCGGCGACGCTGACCGCTCTCGGCACCTTCGACCGTTTCCGCATGCGCGCCGGTCTGCCGAAAAAAGCCGTCACCGCTGTCGTGCCGAGCCCATTCCATCACGCTGATGCCGGCGTGCTGCGGGTGCCGGATCTGAAGGCCGATCCGCGCGATGCCGCCGCGCACACCGCGGCGATCATCCGTGATCTGCCGGATCTGGTCGAAGGCTCGCGCGGCACGCTGGTGCTGTTCTCTTCACGCAAACAGATGCAGGACGTGTTCGACGGCCTCGACCGCGACTGGCGCAAGCAAGTGTTCATTCAAGGCAACCTGTCGAAACAGGAAACCCTGAACAAGCACAAGGCGCGGGTCGATGGCGGCGATTCCAGCGTACTGTTTGGCCTGGCGAGTTTCGCTGAAGGCGTGGATTTGCCCGGCGCGTATTGCGAGCACGTCGTGATCGCGAAGATCCCGTTCTCGGTGCCGGATGATCCGGTCGAAGCCGCACTGGCCGAGTGGATCGAAGCCCGTGGCGGTAATCCGTTCATGGAGATCTCGGTGCCGGATGCTTCGCTGAAGCTGGTTCAGGCCTGCGGCCGACTGCTGCGCACCGAAGAAGATCGCGGCACCATCACCTTGCTTGATCGGCGGCTGGTCACCCAGCGCTATGGCAAGGCGATCCTCAATGCATTGCCTCCTTTCCGTCGTGAAATATCCTGAGACATCGGTGGGCAGTTTTGCCCGCCGTGTTGTCTATCTCTCTGCCATCGCTTTTCCATTGGCCATTGTTGGTCGTTAGGGAGAACTCCGTTCTTATGATCCGCCGTTCGCTGCCTGCCGTTTTTGCCTTGATCTTCGCCGCCCCTCTGCTGGCAGCGCCTGCCGCTCAGCAGACGCTGTTCAACTTTGTGCGCCCGGCCGATGTGGTCAAAGTGGTCACCGAAAACGCCGATCTGCCACAGGCCAATGCCGAGCAGACCGCCGAGGGCGAAGTGCTGCGCCGGGTCACGTTCAATCCGGTCGAGCGGCCAACCTTGCGTCTGACGCCGCAGACTGGTGCGTGGGACTGGTCGCAGTCGGGGATGATGAGTCTGCGTGTGCAGAGTGCGATGAACTGGGCGGTGACGGTTTACGTGCAGATTCAGAGCAACGATGGCAAGACCTTGGTCAGCCGCGTCGATCTGCCGGCTGGCCCGGCGCAGACGTTGCTGGTGCCATTGGTTGCGAACTCGCCGCTCAGCCAAGGGATGAAGGCCGGGCCGCCGATGCCGATCACCCTCGATGGACAGCGGATTTTGCTGGCAAGCAGCAGCGGTGAACTGGACCGCAGCAATGTGGTGTCGGTGAGCCTGTCGATGGATCAGCCGAAAGCCGCGCAGAGTCTGCTGCTCGAGCGCTTCGGCGTGCAGAACGGCGATGCGGTGATCAAAGCTGCGTATGGCAATCTGGTCGACGCCTACGGTCAGTCGACCCGCAGCAAGTGGCCGGAAAAAGTCGCCAGTGACGAACAACTGAAATCCGCCGCCAGCAAAGAACAGCAACAGCTGAAAACCTGGCTGGCCGAGCGCGACAAATCCTCGCTGGACAAGTTTGGCGGCTGGAGCAAAGGCCCGGCGTTCAAGGCCAGCGGCTTCTTCCGTACGGAAAAACGTGACGGCCGCTGGTATCTGGTGACGCCGGAAGGCCACCCGTTCTATTCCCTTGGCGTGAACACCGTCAGCCCCGAGGTCAACCAGACTTACGTGGCCGGGCGCGAGTGGATGTTCGAATCCCTGCCCAAAGCCGACGAGCCACTGGCCAGCCACTTTGGCGAAGGCGACAACCGTGGCGGCAACGGCGTCGATCAGGGGCGCAGCTATAACGCCGGGCGCTGGTACGATTTCTACGGCGCCAACCTGCAACGCCTGTATGGCGAACCGTGCAAATCCGATAGCGACAGCAAGGCTGGGGTCGCGGCAGCAGCCAAGGCCAGTGCGGCCGAGGAAACGACGGTCAACGCCGCCGAGCCGGTGGCCGCGTCTGAACAACCGAATGCCGGAGTCGCCGAGTCGGCCAAGACTGCGACACCTCAGCAGCCCGCCGCCGCGCCGTGCAAAGCCACGTTCGACGAACCGCGCTGGACCCATCACACCCTTGATCGCTTGCAAGCCTGGGGTTTCAACACCGTTGGCAACTGGAGCGAGGACACGCTCGGCGACGCCGAACGTGTGCCGTACACCTTGCCGCTGTCGATCGTCGGCGACTACACCAGCATCAGCACCGGCAATGACTGGTGGGGCGCCATGCCCGATCCGTTTGACCCGCGTTTCGCCATGGCCACCGAACGCGCCGTGGCCATCGCTGCTCGCGACCACCGCGACGATCCGTGGCTGATCGGCTACTTCGCCGACAACGAACTGGCCTGGGCCGGCGCGGGCGCCGATCCGAAAGCGCGCTATGCGCTGGCTTATGGCACCTTGAAGATGACCACCGACGTGCCGGCCAAGCGTGCGTTTCTCAAGCAGTTGCGTGACAAGTACCGCAATCAGGCGGGATTGTCCAAGGCTTGGGGCATCGATCTACCGGCGTGGGAATTGATGGAAGATCCGGGTTTTGTGCCGCCACTGCCGAGCGCTGAACACCCGGAAATCGAAGCCGATTTCAAATACTTCCAGCAGGTATTTGCCGATACCTACTTCAAGACCATTTCCGACTCGCTGAAATGGCACGCACCGAATCAGTTGCTGCTCGGCGGCCGCTTCGCCAGCAGCACCCCGGAAGCCGTGAACGCCTGTGCGCAATATTGCGACGTGCTGAGTTTCAACATGTACACCCTGCAACCGCAGGACGGTTACGACTTCGCCGTGCTGCGCAATCTGGACAAACCGGTGCTGATCACCGAGTTCAACTTCGGCTCGACTGATCGTGGTCCGTTCTGGGGCGGCGTGACGCAATTGGCCAAAGAAGAAGATCGCGGCGCGGCCTATGCGAACTTCCTCAAGCATGCCTTGAGTGAACCGTCGATTGTCGGCGTGCACTGGTTCCAGTATCTCGATCAACCAGTGACCGGGCGTTTGCTCGATGGCGAGAATGGCCACTTTGGCCTGGTCGGCGTGACCGATCTGCCGTTCCAGGGCTTTGTCGAGGCAGTGCGCAAGAGCAATCTGGCGACGGTTGATCAGTTGGCGAAAGAAGCTGAAAAAGCCGCGCAGACCGCCGACAAGGCCAGCCACGACGCCGAGGGCGGACGCAAAGCCGACGCCGGAAAGGGCCCGGGGCAGGGTGCCGGGCACGTCGGTGGGCATTCGGGCAAAGGCCAGTGATCACAAATGGCGCAGGCTCAGGCCTGCGACCGCCCGGCCCACAGCTGTTCCCAAAACCCTCAAGGGCTGGAACAATGCGGGCCACTTTGTAGAGCGTTTTCGAAGGGGAGTTGCGGGTGCAGATTCAGGGACATTACGAGCTTCAGTTCGAAGCAGTGCGCGAAGCTTTCGCCGCACTGTTCGAAGATCCCCAGGAACGCGGTGCAGCCTTGTGCATTCAGGTCGGCGGGGAAACCGTTATCGATCTCTGGGCCGGCACGTCCGACAAGGACGGCGCTGAAGCCTGGCACAGCGACACCATCGCCAATCTGTTCTCCTGCACCAAGACTTTCACCGCCGTCACCGCGCTGCAACTGGTCGCCGAAGGCAAGCTGCAACTCGACGCTCCGGTCGCGCGTTATTGGCCGGAATTCGCTGCTGCCGGCAAAGAATCTGTAACCCTGCGCCAATTGCTCTGCCACCAGGCCGGACTGCCAGCCCTGCGTGAACTGCTGGCGCCAGAAGCCTTGTACGAGTGGCAAACCATGGTCGATGCCCTCGCGGGCGAAGCGCCATGGTGGGCGCCGGGTACCGGTCATGGTTATGCCGCGATCACTTACGGTTGGCTGGTCGGCGAATTGTTGCGTCGCGCTGATGGCCGTGGGCCGGGCGAATCGATCGTCGCGCGAGTGGCCAAACCGCTGGGGCTGGATTTCCATGTCGGCCTGGCTGACGAAGAATTCCACCGCGTGGCCCACATCGCCCGCGGCAAGGGCAATAGCGGCGACGCCGCGGCCCAGCGCCTGCTGCAAGTGACCATGCGCGAACCGACCGCCATGACTACCCGTGCCTTCACCAATCCGCCTTCAGTGCTGACCAGCACCAACAAAGCGGAATGGCAGCGCATGCAGCAACCGGCGGCCAACGGCCACGGCAATGCGCGCAGTCTGGCCGGCTTCTACGCCGGTCTGCTCGACGGCAGCCTGCTGGAAAGCGAAATGCTCGACGAGCTGACCCGCGAACACAGCCTCGGCGATGACAAGACTCTGCTGACCCAGACCCGTTTCGGCCTGGGTTGCATGCTCGATCAACCTGACGTGCCAAACGCGACTTACGGCCTCGGCCCGCGCGCGTTCGGTCACCCGGGGGCGGGCGGGTCCATCGGTTTTGCTGATCCGGAGCATGATGTCGCCTTCGGTTTCGTGACAAATACCCTTGGGCCATACGTTTTGATGGATCCGCGTGCGCAGAAGCTTGCGCGGGTACTTGCCACTTGTCTGTAAAGTTTCAACTGAGGCTCCAGGGCCGGAACCTCATGCAGTTTTTCGATTCAAAGCGTCTGTTTATCCGGGCGAAAGTGCTCTGATTTTCCTTTACTTCATTTTGTGGGTTTCCAATGTCGTCCAAACAAACTCTCGCCCTGGCCCTGTGTTTTGCGATTACCGGTTGTGCTCAGACCCCAGCGAATGACGCCGATGGCGGCAGCTGGTGGCCGTTCGGTTCTTCCGACAAGGTCGCGGCCAAAGAGCCAGCAGCGGCTCCGGCTCCGCTGAAGCCTGCCGCTACCGCGCCTGTGGCCAAGGCTGAAAGCAGCAATCCTTGGTACTGGCCGTTTGGTTCGGACGACACCGCAAAGGCCGATGCCAAGCCTGAAGTGAAACCCGAAGCCCAACCGGTCGCCGTCGCCAAGGCTGAAGCCGACGCCGGTGGCAAATGGTGGTGGCCGTTCGGCGGCAAGGATCAGCCAACCGCCAAAGTAGTGCCAATGCCGGACCCGAAAGTTACCCAAGCCTGGCTCGACGATTACGAACCACGTCTGCGTACCGCGATCAAGGACAGCAATCTGCAGCTCGAACGCCGGGACAATGTGCTGGTGGTGACTGCGCCGGTCGAAGGCTCGTTCAACCCGGACCGCCCGGCCATGCTGCTGCCGGTCACCCTTGGCCCGTTCACTCGCGTGGCAAAAATCCTTGAAGCCGATCCGAAAACCGCGGTACTGGTGCTCGGTCACAGCGACAGCTCTGGCGCGGCGCCGGCCAACACCAAATTGAGCCAGGAGCGTGCCCAGGCCATCGCGGCGATTTTCCGTCTCAGCGGCTTGCAGCGTGATCGCCTGATGCTGCGTGGCATGGGTTCCGAAGCGCCGCGTGCGGCCAACGACAGCGTTGAAGGCCGTGCCCTGAACCGTCGTGTCGAATTGCTGGTAACCCCGCAGAACACCATGGTTGCGCTGCTCAGCAAGTACAACATGCCAGCCCCGAAACCAGTGACCATGGTCGCTGCGCAGGACGTCAAGCCAGTCGCCAAACCAGTGACTCCGGCACCGGCCGTCAAGAAAGCCGCTGTGCCAGCCACGAAAAAGGCTCCAGCGAAGAAGGCCGCAGCCAAGGCTCCAGCCAAGAAGGCCCCGGCCAAAGCGCCAGCGAAAAAGACCGCTCCAGCCAAAGCCGCCGCGACCGACAAGAAAGTCGCCGCTGCCGATGCCGCGAAGAAGTAATCCGCTAACGAAAAGGAATGCGCCATGACCCAGGCCCTGGCAGATATGCGTCGTGATTACACCCGTGATGGCCTGACCGAGGCGCAAGCCCCGGCCGAGCCGTTCGCGCTGTTTCACCAGTGGTTCGCCGACGCGGTGAAAACCGAACAGGCACCGGTGGAGGCCAACGCCATGACCCTGGCCACGGTCGATGCGGACGGACGTCCGCATTGCCGCATTCTGCTGCTCAAGGGCCTGGACGCGCAGGGCTTCACCTTTTTCACCAACTACGAAAGTGCCAAGGGGCAGCATCTGGCGGTCAATCCGTTTGCCGCCATGACGTTCTTCTGGCCGACGCTGGAACGTCAGGTGCGCATCGAGGGGCGGGTGGTCAAGGTCACGCCTGAAGAGTCCGATGCTTATTATCAGGTACGTCCGCTGGGCAGCCGTCTCGGCGCCTGGGCTTCACCGCAGAGCCGGGTGATCAACGGCCGTGGTGAACTGGAAGATCTGCTCAAGGCTACCGAGCAACGCTTCAGCGATACCCAGCCCGACTGCCCGCAACATTGGGGCGGATACCGCTTGCTGCCGGAGCGCATCGAGTTCTGGCAGGGCCGTTCGAGCCGTCTGCATGATCGCCTCAACTACCGCTCGCAGGGCACCGACTGGATTCTTGAACGACTGGCACCCTGAGCAGTCTACCGAGCGGGATAGCCTTAACAGCGGCTCGCAACGGTGCAGGTTGTCGAATTTGGCGCTACTGTTGGGTGACTTCGTGCAAGGCCCTGTACCAGGCCTGAATGAAACCCATTTTATCCGCGCAGCGCCGTGACACGCGCCAAGCTGCGGAGTTTAATGAATACCTGTCCTTTTGGAGTTGATGCTATGCGTAAGTCTGTTCTGCTGGTTGCTTCCTTTTCCACGATGGCGATGTTGCTCACTGGCTGCCAATCGAGCCTGACCGGTGACTCCTACTCCCGTGACGAAGCGCGTCGTGTGCAGACGATTCGCATGGGCACCATCGAATCCCTGCGACCGGTGAAAATCGAAGGCACCAAGACTCCGATTGGCGGCGCAGCCGGTGCAGTGGTCGGCGGCGTTGGCGGCAGCGCCATCGGCGGTGGTCGCGGCAGTATCGTTGCAGCGGTGATCGGCGCAGTGGCCGGTGGTCTGCTGGGTTCGGCTACCGAAGAAGGCCTGACCCGTACGCAAGGCGTGGAAATCACCGTGCGCGAAGACGACGGCAGCATGCGCGCCTATGTGCAGCAGGTTCAGGAAAATGAAGTGTTCCGCGTTGGCGAGCGGGTACGGATTTCGACTGTTGACGGGACCAGCCGCGTTTCGCACTAAGCGGGAACGAGCGGTAAAAGAAAACCCCGATCAGGTGACTGGTCGGGGTTTTTTGTTTGTTCAAGCTTTCGATGTCAGTGAGTATCAGTCCGCTCAGAGTTGTGATGTTAGGTACAAGTCAAGATCTGGCGGAAGACTCAAGGCGCATGCTTTTTCAATATCAATAATCTGTTGTGACGTCAGTTTGTAGTCATGCAGAGAATCCTCATCATTCCTCCAACCCATAATTCGCTTCAGGTCCAAAGTAGCGATGGAGATGGTCTGCTCATAGAGAGGAAAATCCTCCCCTGTTTTAACTCCCATTATTCGATGTGTCATGGTTCTACCCACCTCGTCGGATCCGCTGGTTTCGTCTGTTCTCCTGTTTCGTGGTTGAACTCACCCAAATGTTTTCCACGCTTTGTGTATTTTTCTATTGCCCCATGTCGAAAGTCCCATTCATAAATTATGCCGCCTCTATCTTTCCAGCGCGGACGTAACCCACCACCACCTTTTATTGGCGTTTTTGGTGTGGCCCAGCGGGCATCGGGATATGCAGGCAAGTTGTTGGGTTTTTGGTGGTAGTCGCCATGTGACAAATTCACCACAATGTAAACCGGCCGAACTCCTGATCCCACCGGAAAAACCAATATGAAATCCCGATACTCCGGCGGATAAACCGGGTTCACCAGAATCCCGTCCGCCGCTTTCGTCGGTGGATACACCCAGATATGCGGCGCTTGCGGAGCCGCTTCGAGGGCGGGGATGCCGAGGACGTCGGCGCCGTCCACGGCGGGCGTCCAGATCAGTTCAATACCTTCGCCAAGGTCTGCAACAAAGCGGCTGTCGCGTGGCGTGAAATGCACCACATCGACCATTTCCCAGTCGCGATTCTTACCCGTGTAGAAACCATAGCCCTTGAGGGTGCCGTCAGCCTGTTGTTCGATCCTCAGGCGAACGCGTGTCCGCGCCTGTTTCAGACTGCGCAGTTGTTCTTCGGTATACAGGGCGCTGTCGCCAAGGGTTGGCGTCCAGAACAAAGCGACCAGACCGGCGAGTGCAGCGGCTCCGCCTGCGCCGAGCGCTGCGATGTTTGATGTCGCGAGCGCCGGGATCCGCAGGGCGAGCTTGCCGAGGTCCAGCGACACGGTGCTGCCACCGATCGCTTCCAGACGCAGCATGCCCGCAGCGTCCACTTCGCGGGCGCCGAGCCAGGCGATGTCGCCGTAGTCCTTCAGGCTATCGGTCGGCACCATCCCCGAAGGATTCGCGTAATCAATGATCGCGTCCGGCAGCTTGCAGGATTTGGCGAACACGCAGCCGGCGCGCACCGGCGTAGGCTTTTTCGCCGCTATCTCGCGGCTGCGCTCGAAAGCTTCCTGCCGTGCCAGCATGGCGTCATAGGTTTTTTGACGTTGTTCGCGCTCGGCCAGTTCGCTGGCCGTCATATAGCGGTGGGTGACGAAATGTCCGTCGCCCTCACCGGGTTTGGGGATGCGGGGAATGTCCTTTTGACCAGCCACTGATTGTCCTTTCGTTCATGCATCGGCAACCCCTCGAAAGGGGCTGCACGACGTTAACGAAGCGGGAAATCTGTGGCTGTAGGACGCGTCTCTAAAGACGTGGGGATTGTTCGACTTGTTGTCGTGTGGGAGGTCAGGTCGACGGTGTGATGTAATTTCTAGCAGAGCCCTGTTCCTTCAAAGCAATATCGATCACTTGCTCCGGTGTCAGCTCCCGCATGTTGTCTCCGTCGCCGAAATACTCCCCAGGCCAGTAAATAAGGTCACTGATTCGTTCGTTGGGCAGGTTGAGTTCAAGCATGTTCAACCAAAAGCCAATTGCGTGCTCAGCGCCATCACATTCCATAACCCTTCGAGCGAGCTCTACCAGCTCAGGCAAGGTGATGTCTGTCAGGTGTTTCTCATAGGGTTGAGCGAGAATCTGACGGACCCATGTGTCGTGATCCTGCCCTCCATATATGCCCTGAAAGTCTATGAACCTCAGGTTTGTCATTGCCCGCCGATTGAACTCTGCTAACTTAACGACGGTTTGGTGTTCACATCCACCATCAATCTCGGCTGCAAGGTCTGCGAGCTCCGTTACGGCCGATTCATCGAGCTGTGGTGGCATTAACTCAAGACGTAGTTCCATTACTTATCCTTACGTTTTACCAGGTTTCGTTGTATTCATAGCGTCTTCGCATTAAGCGGGAGCAAGCGGTGCAAGAAAATCCCGATCAGGTGACTGGTCGGGGTTTTTTTTGATTCCTACCAACGATCGCGATAGACAAACGATATCTGGTAGTCGTAAGACGAAAATTCGATTGCATGCTTGAAGTGGGTCTGGAGAACATCGATCCATTCGGTTTTAACATTAAATCCGCCAATGTTGATGTTATTGGCGATCGGCAGCCCCAATGCTTCGATCAAAGAGCCATCGTCACCAAAATCTTTGGATAACTCTTCTCCTTCCCCTATCTCGGTTTTCTTGTCGTACCACTCAAGTCTGGCTTTGAGTCCCATGTATTCCTCACAAGTATTTTTTGATACTGCGGTTCTTTTTTGGCGGATCTATTTGCTCGCCGGTTATGTGGTCGAAGGAACCCAAGTGGCTGCCATCACTTGAGCGGTAGGCTTCAAGTTCTCCATGCAGATAGTCCCATTCGTAGATTATTCGGCCCTTTGCATTGATCCAGCGATCACGAAGCCCACCGTTGAAAGGTGTTTTCTTTTTTGCTCTTTTCAAGTCAGGAAATGCGGTAATTTCCTCCGTTTCCGGGGCCGGATGGTAGGTGTGTCCCGCCTCTGCGGTGCCTTTCGCCCGAGTGTTAACAACAATATAAAGCGGCCGAACCCCCGACCCGACCGGAAACACCAATATGAAATCCCGATACTCCGGCGGATAAACCGGGTTCACCAGAATCCCGTCCGCCGCTTTCGTCGGTGGATACACCCAGATATGCGGCGCTTGCGGAGCCGCTTCGAGGGCGGGGATGCCGAGGATGTCGGCGCCGTCCACGGCGGGTGTCCAGATCAGTTCAATACCTTCGCCAAGGTCTGCAACAAAGCGGCTGTCGCGTGGCGCGAAATGCACCACATCGACCATTTCCCAGTCGCGATTCTTACCCGTGTAGAAACCATAGCCCTTGAGGGTGCCGTCAGCCTGTTGCTCGATCCTCAGGCGAACGCGTGTCCGTGCCTGTTTCAGACTGCGCAGTTGTTCTTCGGTATACAGGGCGCTGTCGCCAAGGGTTGGCGTCCAGAGCAAAGCGACCAGACCGGCGAGTGCAGCGGCTCCGCCTGCGCCGAGCGCTGCAATGTTTGATGTTGCGAGCGCCGGGGTTCGCAGGGCGAGCCTGCCGAGTTCCAATGGAACGGTGCTGCCACTGATCGCTTCCAGGTTCAGCAGGCCCGCTTCATCCACTTCGCGGGCGCCGAGCCAGGCGATTTCGCCGTAGTCTTTCAGGCTATCGGTCGGCACCATCCCTGAAGGATTCGAGTAATCAATGATCGCGTCCGGCAGTTTGCAGGACTTGGCAAACACGCACCCGGCGCGCTCCGGCGCAGGCTTTTTCGCCGCTATCTCACGGCTGCGCTCGAAAGCTTCCTGCCGTGCCAGCATGGCGTCATAGGTGTTTTGACGTTTTTCCCGTTCGGCCAGTTCGCTGGCCGTCATATAGCGGTGGGTGACGAAATGTCCGTCGCCCTCACCGGGTTTGGGGATCCGGGGAATGTCCTTTTGACCAGCCACTGATTGTCCTTTCGTTCATGCATCGGCAGCCCCTCGAAAGGGGCTGCACGACGTTAACGAAGCGGGAAATCTGTGGCTGTAGGACGCGTCTCTAAAGACGTGGGGATTGTTCGCTTTGAATCAGGAAGGCAGCGCCGGGTTCCTTTTGCTAGCCGCCAACGTCACCGCATAACCAATCAACGCAGCGAATAGCGAGCCGGTCAGAATGCCCATCCGATCCATCCCGGCGAACTCGCTGGCGCCGGGCACGAAGGCCAGGGAGCCGACAAACAGGCTCATGGTGAAGCCAATGCCGCAGAGGATCGCCACGCCCAACACCTGGCCCCAGTTCGCGCCTTGCGGCAGGGAAGCGATGCCGATTTTGACCGCGAGCCAGGTCAGGCCGAACACGCCGACGGTCTTGCCCAGCAGCAGGCCGACGGCAATGCCCATCGGCACATGATGGGTGAAGCTTTCGACGGTCACACCGCTCAGCGACAGGCCGGCGTTGGCGAAGGCGAACAGCGGCAGAATGCCGTAAGCGACCCACGGATGCAGCGCGTGTTCGAGTGTCAGCAGCGGCGACGGCTCGGCGTTTTTCGTGCGCAGCGGGATGCAGAACGCCAGCGTCACACCGGCCAGCGTCGCGTGGACGCCGCTCTTCAATACGCAGACCCACAAAATCAAACCGATGATCATGTACGGGCCGAGCTTGACCACCCCGAGCCGGTTCATTGCCACCAGTGACGCGATGCACGCTGCGGCCAAGCCCAGCGACAGGGTCGACAGTTCCCCGGAGTAGAAAATCGCGATGATCACGATGGCGCCGAGGTCATCGATTATCGCCAGGGTCATCAGGAACAACTTCAGCGACACCGGTACGCGCTTGCCGAGCAAAGCCAGCACGCCAAGGGCGAAGGCGATGTCTGTCGCGGTCGGGATCGCCCAGCCATCGAGGGCCGCCGGATTGTGGCGGTTGAGGAACCAGTAGATCAGCGCCGGCACCAGCATACCGCCAATTGCCGCTGCGCCGGGCAGGACGATCTGCGACGGTTTCGACAGCTGTCCGTCAAGCACTTCGCGCTTCACTTCGAGGCCGATCAGCAGGAAAAACAGCGCCATCAGGCCGTCGTTGATCCACAGCAGCAGGGGTTTGGCGATCTTCAACGCACCGATCTGCGCCACCACCGGGGTGTCGAGCAGGCCGTTATACAACCACGACAACGGCGAGTTGTTGATGATCAAAGCCAGAATGGCCGCGGCGATCAGTAATAGACCGCTGGCAGCTTCCAACTGAAAGAAACGCGTGAAAGTGCTACGCAGAGGCAAGGTCGCTCTCCATCGATTAAGGCAAAAGGTGGCACACCCTAACCCGTACCGTTAGTTGTTAAAACAAAAGTTATATTCTTTTTTGTTATATGCCGTTACAGAGCATCAGGTCGATGTGCAGCAGAGCCTAGCAGTTGCCAAAGGTATTGAAGCTCAGCTGTATCTGTCGTTGCTGCAGGATTTTTCCTAAGCTTGGGGGCTGAGCCTGTGACGAGGCGCCTCCTGCCCGATTCAACGAGAACAACCGCCATGAGCAACAACCGACAGTGGGCCCGCGAAGCCATCCGCATCATCGAAGCCGACTTCCAGCGCAGCGCCGACACGCATTTGATCCCGTTGTCGCTGCCGGGTTTTCCCGGTATCGAGTTGTACTTCAAGGATGAATCGAGCCATCCCACCGGCAGCCTTAAACATCGGCTGGCGCGATCGCTGTTTCTCTACGCCTTGTGTAATGGCTGGCTCAAACCCGGAGCGCCGGTGATCGAGGCATCCAGCGGTTCGACGGCGATTTCCGAGGCGTATTTCGCGCGCATGCTCGGGCTGCCGTTTATTGCGGTGATGCCGGCGACCACCTCGAAAGAGAAGATCGCGCAGATCGCTTTCTACGGCGGCAAAAGCCACCTGGTGGATGATCCGACGCAGATCTACGCCGAATCCGAACGACTGGCCCGCGAGCACGACGGCCACTTCATCGACCAGTTCACCTACGCCGAACGTGCCACCGACTGGCGGGCGAACAACAACATCGCCGAGTCGATCTTCCAGCAGATGCGCTATGAGCAACACCCGGAACCGAGCTGGCTGATTTCCAGCCCCGGCACCGGCGGCACCACCGCGACCCTCGGCCGCTATGTGCGTTACCGCCAGCACTGCACGCGCGTGCTGTGCGCTGATGCCGAGCGTTCGGTGTTCTTCGACTTCTATCGGACGGGAGACGCGAGTTTGCGTCTGGATCACGGTTCGCGGATTGAAGGCATTGGCCGGCCACGGGTGGAAGCGTCGTTCCTGCCCAAGGTGATCGATGCGATGGTAAAAGTGCCGGACGCCTTGTCGCTGGCGGCCATGCATTATCTGGCGCAGCGGCTGGGGCGGCATGTCGGCGGGTCGAGCGGGACCAATCTGATCGGCGCGTTGATGGCAGCGCAGCAGATGAAAGCGGCGGGGGAGTCGGGGTCGATCGTGGCGATTCTGTGCGATGGCGGCGAGAGGTATGCCGACACTTATTACGATCAGGATTGGCTCAAGGCTCAGGGATATGAGTTGAGCGGGTTGATCGCTGCGGTAGCAGCGAGCGCGGAGCGTGGGGAAGCGCTGCCGACTTCAGTGTTGCGCGCGAATATCTGACAAACCCTATAACTAAATGTGGGAGCTGCGGTGCGACGATTCGACTTGCCAGCGATAGCGGAGGATCAGTCAACATCAATGTTGAATCTGAGTCCGTCATCGCTGGCAAGCCAGCTCCCACAGGGTTTTGTATTGCTTCAAAGCTTGTGTATCAGGCGTCCAGGCCAAGAATATCGCGAGCCACTGCTTCAGCAATGCGAATCCCGTCAACACCCGCCGACAGAATCCCGCCCGCATAACCGGCGCCTTCACCCGCCGGGAACAGACCTTTCACATTCATGCTCTGCAACGTCGCATCACGAGTAATGCGCAGCGGCGAGGACGTGCGCGTCTCGATCCCGGTCAGCACCGCATCGTGCAGCGAATAACCGCGAATCTGCTTCTCGAACGCCGGCAGTGCTTCGCGAATCGCTTCGATAGCAAAGTCGGGCAGCGCCAAGGCCAGATCGCCCAGCGAAACCCCAGGTTTGTAGGATGGCTCGACTTCACCAATGACGGTCGATGGCTTGCCGGCAATGAAGTCGCCGACCAGTTGCGCCGGAGCCTTGTAATCACTGCCGCCGAGAATAAAGGCGTGGGATTCCAGGCGCTCCTGCAACTCGATCCCGGCCAGCGGGCCACCAGGATAATCGACTTCCGGGGTGATGCCGACAACGATCCCGGAGTTGGCGTTGCGCTCGTTACGCGAGTACTGGCTCATGCCGTTGGTGACCACACGGTTCGGCTCGGAGGTCGCCGCCACCACGGTGCCACCCGGACACATGCAGAAGCTGTAGACCGAACGGCCGTTCTTCGCGTGATGCACCAGTTTGTAATCGGCGGCACCGAGTTTCGGGTGGCCGGCGTATTTGCCCAATCGTGCACGATCGATCAACGATTGCGGATGTTCGATGCGGAAACCTACCGAAAACGGTTTGGCTTCCATGAACACACCACGGCTGTGCAGCATGCGGAAGGTGTCGCGGGCGCTGTGACCGAGGGCCAGCACCACATGTTTTGAATGCAGGGTTTCGCCGCTGGCCAGTTCGACGCCGACCAGTTGGCCGTCTTCGATCAGCACGTCGGTGACGCGTTCCTGAAAGCGCACCTCGCCGCCGAGTTCACGGATCTGCTCGCGCATGTTCTCGACCATACCGGTCAGGCGGAAGGTACCAATGTGCGGTTTGCTGACGTAGAGGATTTCTTCCGGCGCGCCGGCCTTGACGAATTCATGCAGGACTTTGCGACCGAGGAACTTCGGATCCTTGATCTGGCTGTACAGCTTGCCGTCGGAGAACGTACCCGCGCCGCCTTCGCCGAACTGCACATTGGACTCGGGGTTAAGCACGCTTTTGCGCCATAGGCCCCAGGTGTCTTTGGTGCGTTGGCGCACTTCGGTGCCGCGTTCGAGGACGATCGGCTTGAAGCCCATTTGCGCCAGCAGCAGGCCGGCAAAAATCCCGCACGGGCCAAAACCGACCACGATCGGCCGTTGGCTCAGGTCGCTCGGCGCCTGGCCGACGAATTTGTAGCTGACATCCGGCGCCGCGTTGACATTGCGGTCGTCGGCGAACTTGGCCAACACCTTGGCCTCATCGCGCACTTCGAGGTCGATGGTGTAGATGAAGCACAGTTCGGAGGATTTTTTGCGCGCATCGTAGCTGCGCTTGAACAAGGTGAAATCGAGCAGGTCATCGCTGGCGATGCCCAGGCGCTGCACGATGGCAGGGCGCAGGTCTTCTTCGGGATGGTCGATCGGCAGCTTGAGTTCAGTGATTCGTAACATGACAGGATCCGGTTCGCGGGGCGCACAACTGCGCCAGGGCGTTTGAAGGCGGCGATTATAAGCCGCAACGGCCGGATCCCGTGAGGGTAAAACGATCAGTCGTTACGCGAACCGCCGAAATACCCGCAACCACGCTGCACCTGGCCGTCGATGCGCAGTTCGGCGCTCATGTGCTGCACGCTGCCGGTGCTGCTGTCGACACAGCGCTGCGGTGCGACCCACAATTCGATGCGCTGATTGTTGGCTTCGCTGCTCAGATTGAAACGGCCATCGCCCGATTGCTCTTCGACGTAGGGCACGGCGAGCGGTGGCTGACCGTCGCGTTCGATGACCATGCCTTTGCCGCTGACTTTGACGTTCCACTCAGGACCATGGCCGGCGGCACGCAAGATCAGCTGTTTAAAGTTTTGATCGTCGCAAGCCGTGCCTGAGCGTTCGACGCGGTACAGCTGCGCCAGGTCGAGACGGTCACCGCTGATTTTGCCGCGCACGTCGGCAAACAGCTTGCCCTGCTCATCGGCGAGGGTCGCGGCCTCTTGCAGGACGCTGGTGCCGCCGATGTCATTGACGATTAACTGGCGCTGCTCGTGGCAGGGCTGGAACAGCAGTTTGCCGTCGGCAGCGGTCAGTTGACCCTGCATGCGGGTCTGGCCGACATGCGAGGCGCTTTCGCGCTGGCCATCAAACAATTGGCAGGCGGCAAACAATGGCAGCAAGGCAGCAACGATCAGGCAACGGGCAACACGCATCTTCGGCTCTCCAGACAAGTGCCGCCACGTTACGCAGCCTGACCGTTCATCACAAGGGTTTAGCCCACGTGAAACGTCTGACCTGTCTGCAAGCCTTCGACACTTTTCGCGTAGGCCAACGCCACATCGGCTGCGGGAACCGGCTTATAGCCGCGGAAATACGGCGCGTAGCTGCCCATCGCTTCAAGCAGAACGGTCGGGCTGATCGAGTTCACGCGCAGGCCGCGCGGCAGTTCGATGGCCGCCGCACGCACGAAGCTGTCGAGTGCGCCGTTGACCAGTGCGGCCGAGGCGCCACTGCGGATCGGGTCGTGGCTGAGCACGCCAGTAGTGAAGGTGAACGAGGCGCCGTCGTTGGCGAATTCGCGGCCGATCAGCAGCAGATTGACCTGGCCCATCAGCTTGTCTTTCAGACCCAGTGCAAAGCTGTCTGCGTCCATATCGGCCAGTGGCGCGAAGGTCACGTTGCCAGCTGCGCAGATCAGTGCGTCGAACTTGCCGGTCTGCTCGAACAGCTTGCGAATCGATGCGCTGTCGCTGATATCGACCTTGAAATCACCGCTGCTGCGACCGATTCGAATGACTTCGTGACGTTGCGACAGTTCTTTGTCCACGGCCGAACCGATGGTGCCGCCAGCGCCGATCAACAGGATTTTCATTGTGCTGTGCCTCAAGTGTTTGAATGAGGTTTCAGTCTAGAGTGGTTTTTTCTGTTGATAAGCGCACTAATGGGCAACCTTTGGTTTTCAAATGGAAACAATCCATGAGCGAAATGGATGATTTGGCGGCGTTCGCCGTTCTGATTGAAGCGGGCAGTTTCACCTTGGCGGCACAGCAATTGGGTTGCAGCAAGGGCCAGTTGTCCAAGCGCATCAGCCTGCTTGAAACGCGTTTTTCCGTGGTCTTGCTGCAACGCACCACGCGGCGACTGAGTTTGACGGCGGCGGGCGCGGCGCTGTTGCCGCAAGCCCAGGCACTTGTAGTCCAGGTGGAACGTGCGCGTCAGGCATTGGCGCGACTGAAGGACGACATGGCTGGCCCGGTGCGTATGACGGTTCCGGTTTCGCTGGGGGAAACCTTCTTCGATGGTCTGCTGCTGGAGTTTTCGCAAAAGTATCCCGAGGTGCAGATCGAGCTGGAGCTGAATAACAGCTATCGCGATCTGTCCCGCGACGGTTTTGATCTGGCGATTCGCAGCGAAGTGGCGAATGACCAGCGATTGGTAGCCAAGCCGTTACTGGCGTGGCAGGAAATGACCTGCGCCAGCCCGGCGTATCTCGAGCGCTTTGGCGAGCCGCTGACCCCGCAGGCGTTGAGCGAACACCGGTGCCTGCTCAACAGCCATTACAGCGGTCGCGAGGAATGGCTGTATCACCAACAGCACGAATTGCTGCGGGTGCGGGTTTCCGGGCCGTTCGCCAGTAATCATTACAGTCTGCTGAAGAAAGCGGCATTGGCCGGCGCCGGTATCGCGCGCCTGCCGTCCTACCTGCTGCAGACGGAATTGGCTGACGGCCAATTGCGCTGGCTCCTGCGCGATTATCAGACCCGACGCATGCCGATGTATCTGGTGCACCCGTATCAGGGTGGTTTGCCGAAGCGTACGCAAGTGCTCGCGGATTACTTGATCGGCTGGTTCAAGCGCAGCGGCGAGGCGCTGGATCGGTTGTAATGTCTTGCGATCAGATGATCGATCGACAGCTTTCCGGGACCTGTGGCCATCAAATACAGCAACACCGCCGCCCAGGTGCCATGGGTTGGATACGCATCCGGGTACACAAATACCTGAATGGTCAGGGTCATCCCGAGCAACGCCAGCGCCGAAAATCGTGTGGCGAAGCCGACGAGAATCAAGATCGGAAAGAAATGCTCGGCGGACGCCGCCAGATGCGCAGCGACCTCTGGCGAGAGCAACGGCACATGGTATTCGCTCTGGAATAACGGAATGGTCGAGTCCGCCAGATGCGGCCAGCCGAGTTCGAAGGTGCCGTCGAACAGGTCAATGGCCAGCCCTTCGATTTTGGTTTGGCCGGATTTCCAGAACACCGCCGCAATCGAAAAACGCGCGAGGAAGGCGATCAGGCTGTGGGGTATTTTTTCCAGCAGGGCGATGGCGCGGGCGATGAGGTTGTTCATGGCGAAACCTTGTGGTGTAAGTGGGTGATGGCGTTGTGGGTGATCAACAGCGCCAGGGTCTGGCTCAGATCGAAGGCCTCGACCGATTCCAGTGCCTGCATCAGGGGCTGGCCAAGGCTGAGGTTTTGGATGAGTTGCCCGGCAGCGTGATCGAGGGCAAAGACTTCAACTTCCAGACCGTTACGCAGCACCAGTGCAGTTTGCGGACTAGAAAGATCGATCCCGGCCAGCGTTGCTTCTTTCTGGTGTGCCGCCCAAACATCCACTACGGCGAATGCTGAATCGAGCAAGTGCAGCGAGGGATGCAGGCCGATGCACAAGTCGTTGAGCAACAGCGGGTCAGCGAATCTCGCCGCAATCTCTGACTGGCTCAAAGGTGCAGCGTCGGCAGCGTGATAAGCCACGGTGCGCAGGCGCTCCAGTCGGGCGACGTCGGCCAGATAAGGCACGCTCGATGCCGGTTCGAACTCATTGATGAATTGCGCGAAACCCTCACCGTAATTACTCATCAATGCACTACGGGGCGGGTTGCTCTGTACGAAAATTCCGGCCATGGCGCGGAAGAATTCCTCGTCGACCAATTGCCCTACGACCGGATAGCTATCAGCCAGTGCGTCAATCAGCGAGCTCTGTACGTTATTGCGATACACCGCAAAACGGCTCGCCGGATCAGCACCGTTGGCGCTGCACAAACCCTCGGGGCAGGGCAGACGGATGTCGATCAACGCAGCTGCAAAATCGGCCTGATTACTCATGACCGATCTCCCGCACGGATCAGCAAAGCTTCGGCGCGTTGCGCTTCGGCCAGCAACACATCGAACGTCGGCACCTGATTGTCTCGCTCGATCAGGGTTGCCACTGGCCCGACCCGTGCTAACACCTGCCGATACAAGGCCCATACAGCCTGATCAATCGGCGCACCGTGATCGTCAATCAGCAGTCGATCACCGAGGCTGTCGGAATCTTCGGCAAACCCCGCCAGATGAATCTCACCGACAGCGTGCAGCGGCAGCGCATCCATGTAGGCCAAGGGATCGCGCTGATGGTTGATGCACGACACGTAGACATTGTTCACGTCCAGCAGCAGGCCACATCCAGTGCGCTGAATCACTTCACGGATGAACTCGGGTTCATCAATCGTCGAACGCTGAAACGCCAGATAAGTCGCCGGATTTTCCAGCAGCATCGGGCGTTGCAACCTGTTCTGCACCTGATCGATATGCTCGCAGACACGCTTCAGCGTCGGCGTGTCGTACGCAAGTGGCAACAGGTCATTGAGGAACACCGGGCCGTGGCTCGACCAGGCCAGATGTTCGGAAAAGGAGTGGGGTTGATAACGCTCGATCAGCTCGGTGAGGCGTTGCAGATGCTGTGCATCCAGTGCGCCTTCGGCACCGATCGACAGCCCGACGCCATGCAGCGACAGCGGATACTGTTCACGGATCAAACCCAGAAAATGATGAAACGGGCCGCCGGCCACCATGTGGTTTTCGGCGTGGACCTCGAAGAAGCCAAGGTCCGGGCGGGAGTCGAGCACTTCGTTGAAGTGCCCGGTCTTGAGCCCCAGCCCCGCACGGGGCGGGAGCCCGGCGCGGGCTGCCTGAGTGCGGAGGAGGGCATGTTCGCAAGTCGGGATCATGATCGACACTCAGGCAGACGACGGGATCAGGACTTGGCTTTGAACGCTTCGAGCTGACCGAAACCGGTCGGCGAGGTTTTGCTTTCGGTGGTCGCGCAGGTGCCTTTCGGAACCAGTTTCCAGGCATTGGCTTGATAGTCCATTTTCGCCGTGCCGGCACAAGTGGTACCAGCGCCTGCTGCGCAATCGTTCTTGCCTTTCATGGCCACGCCGAAGCATTTTTCCATGTTTTCGTCAGCGGCGTGGACGGTGGAAACGGCAGCGATGCTCAGCGCGGAACCGAGGGCCAGAACCAGGGCGGTGGCGGACAGGGTGCGAGTGGTAGCAGTCATGATGTTTCTCCGATGTGTAGCTGGATTGAACAAGCGAATGCGCTTGCTTGCTCCACTAGAGAAACGACATGCAGATGCGTTACAGCCCCCAACAAAAAACTTTCAGAAAAACCACGATCCCCTACAGGGGGATCGGCATGCACAAAAAAACGGCCCGCAGGCCGTTTTTTTGTTGGGCGAAATGCATCAACCGCCGAGATACGCCTCGCGTACTTTCGGATCGGTCAACAGCGCTTCGCCAGTGCCTTGCATCACCACCCGGCCGTTCTCCAGAACGTACGCGCGGTCAGCAATTTTCAGCGCCTGGTTGGCGTTCTGCTCGACCAGGAACACCGTCACGCCGTCCTTGCGCAGTTGTTCGATGATGTCGAAGATCTGCTGGATGATGATCGGTGCCAGACCCAGCGACGGCTCGTCGAGCAGCAGCAGTTTCGGCTTGCTCATCAGCGCACGGCCGATGGCGAGCATTTGCTGTTCGCCGCCGGACATGGTGCCGCCACGTTGCGCAAAGCGTTCTTTCAGGCGTGGGAAAAGTCCGAGAACCTTGTCCATCTGTTCCTGATAGTCGCCCTTGTCGGTGAAAAATCCGCCCATGGCGAGGTTCTCTTCCACGGTCAGACGGGCAAATACCCGACGACCTTCCGGCACGACTGCGATGCTCTTGCGCATGATCTGCGACGAGTCCTGGCCGATAAGTTCCTCACCCATGTAGCGGATGCTGCCGCTGTGCGCCTGCGGTGAACCGCAGAGCGTCATCAGCAGCGTGGACTTGCCGGCACCGTTGGCGCCGATCAGGGTGACGATTTCGCCCTGACGGATCTCGACGTTGACGCTGTGCAGCGCCTGGATCTTGCCGTAGAAGGTGGAAACGTTTTCGAATTGCAGCATTTACGCTTCCCCCAGATAGGCTTTGATCACTTCAGGATTGTCGCGGATCTGCTCCGGCGTACCGTCGGCCAGCGGTGTGCCCTGGTTGATCACGACGATGTGATCGGAAATGCTCATGACCAGTTTCATGTCGTGCTCGATCAGCAGCACGGTGACGTTGTGCTCTTCACGCAGCATGCTGATCAGCGCTTTGAGGTCTTCGGTTTCCTTCGGGTTCAAACCGGCGGCCGGTTCGTCGAGCATGAGGATCCGCGGACGGGTCATCATGCAGCGAGCGATTTCCAGGCGCCGTTGCTGACCGTAAGCCAGGGTGCCGGCGGTACGGTTGGCAAACTCGGTAAGGTTGACCTTGTCCAGCCAGTACTCGGCAAATTCCATCGCCTCGCGCTCGCTTTTGCGGAACGCCGGGGTCTTGAACAGGCCTGACAGGAAGTTGGTGTTCAGGTGCCGATGCTGGGCGATCAACAGGTTCTCGACCGCCGTCATGTCCTTGAACAACCGCACGTTCTGGAAGGTGCGCACCACGCCTTTGAGCGCGATCTTGTGGCCCGGCAGGCCCTGGATCGGCTCGCCGTCCAGCAGGATGCTGCCGCCCGATGGCTGATAGAAACCGGTCAGGCAGTTGAACACGGTGGTCTTGCCCGCGCCGTTCGGCCCGATCAGCGCCACCACTTGTTTCTCTTTGACGGTCAGGGCCACGCCGTTGACCGCCAGCAGGCCACCGAAGCGCATGCTCAGGTTTTCGACTTTAAGGATCTCGCGGCTCATTTTCGCAACTCCATGTGTGGGCGTTGCATCGGCAGCAGACCTTGTGGACGCCAGATCATCATCAACACCATCAGCGCACCGAACATCAACATCCGGTATTCACTGAACTCACGCATCATTTCCGGCAACAGGATCATCACCACGGCCGCAAGAATCACGCCCAGTTGCGAGCCCATGCCACCCAGCACCACGATGGCGAGGATGATCGCCGACTCGATGAAGGTGAACGATTCCGGTGTGACCAGCCCCTGACGCGCAGCGAAGAAGCTACCGGCGAAACCGGCGAACGCAGCACCGAGGGTGAAGGCCGACAGCTTGATCACCGTAGGATTGAGACCCAAAGCGCGGCAGGCGATTTCGTCTTCACGCAGCGCTTCCCACGCACGGCCGATCGGCATGCGCAGCAGACGGTTGATCACGAACAGCGCCGCCAGCGCCAGCAACAACGCAACCAGGTAGAGGAAGATCACCTTGTTGATCGAGTTGTATTGCAGGCCGAAATACTCGTGGAAGGTTTGCATGCCTTCTGCAGCCTTGCGTTCGAAGGTCAGGCCAAAGAACGTCGGTTTCTCGATGTTGCTGATGCCGTTCGGGCCACCGGTGATGTCGGTCAGGTTACGCAGGAACAGACGAATGATCTCGCCGAAACCGAGGGTCACGATCGCCAGATAGTCACCGCGCAGACGCAACACCGGGAAGCCCAGCAGGAAGCCGAACGTCGCCGCCATCAGACCGGCAATCGGCAGGCAGATCCAGAAGCTCAGGCCGTAGTAGTGCGACAGCAGCGCATAGCTGTAGGCGCCGACGGCGTAAAAGCCGACATAACCGAGGTCGAGCAGACCGGCCAGACCTACCACGATGTTCAGGCCGAGGCCGAGCATCACGTAGATCAGGATCAGCGTCGCGATATCCACCGCGCCACGCGAGCCGAAGAACGGCCACACCAGCGCAAGGAGGATCAGCGCAATGATGAAATAGCGCTGGGTGGTTGGCAGGGTCAGGAAGTTGCTGGCCTTGGCCGGAATCAGCGGCATGTCCGGCGACGAACGCCAGGCCTTGCTGATCTGCTGGTTGAACAGCACGCGCAGGAACATCAGCACCGAACAAATGGCGATGGTCGCCAGAATGGCCGGGCTGGTGTTGTGCACTTCCAGGTTGATGCCGACGATGGTCAGTTTCAGTCCGAGCACAGGATACGCAACTGCCCACACCAGCAAGGCACTGAACAGCGCCTGTTTAAGATTCTTAGTCATACCTTCTCAACCTCCGGACGGCCCAGAATGCCGGTCGGACGGAACAACAGCACCAGAACCAACAAGCCGAATGCCACGACGTCCTTGTACTGGTCGCCGAAGATATCAGCGCCAAACGCTTCCGCTACACCGAGCACCAGCCCGCCGAGCATCGCGCCGGGGATGCTGCCGATGCCGCCAAGTACCGCAGCGGTAAAGGCCTTGAGGCCGACGAGGAAACCGGCGTTGGGGTTGATCACACCGTATTGCATGCTCAGCAGCACGGCCGCGACGGCCGCCAGTGCAGCACCGATGACGAAGGTCAGGGCGATGATGTTGTTGGTATTGATACCCAGCAGGTTGGCCATCTTGATGTCTTCGGCACAGGCGCGGCAGGCGCGACCCAGGCGTGAACGCGAGATGAACAGCGTGAGGCCGAGCATGGCGATCAGCGTCACCACGAACACCACGATCTGCATGTAGGAAATCAGCACTTCATGTGCCCCACCTGGACCGAAGGCAATGTTGCCCGGAATCAGGTTGGGGATGGCTTTGTCCTTGGAGTCTTGCGCCAACAGAACCGTGTTCTGCAGGAAGATCGACATACCGATGGCGGAAATCAGCGGGATCAGACGGTTGCTGCCGCGCAACGGGCGGTAGGCAATACGTTCGATGCTGTAACCGAAGGAACTGGTGACGACGATGCTGGCGATGAACGCCGCTGTCATCAACAACGGGACACTGTCGAGTCCCATCATGGTCAGTCCGGCGATGGCGATGAACGCCACGTAGGAACCGATCATGTACACCTCGCCGTGGGCGAAGTTGATCATTCCAATGATGCCGTAAACCATCGTGTAGCCGATGGCGATCAGGGCATACATGCTGCCAACGTTGAGGCCGTTAACCAGCTGTTGGAAAAAGTGATAGATGTCAGGCATTACAGCGCTCCTAAAAACCTGATACGCATTTCACTGGTGGAGTCATTTTCCCGCCCGGCCCCGTGGATCTATATCCACTTCGAATCCGGGGTTTGCCAGCGAACCGCTGATGACGGTTTTGAGATTTTCAGGTGGGGAGACTGGCGGATCACGCCAGCGCGGCCCTTACATTCGTAAAACAAAGCCCACGGCACGCCGTGGGCTTTATTGGCAGTCAGTCAGGCAAGGCCTTACTGAGGCGCTACTTCAGTTTTAGGTTTGCCGTTGTGCCACTCGTAGACCACGAATTTGAAGTCTTTCAGGTCGCCCTTGGCATCGAAGCTCAGGTCGCCAGTCGGGGTCTTGAAGGTGCCAGCGTGGATGGCTTCAGCCACTTTGGTCGCGTCTTCGGATTTGGCCGCTTTGATGCCTTCGGCAATCACGGTCACAGCCGAGTAGGAAGGGAACACGAACGGACCGCTCGGATCTTCTTTCTTCGCCTTGAATGCATCAGCCAGGGCAACGTTGGCCGGATCCTGGTCGAAGGATTTCGGCAGGGTTACCAGCAGGCCTTCGGCAGCGTCTTTGGCGATCTGGGTGATCGAGTCGTTACCCACGCCTTCCGGACCCATGAACTTGGCTTTCAGGCCTTTTTCCTGGGCTTGACGCAGGATCAGACCCAGCTCCGGGTGGTAGCCGCCGTAGTAAACGAAGTCGACGTTGGCTTGCTTGAGTTTGGCGATGATCGCCGAGAAGTCTTTGTCGCCGGCATTGATGCCTTCGAACACGCCGACTTTGACGTTTTTGCCTTCGAGGGTTTTCTTCACCGCAGTCGCGATGCCTTCACCGTATTGTTGCTTGTCGTGCAGCACGCCAACGATTTTCGGTTTGACGTGATCGGCAATGTAGTTACCGGCGGCAGGGCCCTGGGCGCTGTCGAGACCGATAGTACGGAAGATCATTTTGTAACCACGGGCGGTGATGTCCGGGCTGGTGGCAGCCGGGGTGATCATGATCACGCCTTCGTCTTCGTAGATGTCCGAAGCGGGTTGAGTGGAGCTGGAGCACAGGTGACCGACCACGAACTTGACGCCGTCGTTGACGACTTTGTTCGCTACGGCTACCGCTTGTTTCGGATCGCAAGCGTCATCGTATTCAACGGCTTCGAGTTTCTTGCCATCTACGCCGCCCTTGGCGTTGATCTGCTCGATGGCCATTTTCGCGCCACTGAACTGCATATCGCCGTATTGGGCTACAGGGCCGGTTTTAGGGCCGGCGATGCCGATCTTGATGGTGTCAGCTGCGAACGAATGGCTGGCAACCCCGGCCAGAACCATAGCGGCAAACAGTTTGGAAATCTGCTTAGTAGCCTTAGTCATAGTGCTCCACTCTTGATGTTGTATTTTTTTAGAGTCCTGACGCCGTAGCAGCAGAACCGGGACAGATATCTTGGCGATACCCTCCGGAAAAGCCCCCGGCAACTGTACCGGTACAGTGTAGAGCGCCGGTTGTTGGCCTGGGAAGCTGGGGCCGAGGGGCAAAACCTGAGGGTGTCGCTTTTTTGAAAGAAAAAGACAGAATTGCGGCGTGGCGTTCCCGGGGCTTATGCCCCAATCAGCAGCATTCCTTGGCGTTCCTGCTCTTTTCGTTCGGATCAAGCATTTGCAACCGGGTTTTGCTGCCGGACCACCAACGTTATTATTCGCGCTGATTTCTTTTCCGGACACTTCCCATGAATCAAGAACCTAGCACCCTCTATGCCAAGCTGCTTGGTGAGACTGCATCTATTACCTGGAAGGAGCTCGAACCGTTCTTCGCCAAGGGTGCCCTATTGTGGGTCGACTCCGGGCTGGATCTGATCGCGGTCGCCGAAGCCGTGGCGTCGGATGAAGGCGAGAAAGTCGCTGCCTGGCTGGCCGAGGACAAGGTCGCCAAGCTGTCTGAAACGCGGGCGCTGGATCTTTTCGAGCGTGATCCACTGATGTGGGCGGTGGTGGTCAGTCCGTGGATTCTGATCCAGGAAAGGGCGGCTGAATGATTGCTCGCACCTTGTTGGTGCGCGCCGTCGGCGGGGGAAAGTGTGTAGCCGAGTAGCGTGATGGCAGGTTGCCGTAGAGAAATGCCACAGGCCTGGGTGGCATAACGGTGACGTAAACGTAACGGGCACAGTTTAGTAAGCAGCCTAACGGCTGCTTAATTGTTTCTGGATGTTGGAAAGGCTGAAGTCTTCAGAGAATTTCAGGGCCTCATCGCTGGCAAGCCAGCTCCCACAGTGTTCGTGTGGAACACAAAATCTGTGTACGGCACGAAACCTGTGGGAGCTGGCTTGCCAGCGATTGGGGCGACTGGGTCTCGGATCAGACCGAGAAAGTCTTGCCAGTATGGTTATTCAGCGAAATAACCTTGGTCTTGCCAATCCGGTGACGGTAGATCTCGCGCAGGTACTTGATCGACTTTTTCACGCAATCGCGCGACAGGCGAATGTCGTTGATCGAGACGAACTTATCCTTATCGTTGATCAGCTCGCGGTACTTCTTCTCGTACATCGGCTTGATCGCGTACCAGTTGGTGTCGAGAATCTTCGCCGGGTTTTCGAACTCGTTGAGCAGTTCGTCGATGCGGTCTTCGTCGAATTCTTCATTGATGATGAAGTCGAGGATCGAGTTGTCCAGGGTTTCGTCGAAACGGTACGGGTTCTTCGCGAAGCAGCGTTTGATGAACGCCACGATCAACGTCAGGAAGTCGTCCGACAGGCACGGGCTCTTGGCGATCAAGGTGGTCAGCGACAAGTTGGCCGAGGCGCCGATCACCAGCGCATAACGCTTGAGCGTGGTGTTCGGGAACAGGCTGTTGAGATGGGTCTTCAGCCGGTTCAGATCCATGTACGACAGCTTGTAGTCTTTCGGTAGCGAGACGATCGAAACCACCGACGAGCAGTTCTTGAAGAAGTGCAGGTCGTGCAGCGCGGCGGCGTCGTAGCCGGAATTCTTGTACTGCTCCAGCGACGCGCGATAGCGCTTGGATTCGATCGGCAGCAGGCTGATGCCCTCGATCGCCTGGGTGACCTTGTTGAAGTGCGGCAGGTCGATCGAGCGGAAGAACAGGTCGTCGATGTTCAGGCGCTGCGGCTCTTTGTCGAACACCTTGAACTTGTCGCTGCTCGGCGGCGGGGTTTCCGGCACCACCGATTCGGCGTAGGCAATTGCCACCGGGCCGGCCAGACTCATGAACAAGTCGTTGGCGTCGAGGCGGATGGTTTCGCCGATGTCGATGCCGGCGCGGCGGAAATAGTTCTGGTCGTAATCGGTCGTGACCGCTTGCGCCGTCAGAATGTTGAAAATCTGCTGCGAGATGTACTGGTTGGCGTGCTTTTCCATCGCGTTGACGTCGATGTTCTGAATGTTGCCGTCATCGCTTTCTTCGGCGTAACGCATGATGTCGTTGGAGATGAGCATCATCGCGTTCCATGGGCGGATGCGCCCCATGACGCTGGCTTCGCTGCTGTCTTCGTTGGCGAAGTTGTAAGAGAAATCCCATTCTTCCGAGAGGTATTTGCACAGCAGACGTCCGGCGTTGATGTGCAGCGCCTCGGACATTTCGCTGCGGTGGTCGGAAATGTTCGGCAGCACGCAGATGCCGCTGGTGAAGATCGGCTCGAACACAAACGAATGACCGCTCTTGCCGTCGTGCTCGTCCATCGGCTTGGTGTCGAACGTCTTGTTCATGTACGAATGCTGCTGGGCCAGGCCGAATTCCGAGGCCATGCCCGAGCCGGTACCGCCGCCGGCACTGAAAATCGAGAAATACAGCCGCGATTGGTTGGCCTTGATCCCGCAGCTGTCGATCAGGTACGAGTGGATCATTTTCCAGTCCGGGCTGGAGAAGCGCTGGGTGTCCTTGTTGAGGATGATCTTCGCCAGGTACTGGCCGAGGATCGGCGCGTTACCGGCGCCACCGGCGTGGACTTCCGACAAGTCCATGATCTTCATCTTGCTGTAATCGCGCAGGAAACCGCTTTTCTCGCCCTTGCGCGAGAAACGGATGCGCCCGGCGATGTCCTTGTCGAGGTCGCCGAGCATCACCAGCGGCTCAACCAGAAACACCGGTTTGCTCGCCTTGTTGTGGCCCAGGCGCAGGTTGTTCTTGATCCACTGCGCCGGGCTGTAGCCCTTGTCGGCCGAGCGTCGGTCGCTGGCCGGGCGATCTTCGTTGTTGAATTCGTTGAGGTAGAACTTGCGCGCGTTGTACACCAGCTCCGCCACATCAAGGGCGATGTTCGAGCCGCAGCGACCGAGTCCGATCAGGCACACCGAGGGGAATTCCTGCTCGCTGTGCTGCTCGTTGTCGCCTTCCAGGTGCGGTGGGCGCGGGAACACCATGTCCCGCAGACCGTCGAGGTTGTCGAGGATGCGGTCGGTGTTGGTTTCGGTGAAGTACAGGTATTGCTGAGTGTTCAGCGGGCGCGCGGGCGGCGATGGCTTCAGCGGTGCCGGGCTGTTGGCGGCTGGGCTCAAAGTCAGATCGGATACCGCAGTGGCCGGATTATTTTTAGAAGTCATGGTGCGCCATATACCTGGACTGGTTGGCACGACGACCGTTGTCGTCGAGCCTCACGGAAATAGAGATCTCGCGTCTTTTGACTGCGCGTGTTTTGCCCGTGCGCAAGGCAATGAGCCTGAATGTCGCGCGGGGGAATCCTTTCCTGATTGATGATGGATCGGCCATTATTCGGCGATCTTTAATCAAAAGAAGGCTAAATGATGTCAACGCTACCTTCGTTGGGGTTCGCCGGAATCGGCTTGATGGGCTTGCCAATGTGCCGACGTTTGTTGGCTGCGGGTTACCCGCTGACGGTGTGGAATCGCAATCCGGGCAAGTGCGCAGCGCTGGTCGAAGCGGGTGCGCGACAAGTAGCGACGTCTGCCGAACTGTGCGCACACGCGGAGGTAGTGATGCTGTGCCTGGCCGACACGGCGGTGGTGCGCGAGGTGGTGTTTGGCGCAAACGGAATCATCGAAGGTGCCCGCAAAGGCCAGTTGCTGGTGGATTTCTCCAGCCTCGAACCGACCGCCACCCGTGAGATGGCCACCGAGCTGGCCGCGCGAACCGGCATGGCCTGGCTCGACTCGCCCGTGTCCGGCGGAGTCGTCGGCGCCGAGGCCGGCAGTCTGGCGATCATGGTCGGCGGAGCGGTGGCGGATCTCGAGCGCGTACGTCCGATCCTGCTTAATCTCGGCCAGCGTGTCACGCACATGGGCGGCGTCGGTGCCGGTCAGGTGACCAAGGCGTGCAATCAGATGATCGTCGCCTGCAATGCGTTGGTGATTGCCGAAGTGGTGGCGCTGGCCGAGCAGGCCGGGGTCGACGCGAGCCTGATTGCCGAAGCGCTGGCCGGAGGGTTTGCCGATTCCAGACCTTTGCAGATTCTCGCGCCGCAAATGGCCGAGAGCCGTTTCGAACCGGTGAAGTGGCACGTGCGCACGTTGCTTAAAGATCTGGATACAGCGGTGAAGTTTTCCCGCGAAGTCGGGTCGGCCACGCCCATCAGCGGATTGGCCGCACAACTGATGCGCCTGCACGGGGCGCAAGGCTTTTTACAGCAGGATCCAGCGACACTGGTGCAAATGTACCGCGCGCCAGACTCAACGGATTGACCGCGTGCGAGTGCTTGCGCTGATTGATCTCCTCGAGCACCGCGCGTAATTCGTCCAATGGCACGGGGCGGCTGAGCAAATAGCCTTGAATGAAGTCGCAGCCGGAACGTTCGAGAAACTCGTACTGTTCGAGGGTTTCCACGCCCTCGGTGACCACCTGCAAATGCAGGGTGTGCGCCATGACGATGATCGCCTGCACGATCTCCATGTCGGCAGTGGCTTTGGGGATATCGAGGATGAACGAGCGATCGACTTTCAAGGTGTTCAGCGGCAGGCGCTTGAGGTAGGCCAGCGACGAATAACCGGTCCCGAAATCGTCAATCGACAATGACACGCCCAAGGCGCGAATCTGCCGCAACAACACGAGTGTGTCGGCGATGTTGCCCATCAGCGCGTTTTCGGTGACTTCCAGTTCCAGCCTTTCAGGTGCCACACCAGCAGTGCGTAAGGCGCGCTCGATTTCGTCGGCCAGTTCTTCGCGGGCCAGATTCAGCGGCGAGCAGTTCCAGGCGATTTTCAGATCGGCGCAGCCGTGGCGCGACAGTTCGCCGAGGTCTTCGCAGGCTTTGCGCAGCACCCAGTTGTCCAGCTCGGCGATCAGCCCGTTGTTCTCGGCAATGGCGATAAAGCGATCCGGTGTCAGCAGGCCGTGTACCGGATGTTGCCAGCGAATCAATGCTTCGAGCTTGGTGACACGGCCGGTTTTCAGTTCGAAGATCGGCTGGTAATACAGCATCAAACCGTTTTCCTCGCGCAGGGCCTGGCGCAGTTCTTCTTCGATCTGCAGCTCCTGGCTGGCGCGGTTTTTCAGGGTCGAATCAAAAAAATGCACGCCGTTGCGCCCGGCACCCTTGGATTGATACAACGCCAGATCCGCGTGCTTGAGCAGTTCATCGCAGGTGCTGCCGTCCTCGGGAAACAGGCTGATGCCGATGCTGGTGGTCATCACCATGCGTCGGCCGGCCAGCTCGATCGGTTCTTTCATCTTGAGCATGATGCGCTGTGCCAGGTTGCGCGCTTCTTCACGGTCACGCAGGCCGATGAGGATGCAGAACTCATCGCCGCCGAAGCGCGCAACCACGTCTTCATGCCCGCGCACCGAACCTTTGATCTGCTGCGCAATGACCTTGAGCAGCTCATCGCCGGCGTCATGCCCGAGGCTGTCATTGATGCGTTTGAAGTGGTCGATGTCGAGAAACATCACTGCGAGCATTCCGCCTTCGCTGGTTTTCTGGCTGAGTTTCTCGGCAAAGATCTGATTGAAACCACGGCGATTGATCAGGTTGGTCAACGCATCGTAGTTGGCTACGTGTTGCAGCGACATGCGCGCCTGATCGAGCTGGCTGAGCAGGGCGTTGACCCGGCGCAGATCGTCGTCCTTGTGTTGCAGTTTCTTGTCGGCCAACGCGGCGCTGACGGCGCTACCTAGGATCAGCAAGGTAATCAGTGCGACGGTCAGGCCCAGTTGCAGGCTGCCGGTGCCCGTGCCGAGTGTCGGGAAACTTTCCTCAGGCAGCACCAGATTGAGCGCGGCCATTGCGGTGAAATGCATGCTGATGATGCCGGCGCCGAGAATCAGCGCGGCGAGGTATTTGAGCATCTGGATATGCAGTCCGCTGCCCTCGCGTAAATAGCTGGCGACCCACAGCGCAGCGAAGCTGGCCGCGATGGCGATCACAATGGATAACACAAAAAGGGTCGGTTGATAGTAGGCCGTGGCGGCGGATTCCATGGCCGCCATGCCGACGTAATGCATGCCCGCGATGCCGAGGCCGATGACCAGAGCGGTCTTGAAGTATTGCAACAGACTTGGCTTTGGTTTGCTCAGGGAGTGCATGGCCAGCCAGGAAGCGAGCAGGGCGATCAGCAGCGAGAAGAAGGTGATGGGCAGGTCGTACTGAATGTCGATCGGCGCCTGGAACGCCAGCATGCTGATGAAGTGCATGGCCCAGATGCCGCCAGCCAGGCAGGTTGCACCGATCCAGCGCCATAGCCGTTGCGAACTCCGGTCTTCGGCATGGCCGACCCGTTCAGCCATGTCGAGGGTGGCGAAACTCGCGGCGCAGGCGACCAGATAGGCCACCAGCACCAATAATGGGTTATGTGTGCAATCGAGAATGAGCTGTCCGCTCTCCGGTAGCTCGGTAACAAACTGCAAACCCAGCCACTCCATAGCATGCTCCGTCTCAGAGACATCCTGCCCGCGTCATGTGCGCGGGCGAATTTCTGGAGTATAGAGGCGGATTTTGCCGAGCATGTGGTGATGGCATATTGGTGCTAACCATTTTGGAATTAGCGTCATAACGATTGGCGCTAAAGGTCAGGCACTCCGGTCGAAAGGGATCAGATTCCAGTCCGATTCCAGCGGCAGCAAGCCGAAGCGCGCGCGGGCGGCATCACAGTCGGTGTTTTGCTCGCCGCTTTCCCACGAGGCTTCGAACTCGCGGCACGGGCTGGAGCGTTGCTCATAAATCGTGCATTTCACTTCACTGCCGACTTCACCTTCCAGCGCGATGCAGCGCGGTGATTTGCAGTCGGTGCCGTTCATCGCCACGCGGCTCGGCGTGATCTGCGTCACCAGATCATCGGGCACCGTCCCACCGGAGGACGCACACTCACCCCAGAAAAAAGACACGCGAAAATGGGAACAACAGGCACCGCAATTCAGACACGGACTGACTTCGGACATGGGGAGGGCATCAAAGGGATTGATCGGCTGGATCTGGACAGATCCGGCGGCCATTCTAGGCTTCGCCACGGACTTGGGAAGGGGGGCGCTGAAGTATTTTTTCGTTGCCGGGTTTTGCCGGAAAAGCCCCTGTTTTTGGGCGATTCGAGGCTTTTCAAGGGCTTACGTTTCTTTACAGTGCAATGGGTCTATATCAGTCAGACGAATGATCACAGACAGCCCCCGCGCGGCTGACTAAATTGCCAGTTCCGGGCTCGGATGCGTTGGCAGTGAAGCCCTAATAACAATAAAGAGACGGACCCATGCAGAACTCGACCCAAGCGGCGAATGCCTGGCGCATTCTGTTCCTGCTGTTCCTCGCCAACCTGTTCAATTTCTTCGACCGCACCATCCCGGCGATCATCATCGAGCCGATCCGCATGGAATGGCACCTCAGCGACTTTCAACTGGGGATCGTCGGTACCGCGTTCACCATCGTTTATGCAATCGCCGGCCTGCCCTTGGGGCGCATGGCCGACACCGGCTCGCGCGCCAAACTGATGGGCTGGGGCCTGGCGACCTGGAGCGCGCTGACGGCGGTCAACGGGCTGGTCGGCAGTTTCTGGAGTTTCCTGATCGTGCGCATGGGGATTGGCATTGGCGAGGCCAGTTATGCGCCGGCCGCCAACTCGTTGATCGGCGACCTGTTCCCGGCGCATCGCCGGGCGCGGGCCATGGGCATTTTCATGCTCGGCTTGCCATTGGGCTTGCTGCTGGCATTCTTCACCATTGGCTGGATGGTCAAGGCGTTCGACAGCTGGCGCGCGCCGTTTTTTATCGCTGCGGTGCCGGGGTTGTTGCTGGCGGTCTTCATGTTTTTCATCAAGGAGCCCAAGCGCGGTGCTGCGGAGGCCGTGCAGGTGTCGCAAGAGAAAGTCGACAAGCCGATCCGCCGCATTCTCGCGGTGCCGACCTTTCTGTGGCTGGTGATGGCCGGGTTGTGCTTCAACTTCGCGACCTATGCCTGCAACTCGTTTCTGGTACCGATGCTGCAGCGCTATTTTCTGATGCCGTTGCAGGAAGCGGCGGTGGCTACCGGCGTGATTGTCGGCGTGACCGGGCTGGTTGGCCTGACCCTCGGCGGCTGGATTGCTGACAAGATCCACCAGCGCGTGGCCAATGGGCGGCTGCTGTTCGCGGCGTTCAGTCTGATTGTTTCGACGGTGTGCACCGCTTGGGCGCTGCATGCGGGGCGGATTGAAATCGGTGTGTTTGTGGCGGTGTTCAGTCTGGGCTGGTTGTTCGCTTACAACTTCTACACCTGCGTTTACACGGCGATTCAGGATGTCGTCGAACCGCGCCTGCGCGCCACGGCGATGGCGCTGTTCTTTGCCGGGTTGTATCTGCTCGGTGGCGGTTTGGGGCCGGTGGTGGTTGGTGGTTTGTCAGATCACTTTGCCAAATCGGCGATGGTCGCGGCGGGGGCGGAGCAGATGACGGAAGCGTTCAAGGCTGTCGGCTTGCATGACGCGATGTACCTGATTCCGGTGGCGCTGTTTCTGACCATGGTGTTTCTGTTTCTGGCGGCGCGGTGTTTTGTGCGCGATGCGCAGCGGATGAAAGAGGGGTTGGTGGCTGTGGTTGAGCCAGAGGTTGCAGCGGTGACTGCTTAACCGCTATCGCTGGCAAGCCAGCTCCCACAGTGACCGAGTCGTACGCGTAATCTGTGTCCAACACGAAACCTGTGGGAGCTAGCCTGCTAGCGATGAGGCCATCAGCGGCAGCTGAAAATAGCAGACAAACAAAAAGGCCCGCATCGCTGCGGGCCTTTTCATTTACGACGCCAGAGCAGGGGAGTTAACCCGCCACCAACACCCGAATCGCTTCGAGTCGCAACGCCGCTTTATCCAGCATCGCCAGACCTTGCTCACGCTGATTGCGCAGGGCGACCAGTTCGCTGTCACGCACGGTCGGGTTGACCGCTTGCAACGCGGTCAGGCGCGCCAGTTCTTCGTCGGTGTCGGCCGCCAGACGACGGCGAGCCTCGGCCACGCGCTCGGCGTGACGCGGGGCGATCTTCTCTTCACCGGCGTTGATCCGTGGCGTCAGCTGATCGCGCTGGGCCTGGATGAACTTGTTGGCGCTGGCGCGTGGCACGCTTTCCAACTGATCGTTGAGGGTTTCGAAAGCCACTCGCGACGACAGATCGTTGCCATTGGCATCGAGCAGGCAGCGCAGAGCGGCCGGTGGCAGGTAACGGCCCAGTTGCAGCGAGCGCGGAGCAACCACTTCGCTGACGTAGAGCAATTCCAGGAGCACGGTGCCCGGCTTGAGCGCCTTGTTCTTGATCAGCGCGACGGCGGTGTTGCCCATCGAGCCGGACAGCACCAGATCCATGCCGCCCTGCACCATCGGGTGTTCCCAGGTGATGAACTGCATGTCTTCACGCGACAGCGCCTGGTTGCGGTCGTAAGTGATGGTCACGCCTTCGTCGTCGCCCAGCGGGAAACTGGCGTCGAGCATCTTCTCGCTCGGCTTGAGGATCAGCGCGTTTTCCGAATGGTCTTCGCTGTCGATGCCGAACGCGTCGAACAGGGTTTCCATGTAGATCGGCAGGGCGAACTGATCGTCTTGCTCGAGGATGTCCTCGACCAGCGCATCACCTTCGCCAGCGCCGCCGGAGTTGAGCTCCAGCAGGCGGTCGCGACCGGTGTGAAGCTCTTGCTCCAGACGCTCGCGCTCGGTGCGCGCTTCGTCGATCAGCGCTTGCCACTCGCTGTCGTCGGCTGCTTCGAGCAGCGGCAGCAGGCGCGGGCCGAACTGATGCTGCAAGGCGTTGCCGGTCGGGCAAGTGTTGAGGAACGCATTCAACGCTTCGTGATACCACTGGAACAGCCGCGCTTGCGGGCTGGTTTCCAGGTACGGCACGTGAACTTCGATGATGTGCTTCTGGCCGATCCGGTCGAGACGACCGATACGCTGTTCGAGCAAATCCGGGTGAGACGGCAGATCGAACAGGACCAGGTGATGGGCGAACTGGAAGTTGCGACCTTCACTGCCGATTTCCGAGCAGATCAATACCTGGGCGCCGAACTCTTCATCAGCGAAGTAAGCGGCGGCGCGGTCACGCTCAAGGATGTTCATGCCTTCATGGAACACCGTGGCCGGGATGCCGGAACGCACGCGCAGTGCGTCCTCCAGATCCATCGCGGTTTCGGCGTGGGCGCAGATCACCAGCACTTTGGTGCGCTTGAGCATTTTCAGCTGATCGATCAGCCACTCGACGCGCGGGTCGAATTTCCACCAGCGCTCTTCTTCGCTGGCATCCGGCTGGGCCTGGAAGCTGACTTCCGGGTACAGCTCGGCGTGATCGCCCAGTGGCAGTTCGAGGTATTCGTCCGGGCACGGCAGCGGGTACGGATGCAGTTTGCGCTCGGGGAAACCCTGCACGGCGGCGCGGGTGTTACGGAACAGCACGCGGCCGGTGCCGTGGCGGTCAAGCAGCTCACGCACGAGGCGTGCGCTGGCTTCGGCATCGCCATCGTTGACGGCGGTCAGCAAGGCTTCGCCTTCGTTGCCGAGGAAACCGTGAATGGTTTTGTGCGCGGCGGGTGACAGGCGACCTTTGTCCATAAGTTCCTGAACGGCTTCAGCCACCGGGCGATAGTTTTCGCTCTCGGCGCGGAATGCGGCCAGGTCATGGAAGCGGTTCGGGTCGAGCAGACGCAGACGCGCGAAGTGGCTGTCCTGACCGAGCTGTTCCGGGGTCGCAGTGAGTAGCAGCACGCCCGGGATCGTTTCAGCAAGCTGCTCGACCAGGGTGTATTCCGGGCTGGCTTTCTCTTCGTGCCAGACCAGGTGATGCGCTTCGTCGACCACCAGCAAATCCCAACCGGCGGCGAACAACGCGTCCTGCGCCTTCTCGTCGTCGACCAGCCACTCCAAGGCTACCAGGGCAAGCTGTGTATCTTCGAACGGGTTGGAGGCATCGCTTTCGATGAAGCGTTCTTCGTCGAACAGCGCCACTTGCAAGTTGAAGCGGCGGCGCATTTCCACCAGCCACTGGTGCTGGAGGTTTTCCGGAACCAGGATCAACACGCGGTTGGCGCGGCCCGAAAGCAGTTGGCGATGAATCACCAGACCGGCTTCGATGGTTTTACCCAGACCCACTTCGTCGGCCAGCAATACGCGCGGCGCGATACGGTCAGCGACTTCACGGGCGATGTGCAACTGGTGCGCGATGGGCTGCGCACGCACGCCACCCAGACCCCAGAGTGCCGATTGCAACTGGCGGCTGGTGTGTTCGAGGGTGTGGTAACGCAGGGAGAACCAGGCCAGCGGGTCAATCTGCCCGGCGAACAGGCGGTCGCTGGCCAGACGGAACTGGATGAAGTTCGACAGCTGGGTTTCCGGCAGGGTGACCACTTCGTTTTGCGCATTGAGGCCGTGGTAAACCAGCAGGCCATCGACGTCGTCGACTTCCTGAACCGTCAGCTTCCAGCCTTCGAAGTGAGTGATCGAATCGCCCGGCGAGAATCGCACACGGGTGAGGGGCGCATTCCGTAGCGCGTACTGGCGGGTTTCGCCAGTGGCCGGATAGAGCACGGTCAACAAGCGGCCGTCCTGTGCCAGAACGGTGCCTAAACCCAGCTCGGCTTCGCTGTCACTGATCCAGCGTTGCCCCGGTTGATACTGCTGCGCCATGCTGCCTGTCTCCCACCTTGAAAAAGCGGGCTATCTTAACGGAATGAGGGGCTCAGGGCCAAAGGATTAGGTGTTGCGACGTGCTTTAGCTGCGAGCTGCAAGCCTGAAGAAATGCGGTCATCTGTCAGTTTTACGTGGGGGCAGGGCACCAGTGAGTGCCAACCCGGTCACAAGTTTGCGACCGATGGCTCAAGGCACCCCCGCCGCAGCCGATAGCCTGCCGACAGGAGAACCTTCTATATGCTGCCACCGATGCTCCCCCTGAGTGCCGTGCCGGTCACTTCCCAGCAGGATCCGGTTCGACCACGGCCGGAGATCCCGCCGGTGGTGCCGGTGCAGGAAAGCTCCAACGAAAGCACGATCGACCTGCAAAAACGCGACCCGGAAGAGGCGGGATTCCAGCTGCGCGAAGAACAGCGACGTCAGCAGGAACGGGAACGCCGGCGCCGCGAAGCTGACAACGATCCTGAAGAACATCTTGCCGTGCCTGGTGACGAGCTGAATGCCGACAATACCGTGCCGGTGGTGCCGCTGATGGAAGATCAGCCGCGTCAGGGTTTGTGGGTCGATATTCAGATCTGAGTCCGCTCATTTACATGAATTGTTGTAGAGCGTTTATCTCGATGGCTGGTCAGCGCTTGCGTCAGGCGGCATGATTGGCGCAGTCCTGCCTGTGAAGCGGCAGTTGTGATTCTGACCAGCGATGTACCGAACGCCATGAGCCAAGACGACAAACTGATCGACCTCAATTCCGAACGTGCCAAGCGTGTGCACGACCTCAACGACAAGCGCCTGAATGAAGTGCGTCAGGCGTTCGAGCAGGCGATGCCGTTGGGCAAAACCAAGAAAAAGTCGAAGAAACCGAAAAAGCGTTGATCCCCCTCCCTGCATCTTTTGATGCAGGTCAGTTGTATTCCCTCCTTCTTCCCTCGCTTATCGTCCGGCATTGATCCCGGTCAATTGCTGTGCCTGCGTGATTGGTTAACTTAGGTTCATCGCAGCAGAGCAGGGGCCAGGAGGCCAGTCATGTTTTTCGATAACGTGGTGTTTGCCGGGGTGCTGACAGTTGGCCTCATGGTTCTGTTTTTTGCAGGGTTTGGATTTTTTATCTGGAAGGATGCGAATAAGCGCAAGAAGTAGTTCTTCTGGATTTTATGAGCACGCAAGGCATTTTGGGGCGACTTCGGTTGCCCCTTTTTTTGTTTTTGTTTTGGGGGTTTATCCGTTGCTTCGGGTGCTGCGGCTGACGGTTCCGCCCTTACGGCGGGTCACCTTTTCCAGACGCCGAAAAGGTAACCCAAAAGGCTTTACCCTGACGTTCGGCCCTCGCTTAGGCTCGGGTTCCTTCGCTCCGGGATTGATCCGGGGGCATCGCCTCCGGTTTGCTGCGCTGCACCTCCTCTCGATGTGTTCGACTTCGTCGAACGGTCGCTACGCTCCCACCCCCGGATCAATCCCTCCACTCAGCCTGCCGACGGGCGCTTGAGATCAAAAGCTGCACTCGAGCTAACGCTCATTGTGTTGAGTGGTGAGGGGCGGGTGTTCGGCTTTGGTTTTGCGGTGGATTCACCCCTCACTGTAGAGACCGGCACATCCTTTACACATTAGACCGGGGACATCGTTTACACCTTTACAGGCTTGATACGCGTTTGGCATCGCGTTCAAGCCTGCCTAAACAGAAGTTGCAA
>NZ_JAFCWW010000031.1:0-44407 GCF_049897765.1 Pseudomonas sp. TWP3-2 | reverse complement strand
TGCTTTTGGCCATGTGTGAGACGTTGGAGCAACACACCCCAGAGGAGCTGGCGGCTTTTGCTAAAGAAGCCATCGGCTGGATGGCCAGCCGAAGAACTTAGATGTGTAGATACCAATGCTCATCGCTGGCAAGCCAGCTCCCACAGGTTTCTCTAGCGTTCACAAATTCTGTGTGCACCCGAGATCCTTGTGGGAGCTGGCTTGCCAGCGATGAGGCCATCGGAAGCGATAAAGATCAAACAGCCAAAAGGCGCTCGCGCAACTTGGCCACTTCATCACGCATCTGCGCCGCCGCTTCAAACTCCAGATCGCGCGCCAACTGGTACATCTTCTCTTCGAGTTGACGAATGCGCTTGGTGATTTCGCTCGGCGAACGCAGTTCGGCTTCGTACTTGGCGCTTTCTTCGGCAGCCTTGGCCATGCCTTTGCGCTTCTTGCTGCGCGAACCGGGCACGGTGGCGCCTTCCATGATGTCGGCCACGTCCTTGAACACGCCCTTCGGCGTAATGCCATTGGCCAGGTTAAAGGCAATCTGTTTGTCGCGACGGCGCTCGGTTTCGCCAATCGCACGCTCCATCGAACCGGTGATGCGATCCGCGTAAAGAATCGCCCGGCCATTGAGGTTTCGCGCGGCGCGGCCAATGGTCTGGATCAGCGAGCGCTCGGAACGCAGGAAGCCTTCCTTGTCCGCATCGAGAATGGCCACCAGCGACACTTCCGGCATGTCCAGACCTTCACGCAGCAGGTTGATTCCCACCAGCACATCGAAAGCGCCGAGGCGCAGATCGCGGATGATTTCCACGCGTTCGACGGTGTCGATGTCCGAGTGCAAATACCGCACGCGCACACCGTGATCGGCAAGGTAATCGGTCAAGTCCTCGGACATGCGCTTGGTCAGCGTGGTGACCAGCACCCGCTCTTCCAGCGCCACGCGTTTGCCGATTTCCGAGAGCAGATCATCGACCTGGGTCAGCGCCGGACGGATTTCGATTTGCGGGTCGACCAGACCGGTCGGCCGCACCAATTGCTCGACCACTCGGCCCGCGTGTTCCGCCTCGTAGTTGCCCGGCGTGGCCGATACAAAAATCGTCTGCGGGCTGATGGTTTCGAATTCGTCGAAACGCATCGGTCGGTTGTCCAGCGCCGAGGGCAAACGGAAGCCGTATTCGACCAGGGTTTCCTTGCGCGAACGGTCGCCTTTATACATCGCGCCGACCTGCGGCACGCTGACGTGGGATTCGTCGATCACCAGCAAGGCATCCGCCGGCAGGTAGTCAAACAAGGTCGGCGGCGCCTGGCCGGAATCGCGACCCGAGAGGTAGCGCGAGTAGTTTTCGATGCCGTTGCAGTAGCCGAGCTCGAGGATCATCTCCAGATCGAAACGCGTGCGCTGCTCCAGCCGCTGGGCTTCCACCAGTTTGTTGTTGCTGCGCAGGTATTCCAGGCGTTCCTGCAATTCGACCTTGATGCCCTCGATGGCGCCGAGCAGGGTTTCGCGCGGCGTCACGTAGTGGCTCTTCGGGTAGAAAGTGAAACGCGGCATCTTGCGGATGACTTCGCCGGTTAGCGGATCGAACGCGGAAATGCTCTCGACCTCATCATCGAACAGCTCGATGCGGATCGCTTCCAGATCGGATTCGGCCGGATAAACATCGATCACATCGCCGCGCACGCGGAAGGTCGCACGGGCGAAATCCATGTCGTTGCGCGTGTACTGCAAGTCAGCCAAGCGGCGCACCAGGGCGCGCTGATCGAGTTTGTCGCCGCGATCAATGTGCAGCACCATTTTCAGATAGGTGTCCGGGCTGCCCAGACCGTAGATGCACGACACCGTGGTGACGATGATCGAGTCCTTGCGCTCCAGCAGCGCTTTGGTCGCGGACAGACGCATCTGCTCGATGTGGTCGTTGATCGACGCATCCTTCTCGATGAAGGTGTCGGACGACGGCACGTAAGCTTCAGGCTGGTAGTAGTCGTAGTAGGAAACGAAGTATTCGACCGAGTTGTTCGGGAAAAACGCCTTGAACTCGCCGTACAACTGCGCGGCCAGGGTTTTGTTCGGCGCCAGCACCAGCGTCGGGCGCTGCACCTGGGCGATGACGTTGGCGATGCTGAAGGTCTTGCCCGAACCGGTTACGCCGAGCAGCGTCTGGTGCGCCAACCCGGCCTCGATGCCCTCGACCAACTGGCGAATGGCTTCCGGCTGGTCGCCAGCAGGGTCGAAACGGGTGACAAGCTGGAATTCGGACATAAATACCTCTGGGTCGCGACGCTGCGGATCAACCGGCGCGCCACGGAAAAGACCGCAAACGAGCAATGTCGCCCGAGGAAAAACGAAGATTGTGTTGAATGTGGAGTCGATTGCCTCGCCTTTCAAGGCAAACGTCCTACATCCGGTAAAGTCTCTGACACGGGCAATCGACTAACGGTCGAGAAATAATCGGAAAAACTTACGCCAAAAGCCGATTCGCCTGTCGCCATCGGTCGATGATGGCCTCTATACTAGCTCCCCGTTTGTGCACCGCTCTAGTGCATTCGGCTGGAGCGCTACACGTCCCTCCACACTCCATTCAGAGCCGCCGCAAAAATGAGCCTGTTCTCCGCTGTCGAAATGGCACCCCGTGATCCGATCCTGGGCCTCAACGAAGCATTCAACGCAGACACCCGCACCGACAAGGTCAACCTGGGCGTTGGTGTTTACTGCAACGAAGAGGGGCGAATTCCACTTCTGCGCGCCGTTATCGAAGCCGAAACCACCCGCGCTGCTCAGCATGCCTCGCGTGGCTATTTGCCAATCGATGGCATCGTCGCTTACGACCAGGCTGTGCAAAAGCTGCTGTTCGGCAATGATTCGCCGCTGCTGGCTGCGGGTCGCGTAGTCACCACTCAGGCTGTCGGCGGGACCGGTGCTCTGAAAATCGGTGCCGACTTCCTCAAGCAACTGCTGCCGAATGCGGTCGTGGCGATCAGCGACCCGAGCTGGGAAAACCACCGCGCACTGTTCGAAACCGCCGGTTTCCCGGTACAGAACTACCGCTACTACGACGCCGCCACCCACGATGTGAACCGTGCCGGCCTGCTCGAAGACCTCAACGCTCTGCCGAACGGCTCGATCATTGTCCTGCACGCCTGCTGCCACAACCCGACCGGCGTCGATCTGAGCCCGGCGGACTGGAACAACGTACTGGAAGCCGTGCGCGCCAAAGGTCACGTGCCTTTCCTCGACATGGCTTACCAAGGCTTCGGCGACGGTATCGATGAAGACGCCGCTGCTGTGCGTCTGTTCGCAGAGTCCGGCCTGACCTTCTTCGTCTCGAGCTCGTTCTCCAAATCGTTCTCGCTGTACGGCGAGCGCGTCGGCGCCCTGTCGATCGTCAGCGAATCGAAAGAAGAAAGCGCGCGCGTGCTGTCGCAAGTCAAACGCGTGATCCGCACCAACTACTCCAACCCGCCGACCCACGGCGCAAGCATTGTCGCTGCGGTGTTGAACAGCCCGGAACTGCGCGCCCAGTGGGAAGCCGAACTGGCGGAAATGCGCCTGCGCATTCGCGGCATGCGCGAGCAGATGGTCAAGCTGCTGGCTGAAAAGGCTCCGCAACGCGACTTCAGCTTCGTCGGTCGTCAGCGCGGCATGTTCTCCTACTCCGGCCTGACCACCGAACAGGTGCATCGCCTGCGCAACGAGTTCGGCATCTACGCTCTGGACACCGGCCGCATCTGCGTGGCCGCGCTGAACCAGCGCAACATCAAAGCGGTAACCGATGCCATCGTTCAGATGATCTGATCCGGTTGCGTGACGAAAAACGGGAAGCCTCAGGGCTTCCCGTTTTTATTTGTCTGAAGAAAACCGTCCATAAGCTCTAGACTGCACACAGACGATATTTCAGAGAGACAACATGAAAAACGATGACCTGCGTGCCGACCGCGACGAAATGGATGACTTCATCCCCCGCTCCCCGGCCAAACGCAGCAACAATCTGGTGCTGCAAGTCGCGGCTGGAGTGTTTCTCGGCGGCCTGGCGCTGTGGCTGGTGCAACTCGGCGCGACGATGCTCTACGCCAAACTGATGCTCGGCACCGTCACGTTCGGCGGTTAAGCCAGTTCGGTTGCGCGCTGGGTGGCAGCGTCGTCGTAGACCACGTACAGCGACTCGGCGATCTGGCTTTTGATGGCCTTGGCAGTTTCCAGGCCGAGGACAAAGCCTTCAGCCTTGCCGCCCGCGCGGTTCAATTCTTCAGCGGTGCTGGCCTGAGTGATCGCATCGAAGAGTTTTTCGGCGTGCGGGCCGACGCCCTTGGGCAGGCTGATTTGAGCGGTGGTCATGCGGACACCTCGATGTGCAGTGATGTGTGATTCATGTGGCGCGTACCTTTTCGGCGAATGGCCGGCAGCGCGTGTGACCACTTCCGGGCGGCCATGGTAGACCTCTCGGGCGATTCTGGTAACCGCCAATCGCTGACAAACCACCGTCCGTCCTGATGAATCGTGAAAGTTAATAACTGATGCTTGACTTCTCTTTTTGAATCAGTAACATACGCACCAATTCCGCAATAGCTCAGTTGGTAGAGCAAGTGACTGTTAATCACTGGGTCCCTGGTTCGAGTCCAGGTTGTGGAGCCAAACATAGATTCAGAGATGGTTTTTCCAGTCTTTGAATCCTCGAAGAAACCCGCCTCCGGCGGGTTTTTTTCGTTTCAGTCTTCCGTATGCGCTGGCTCAGGCTTGATCTTGAACCAGAGGGCGTACATCGCCGGCAGGAACACCAGAGTCAGTACGGTGCCGGCAAACGTGCCGCCAATCAGGGTATAGGCCAGCGTCCCCCAGAACACCGAATGGGTCAGCGGAATGAACGCCAGCATCGCCGCCAGCGCCGTGAGAATCACCGGCCTCGCGCGCTGCACAGTGGCTTCGACCACGGCGTTGTAAGGCGACAGGCCGGATTGCTCATTGGAGTGAATCTGGCCAATGAGAATCAGCGTGTTGCGCATCAGAATCCCGGACAGGGCAATCAGCCCCACCAAGGCGTTGATCCCGAACGGTTGCTGGAACAGCAGCAAAATGGGCACCACTCCAATCAGGCCCAACGGCGCGGTGGCGAACACCATCATCATTGCCGACATCGAGCGCACCTGGATGATGATGGTCAGCAACATCAGCGCAATCATGATCGGGAACAACGGCAGCAATGCCTTGTTCGCTTTACCCGACTCCTCGATCGAGCCGGCCAACTCAATCCGGTACCCCGCCGGCAGTTTGTCGATGATGGGCTGCAACTGCTTTATCAAGGCATTGGAAACATCGGGTGGTTGAAGAGCTTCAGCCACGTCACCACGCACGGTGATGGTCGGCGTACGATCACGACGTCGCAGAACGGGCTCCTCCATCCGCACATCCACCGCGCCGACCTGGGACAGCGACACGCGCTGCCCATGGGCGCCGGTCAGCGTGAAGGCGGCAATTTTCGCTGGATCCAGACGCGTATCTCCCGCCGAGCGAGCGACCACCTGCACCGAACGAATGTCCTCACGCACCTCGGTGACAGGCACCCCCGTGAGCAGAAATTGCAGCTGTTGCGCGACATCGGCCGAGGTCAAGCCGAATGCTTGCAGACGATCCTGATCCAGCGTGAGATGAAGTGCCGGCGCGCGTTCGCCCAGGTCGGTGTTGACAGTCCTCATCATGGGGCTGGCAGTCATGACTTCACGCACTTGCGCGGCGATATCCCGCAACACAGCAAGGTCCGCGCCCATCACCCGAAAGGCCACTGGATACGGTGAATAGGGGCCAAATACCAACTGCGTCACGCGCACCCGGGCTTCAGGCGCCAAGCCATCGGCCACGGCTTGCCTGAGGCGCAGCTTGAGCGCCTCGCGCTCTTGCTGACTCGCGGTCAGCACGACGATTTTTGCAAAGGATGGATCGGGTAGTTCAGGGGCCATTGCCAAATAGAAGCGCGGCGCGCCCTGACCAATGTAAGCGGTGACGATCCTGGCCTCCGGCTGCCGAGCCAGCCACGCCTCGACTTTGGCCGCTGCCACATCAGTCTGTTCGATAGACGTGCCGTGAGGCATCTGCACCTCAACCAGCACCTCGGGCCGGTCGGACGTTGGAAAGAACTGCTTCTTGACCACACCCATGCCGAGAATCGCAACTACAAACAGGCCAACGACGGATGTAGCCACCAGACCTTTGCGGCGGATCACACTGCCCAGCAGGCGCCTGAACCGCTGGTAGTTCGGCGTACCGTAAATCGCCGCATGCCCGCCTTCAGGCACTTTGATCTGCGGCAGCAGTTTGACCCCCAGATAAGGGGTAAACACCACGGCCACCACCCATGAAGTGATCAGCGCGATACCAACGATCCAGAACATGTTCGCGGTGTACTCACCAGCTGTCGACTTGGCAAACCCGTTGGGCATGAAACCGATAGCCGTCACCAACGTCCCCGACAACATCGGCGCGGCCGTGTGGCTCCAGGCGTAAGCAGAGGCCTTGATTCGGTCGTAGCCCTCCTCCATCTTCACCACCATCATTTCAATGGCAATGATTGCATCGTCCACCAGCAGTCCCAGGGCCAGAATCAACGACCCCAAAGTAATTCGATCGAAGTCCTTGCCCGTGGCCGCCATCACAATGAACACCGCCGCCAGGGTCAGCGGCACCGCCGCGGCAACCACAACGCCGACCCGCCAGCCCATGCTGAGAAAACACACCAGCAGCACCACGCCCAGGGCCGCAAAAAACTTCAGCATGAATTCGTTGACGGATGCGCCAATATTCACCGCCTGATCCGTGACCTTGGTCAGGCTCATGCCCAAAGGCATCTGCTGGTTGATCGCTGTCGCCTCGGTCTCCAGCGACTTCCCCAGATCCAGACCGTTCCAGCCATCGCGCATGACCACGCCGAGCAACAATGCGGGCTCACCATTGTTGCGAATCAGGAACGTCGCAGGGTCTTCATAACCGCGCTTGACCTCAGCCACATCGGACAACTTGAGGGTTCTGCCTTCCACCATCAGTGGGGTATCACGAATTTTCTGCAGGTCATCAAACGCACCATCCAGGCGAATGAAAACCTGCGGCCCCTTCGCTTCCACCGAGCCGGCCGGCGTCATCATGTTCTGCGTGTTCAACGCATTGAAGATGTCTCGTGCGGAAATGCCCAGTGTCGCCAGACGCTCGTAGGACAGCTCGACATAAATGCGCTCGGCCTGTTCACCGATGATGTTGACCTTCTTCACACCCGCCACATGCAGCAGACGCTGGCGCAAGCTCTCAGCTTCGCGCACCAACAGACGTTGCGGCTCACCCTTGGCCTTGAGCGCATAGAGCGCGAAGGTCACATCGGAATACTCGTCATTGACCATCGGGCCAATCACCCCGGACGGCAAACCCTTTTGCTCATCGAGGATTTTCTTGCGCGCCTGATAGAACTCCTCCTGAACGGCTGAGGGCGGCGTGCTATCCAGCAGATAAACCGTGGTGAACGCCAGTCCAGGGCGAGTAAAGGTTTCAGTCCGATCGTACCAACGCAGTTCCTGCATGCGTTTTTCAAGTTTTTCGACCACCTGGTCTTGCATCTCCTGGGCCGTCGCCCCAGGCCAGGCGGTGACCACCGTCATTTGTTTGATGGTGAACGCGGGGTCTTCCGCACGCCCCAGTTTGAAGAAGGCGTACAACCCTCCCACAGAAATCAGCAGGATCAGAAACAGGGTGATTGAGCGCTCGCGTACTGCCAGGGCCGAAAGATTGAAGCCGCTCATCGACTCACCTCTCCCAGCATCTTTTGCGTCGTACCGACAAGTTCAGTCCTGACTTTCTCTCCCTCACGCAAAAGATGCGCACCCAGTGCGACAACTCGATCACCCACTTGCAGATCGCCCGTAACGCGCACGCTGTCCTCGTTATTCAGGCTGCGAACGCTGATCGGGCGCCACATCACATGCTCAGGTTCTCCCTCAACCACCCAGACACCAGGGCCTTTACCCGCGTCATAAAGGGCTCCCATGGGCACCTGTAATTCCTTGCCATCAACCACATTCGAATCCGCGATACCCACCGATATCGTCGAACCCAAAGTGGCCTGGGAAAGATCCCCTTCCAGCACATAACGCGCTTCAAAGGTTCGGGTCTGCAGGTCGGCAGAATCGGACAACTGACGTAACCGAGCACTGCCGCCACGCTGGTTGGGTCCGTAGAGCTCAACCGTCGCCACAGAACCCAGGGCTGGACGAAGCGTTTCGGGCAACTGGATCACCGCCTCGCGCAGCCCTGAGTGAGCAACACGCACCACCACCTGACCAGCGCCAATCACCTGTCCCGGCTCAGCCAGGGTTTCCACCACAACGCCATCGGCATCAGCCAATAACGTCGAGTAACCGGTCGCGTTTTTTGCCACATCAGCTTGAGCTCGGGCAGCGTTGAGCTGGGCCTTCGCCGAGTCGGCAGCCGCTTTGTACCCTGCGTACGCTGAAGCAGACACCGCCCCGACGGACACCAACTTACGGTAGCGAAGCTCATCATCGACGGCTTGCCGGGCTTGAGCTGTCGCCGCCAGAACCACTGCCTGCTGCGCCCTCGCCGTCAGCGTCAAGTCGTTGGCATCGATGCGCATGAGTGCCTGACCGCGCTTTACAGTCTGCCCGGCATCCACCAGACGCTCCGAGACTTTCCCTGGCACTCGAAAACCGAGATCGCTCTGAACGCGCGCCGCGACGATACCCGTGAATATCCGTGCAGCGGCCCCGGCTGGCTGAACCACACCGATACGCACCAAAGGCACTTGAAGGCGAGGATCGGCAGGCGTGGCCTTGTTGCAGGCGGCCAGGGCAAACGGCAAGACGAGAATGACAGCGAGTGACATGCGATGGCGCAGGATCATAAAGATCTCCCGGTAACGGATGCGCCATGCTCATTCAAGTGACCAATTAAGTCAATCGTCACAAATCGGACAGGTGCATACTTTCCACTGGATCAGAACACAGCAGAAAAGACTGATATCGGTTTTTCAGGCGTACAAGCTGAGACGGATGCGTAGTGCATCCGTCAGCAAAGGTTCAAGGCATCAGGCTGCGCAGAACCAGACTGGAGATCAGAGAAGGGGCTTGCTCAACAACATCGAGGTTGTGCTGCAAGAGCAAAGGATTGATGAAGGGCCGCAGCGCGAGATGAATCGCCTCTACCGTTTCGTCCAGCGGTGTCTTGCGCTCGAACTCTCCCAGTTCTCGCCCTTCACGCACGATTTGCATCACGAAGTTCTTGATCTGAGCGTCATAGACTTCCGAACTGGGCCAGCGCTCTGACGCCGCAAACGCTGCGATGTCATAGAGTTTCCGGTCGTTGAAGAACAGGCTCACACCTGTAGCGATCACGGTTTTGACCAGACGCCGAAACCGTTCGGTCGGCGAAATGCCCTCTACGTTGATGGCCTGCTCCACTGCCGTGACGATCTCCGTCAGGCAATTTTTACAGATTGCTTCACCAATCGCCTGCTTGGACTCAAAGAATTTGTAGATGTAAGCCTTGGAAAATCCGATGGCCTTGGCCAGGTCAGAAACGGTTGTTTTGCCATAACCGTACTGACTGAAATGCTCGTTGGCCGCCGCGACAATCTGGTCTCGAATGTCGTGATCGACTGGGCCTCGGGCGCTGGGCGAAGAAACTGATGGCTGATTCATGCGAGCAGCTTACTCATCCCCAAGGTGGTTGACAACTTGTGACCAAATTGTAATTTAGTCATTAGCCGCCCCTTTCGCAGGTGTCACGCGGCAGACCTCCACTGAGGGGGGACGGCGTGCCTGAGAGGCACTATGGGGCATCGGTTTTGGCACGCTCTACATGGTGCAGGTGCCGGAGTTCAGCCCAGTCGATGAGAGCAGTCATCGTCGGGGCAAGTGCATGACCGAGCTCTGTCAGGGCGTACTCCACCCGTGGAGGCACTTCTGGATAAACGGTTCGATGGACGATGTCGTCTTGTTGCAGCCCTTTCAACTGTTGGATCAGCATCTTCTGCGTGACATCAGGAATCAGTTTCTCCAGTTCGGAAAACCGAAGCGGACGGCCCTTGGCGGCCATCAGCTCATTGATGATGACGATCTTCCACTTTCCCTCCAGCACGCGAAGCGTGGCGTTGACAGCGGCGGACCATGCCTGGCGCCGTATTGGGTTCTGACATTCCCACTCGCGATCCATCATCACTTACCTTTTGGTGGGTTACAGACAAAAACGTCGGTTCTTGCGAATTTTGCAGCATCGATAATACCGTAGCCGGACTTTGAGTCTCTGGACAAACCATGAAAATCGCTATCGTTGGAATCGGATCTATTGGCGGCAATCTTGCTCGTCGGCTCGCCGCTGCTGGCCATCAAGTCAGCGTGGCCAACTCCCGGGGCAAAGCTGCCGTCAGCAGCTTTGCAAGAGAAGCCGGCGTCACCCCTGCCGACCTCAAAGGCGCAATAGACGGCGCCGATGCTGTGATACTTGCCGTTCCTCTGCCTGCAATGGCAACGCTGCCAAAAGACCTGCTATCCGAACTGCCCTCCTCGGTTCCAGTGGTCGACACCAGCAACTACTACCCAGGCCTGAGAGACGCGCGGATTCGCGCATTGGAATCGGGTCAGACGGAAAGCGTCTGGGTCAGCGAGCAGATCGGCCGACCCGTCATCAAGGCATTCAATAATCTCCTGGCTTACTCGCTGGAAAATCTTGGTCAGCCGAAAGGGACAGAGGGCCGTCTGGGCGTGGCCGTGGCGGGCGACGATGCCCATCAGAAAACGCTCGTGATGCAGCTCGTTGACGACGTTGGCTTCGATCCGGTGGACAGCGCAAGCCTTGAGGATTCATGGCGGCAACAGCCATGCACTCCAGCTTACTGCTGCGATTACACGGCTGCTCAAATGCGTCCGGCACTGGCCGCAGCAGTGAAAGGAGCCGCAGCGCCGAAACGGGAGGAGTTTAATGTGCGCTTGCCTGAACTCTTCGCCAGTAATCCTTCCCACGCCGACGTCGTGGCATTTAACCGGAGATTCAACGCGGTCGACTGAGATCCGTCTAAATGAAAAGGGCCGATCTGTCACCAGACCGGCCCTTTTTCACGCCTCAAAGCATTCAGACATGCTCGCTGCTTTTACTCAGCACTTTCGGTGCACCGTGGCCGTGATCCGCGTCCACTTCAATCACCGGGACTTCCTTGCCGTCGCAGTCATGCAGTTTGCCGTCACAGAAGTAGTCCCCTTCGCGCAGCGCTGCCAGGTCGCGATAACGCAGGGTTCGTTCCTCTGCCACCGCGAACACCGACTGCTGGTCAGAGTTACCAGCGGTGAAGTGGTTGAACGCCAGATTCAGCAATATCGCCATGATCGCCGACGAACTGATGCCCGAGTGAAAAATGGTCGCGAACCAGCTCGGGAATTGATCGTAGAAACTCGGCGCGGCAATCGGGATCATGCCGAAGCCGATTGAAGTGGCGACGATGATCAGATTGACGTTGTTGCGGTAATCGACCTTGGACAGCGTACGAATGCCGCTCGCCGCCACGGTGCCAAACAGCACGATGCCGGCGCCGCCCAGAACCGAAGTCGGTACCGCCGCGATCACCCGTCCCATGAAAGGCAGCAGGCCGAGGATCACCAGAAACAAGCCCCCGGTGGCCACCACAAAGCGGCTCTTGATCCCGGTCACCGCCACCAGCCCGACGTTTTGGGCAAAGGCACTTTGAGTGAACGAGCCGAAGATCGGTGCAAACATGCTCGACAGCATGTCGGCGCGCAGGCCGTTGCCCAGACGTTTGGAATCGACCTTGGTGCCGATGATTTCACCGACAGCGAGAATGTCCGCCGAGGTTTCCACCAGCGTCACCATGACCACGATGCACATCGACAGGATCGCTGCGAAGTGGAAGGTCGGCATGCCGAAGTGAAACGGCGTCGGGAAACCGAACATCGGGCCTTGGGTGACGGTGGAAAAATCGGCCATGCCGAGGAACACCGCCAGCACCGTACCGATCACCATCGCCAACAGAATCGACAAGCGCGAGATGGTCGAGCTGCCGACCTTGCTCAGCAGCAACACCAGCACCAGCGTGACCGCCGCCAGACCGATGTTCTGCATGCTGCCGAAGTCCGGCGCGTGACTGTTGCCGCCCATCGCCCAGCGTGCGGCCACCGGCATCAGCGTCAGGCCGATAGTGGTGATCACAATCCCGGTGACCAGCGGCGGGAAGAACTTGGTAATTCGCGAGAACACCGGGGTTATCAATAGTCCTATGAGTGACGCGGCAATCACCGCGCCGAGCACCGACTGGAAGCCACCCTCCCCGCCACTGCTGACAATCGCGACCATGGTCGCAACACCAGAGAACGACACGCCCTGCACCAGCGGCAACTGACAGCCGAAAAACGGCACGCCGAGGGTTTGCAGCAGCGTCGCCAGCCCCCCCGCAAACAATGAAGCAGCAATCAACAAACCAATGTCTGCCGGCGACAGACCGGCCGCTTGGCCGATGATCAGCGGCACCGCGACGATACCGCCATACATGGTCAGAACATGTTGCAGGCCGTAAGCCATATTCGCGCCGACCCCGAGATTCTCGTCCTCGGGCCGTTGGTGTGAAACATGGGGCGTTTTCATGGTTGGGGGGTTCCCTGGTTTTTGTTATGCGCACACTGTATGCAAGACTCAGGACAAATGTCCATAGAGTTGTATACAACTTTACAGCCGTGCGTCATCTAATCCGCAACCGACGAACAAGGTTGAGTCCTCGCACCGCGCGTGTCAGGATCCAGCCACGACGCCGTATGGACTAACGGTAGATCCCGCCCCCAAGGCCCAGAAAAGGACTTCAGCATGAGTGGAAAACCAGCCGCACGCGCAACAGACGCCACCTCTTGCCCGGCACACGCCGGACAGACCATCACCGCCGGCTCCCCAAACGTATTTTTTGACGGCTTGCCAGCCGCCCGACTGGGTGACCCCGCCTCCTGCGGCAGCGCAATCAGTAGCAATACCTCCGCCACTGTCTTTATCAACGGAAAAAATGCAGCCATTCAAGGCAGCCTGGGTTCCCACGGCGACGTTATCGTCGGTGGTTCCGGAACCGTCATCATTGGCCATAGCGGCGGTGGCGCGCCGATCAGCCCCGTTCTACCGATCAACTTGGGCTTCGACGAGCAGTTCACTTTGCTGGACGCCGACGGGGAACCGGTCCCGGACTTCGCTTACAAAATCACGACGGCATCGGGCATCGTATTTCGCGGAGTAACCAATGAACTCGGACTGACCAGGCGGGTATCCACCCGTGCCAGCGAGCAACTTCATCTTGAACCCGACGACCTTGCTTGAGTATTCAACGTCGATCAGCTGAAAACTTAAAGGAGCTGTAACTCGCATGGCGCAGGCAATCTTGAGCAATAACCGGGCAACCTCGAACGCCCAGTCCGGCAGTACTCACAATGCAGCCGTCATCACCAAGTACACCAAGCGCGCGAACGACGACGGTTGGCTGGCGGTAAAGCTGGATTCGACCGGCGTGCTGGTGGCCTTGTGCGAGTTCACCAAAGTCACCCTCATCAAAGAGTCCGGAGGTCGGACGTATTTCCGGATTGCCGATGGCAACTCGGAGTTCGCCGGAGAGACTGCCAGCCTGAAAAGCGAAAACGCGATGCAGTTTTTGACGGACGCCCCGACCTCTGGCCAGGCAACCGTGAAAGTCAAATATGTGGGTGCTCCGGCATATGCCGTATCAGAGTTCAAAGGCCGGCGCCTGCAGCAGTGGGCGCAAGTCAGCTTCAACGGCCAGACGGCCAAGGTGACACTCAATACCATCTGGGATGAGAACTACACGCCGATACCTCCTGGCCGCCACCGGATCATGGCCCCCGACCGCTCCCATGCCAACGTGCCGACGGGCGGCTACAAGGTCAAAGCCAATCTGCATTGCACAGACGTCTGGTTTCCAATCGAACTACAGGGCAAGAAGGGCAATAGCAGCCGTTACATTCACGTTGGCCACATTTCCGAGGGCTGCGTAACCTTCTATGAGTTGGCCAAATGGAATGACGTCTACGACTACCTGATTAGCCGACGAGTCAAAGGTGAAGGCGGCAAATATGTCGGCGAACTGCTGGTAGAGAAATAAGTGAAACAGCTAATCCTTGCTCGATTGATACCCGCGCTGTTGTTGGTGATTGCCAACAGCGCCAGCGCCGACTTTACTTGTGATGACTTTCTGTCGAGGCTCGGAGACAAGCCATCATTTGTTGAATTTCAAGGCTGCAAGCAGGCACTGGACCGCATGGGCCAGCCATTTTCAGCCAGCTATGAAGTTTCCGGAGCCAATGCTTCGAAAGCCGAAAAGTACCTTGAGCAGCACTTCGGGATATCGCCGATCACGCGCGCCTGTTGTGTCTGGGACTCGACCCAAAATGGCTTCAGAGATCCAACAACAGGCATCAACTACCTGATCAGCATTGGCTCAGAGGAAACAGAGGTCAGGCAACGAGAGTCGTGGGCCAGTATCGATCACTTCATTATCCAGGTCGATGCTTACGCTGAGGATCCCTGACCGGGGTCGATAAGGCGTCTGAGCACCGGCCTCAACAACTGCGGGCTCGCGACCCGTATTCCGAACTCAATCTCAAGCAGATCGAGTAGATCCTCTACATCCACCACCTCGCGCCGATCGCTCTCGGCACCCATACGATGAATCGCGAAACTCCCGTTGTTCAACGTACGCCGCCAGCCATCGCCAGTGCGCGCGACCATCAGACGGTTAGCGAACGGCGATTCCGGATGCGTCGAGACGTACCAGTTGCCGAGGGTGAAATCGATGTCTTCCTGGCGCTGCAGATCGAACAGGTACATCGGGCGCCACTCGCCAGCGACCTTGGCCGAGAGCATGTAACCGTCAGTTTGCTTTTCGATGCGATAGGGTTCGTGCGGCGTGGCTTGCTCGCTTTCAGTGTCGAGTAACAACGGTGCGGTGGGCACCATGCCGCCGAAGCCTACGTCAGTGATGTAACGCACCCCGTCGATGGTCACCAGACTCACGCGGTGCGTGCGCGCCGTCCATGCACCTTCGGGCTGAGCCATTACTACCCGACCACTGATACCACGCGCATCGAAACCCAGCTCAAGCAGCAGCGCCAGAAACAGACTGTTGAGTTCGTAGCAATAACCGCCCCGTCCATCGTGCAGAATTTTCTGCTGCACTGATGGCAGATCGATCAGCACCGCTTCGCCGCTGATGGTCGAAAGATTTTCGAAGGGAAAAACCCCGGTGTGGCGCAGTTGCAATTGGCGCAAGGTATCGAGTGTCGGCGCGGGAGGTTGCTCGAAACCCAGGCGTTGCAGATAAAGTTTGACGTCCGTCAGGCGTGGCTCGCTCATTGCTCGGTCCTTATGCAGTGGCTGCGGATCGTTCCGCTGATGGTCGCCATGTATACGGGATCTGCGCCACGTTTCGACAATTGATTTCGCCAATCGCCGCTAGCGACGCTTGCGCGAATCGATGCGAATCCAGGTCGGCGCGTGATCGCTGGCGTGCGGTTCATTGCGCACCCACGCATCGACCCCGGCCTCGTGCAGATACGGACTCAGCGCCGGATTGAGCAACAAGTGGTCTATGCGCAACCCGGAATTGCTCTGCCAATGGTTGCGGAAATAATCCCAGAACGTGTACAGCCGATCCTCGGGGTACAGATGCCGTAGCGAATCGGTCCAGCCCTGATCGAGCAGACGTTGATAACACTCGCGGCTTTCGGGTTGCAGCAGCGCATCCTTGAGCCATGAACGGGTGTTGTAGATATCCATGTCGGTCGGCACCACGTTGTAATCACCGGCCAGCACCACCGGATGATCACTGCGTTGCAGATCCTTGGCGTAGCTGATCAAGCGTTCGAACCAGGCCAGTTTGTAATCGAACTTCGGCCCCGGCTGCGGGTTACCGTTGGGCAGATACAGGCCACCGACCAGAATGCCGTGCACGGCGGCTTCCAGATATCGGCTTTGATTGTCATCCGGATCGCCGGGCAAGCCGCGGCGACTCTCCAGTGGTTGCGCATCACGGGCGAGAATCGCCACGCCGTTCCACGCCGCCTGGCCGTGCCAGATCGCACCGTAGCCGGCCGCCTCAAGTTCTGCAGCCGGAAATGCACTGTCGACCAGTTTCAGTTCTTGTAGGCAAACGATGTCCGGCTGTTCGCGCTTGAGCCAATCCAGCAGATTCGGCAGCCGCGCGCGCAGGCCGTTGACGTTGTAGGTGGCGATCCGCAGCTTTTTCATCGACGCAAGCTCCTGCCAGTGACGGTTAAGCTGTGACCGCCACCGTGCCGAAGTGGTTGCGTTGGATTTGCCTGCTCAGACCCGATTGCGCAGCCACTGAAGAAAGCCTTTCTTCGGCACGATCACCGGCGCGTCCTGCGTCAGCGCTTGCGCCTTGTGCAGGCGATAATCGAGCAGGGTCTGCATGGCGTCGTTGATGTCGTGACGGGCGTCCAGGCATGGCTTGAGATAGGTCTTCTCGATGCGGTACATCGCGCAGAAGGTTTTCGCGGCGAAAGCGGCCGGCACTGATGAATCGGAAAGAATCCCGGCCTCGCCGATCACCTCGCCCGGCCCCATGCGCCCCGACTCGAACGGCACGCCGTGGCGCGTCAGAGTCACGCTGACCACGCCGGATTCAATGATGAACAAGTGATCGCTGACCTCGCCTGCGCCGAGAATCGTCTCGCCGGCACGGAAGGTTTGCAGGGTCATGTTCTGGCTGAACGTTTCTTTTTCTTCCTCACGCAGCGTGGAGAAAATCGGCGAGCTGTCGAGCAACCCGCGTGGCCGCGACAGATGCGCGGGCGGGCTGGGTTCGACGCTCGACAACAGGTTCACTCCAGATGCCTGCAAGTGCCGATAGGCCAGATCGAACAGTTGATTGCGCACCGTGCGCTTTTCGTTCATCGAAGCGACGAAGCCACTGATTTCATACTCCACGCCGCCACTGGCCGAGCTTTTCAGTGACACGTTCGGCGCCGGGTGGTCGAGCAAGGGACGGCAACCCTGCATGGCGCGCTCCAGCGCTTCGATCACCGTGCTCGGCCGCGCATGCGGACTGACTTGCAGGCTGATGGAGATCCCGAACATGTCGCTCGGGCGGCTGAAGTTGATGATCTTGGCTTTGGCCGCCAGCGAGTTGGGAATCACCGCCATGCTGCCCTGACTGGTTTGCAGACGCGTGGCGCGCCAGTCGATATCGGTGACCCGCCCTTCGGTGCCGTCGATGGAAATCCAGTCATCCAGCTGATAAGGCTTGGTGGTGTTGAGAACGATGCCGGAAAACACGTCGCTGAGGGTGCTCTGCAACGCCAGACCAACGATGATCGCCAAAGCGCCGGAAGTCGCCAGCACGCCTTTGACCGGTAGATCCAGCACATAAGCCAATGCCGCAATGATCGCGATCAGGAAGATGACCGCGCCGAGCAGATCCTGCAACAAGCGCCCGGTGTGCCCGACCCGCTGCATCATTACCGCACCGATCAGCACCGTCAGCGTGCGCGCACCGAACAGCCACCAGCCAATCTGCAAGCCGGTCGCCGCAAGGTGCAGCGGCACGTTGTCTGCCCACGGCGCTGGCTCCATCGGGTTCAGACCTTCGTTGAACAGCACGATGCTGAACAGGGTGAAAATCAGTACCCGCACCAGCAGCTTCCACTCGCTGCCGCGCGAGCTGATCAGGCGCCACAGCCCGAGGTCGACGAGGATCAGGATCAATGCACAAAACAACGGATGTTCGGTGAGCAGAGACAGCATCAAACAACTCCGACAGGGGCCAATCGCGAGAAGATCGCACAGATGGGGCTCAGTGTAGGAGTAATTGATTTGGCGGGATGGGCGGGTTCCTCAAAACCTATGCACAACCTATGCAAAAACCCACTGAAGCAGGCGCGCTCCAACAGGTTTTATTCAAGCTTAAACAGGCATCCGGCCGAACCGCCCGGACTGGAAGTCAGCGAAGGCTTGATGGATCTCTTGCTCGCTGTTCATCACAAACGGGCCGTGACCAACGATCGGTTCATCAATCGGCTCACCACTGAGCACCAACACCATGGCATCGGCCTCGGCTTGCAGCGTCAGCTCGTGGCCAGCGGGTTCGAACAACACCAGTTGGCCAGCAGCAGCGACTTGCTGATCGTTGATCCGCACAGCGCCGCGCAACACAACCAGCGCGGTGTTGCGACCGTCGTGCAGATCAAGCGTCAGCAGCTTGCCGGCGTTCAAGCGCAGGTCCCACAGATCAATCGGCGTGAAGGTGCGAGACGGGCCTGTGTGGCCGTCGAACTCACCGGCGATCAGGCGCAGGCTGCCGGCATCGTCCTTGAGCGCAATGTTCGGGATGTCACCGTCAAGAATCGTCTGGTAAGCCGGAGCGGCCATTTTGTCCTTGGCCGGCAGGTTGACCCACAGCTGGACCATCTCCAGCGTGCCGCCGGTTCTGGCAAAGTCTGTGGAATGAAATTCCTCGTGGAGAATCCCGGAAGCAGCGGTCATCCACTGCACATCCCCTGGGCCGATCTTGCCGCCACTGCCGGTGGAGTCACGATGCTCGACTTCGCCGTTGTAGACGATGGTTACCGTTTCAAAGCCGCGATGCGGATGCTGACCCACGCCACGGCGCTCAGTGGTTGGAGAAAACTCCGCAGGGCCGGCGTGGTCCAGCAACAAAAACGGGCTGATGTGCTGCGCCAGGTTGTCGTAGGAAAACAGCGTACGCACCGGAAAACCGTCGCCGACCCAATGGCCGCGAGGGCTGGTGTAGATACCGATGATGTTTTTCATTCGGACTCCTGAAAGAAAGGTCTGATGCATTCATCATAAATCTGCAACCTGTGTCGCACTAGCCGGTTAAAAGCAGCCGCATCGTTCTACCAGCAGAACGATAGACGCAGATCTTCGATCCAAGGCATGGCGCCCCAACCGACTGATCTATCAGGAGTGAATACGCTGCGCGAGGCTGTGCATGGCTTCGCGCAGTGCATCGACTGCGGTCGCCAGTGCCACTGACTCGCCATTGCGGCACGCCTGCTCAAGGTCGTGACATGCATTCACCACCCGCGCCGCACCGACCATTTGCGCGCCGCCCTGGATGTGATGGGCCAGATCGCTCAGGCCTGCGTGATCGTGTTGCTGGCTCAAGTCGTGCAGACATTGCAGGTCGACGTGCAGGCTGCGTAAAACCTCATCGAGCAGACGATCAATGCGCGAATGGTCGTCGCCCGCCAATTGCCGCAAGGGGCCAAGGTCGATCTCGGCCGAGGCGTCGGCCTGAGAACGGACAGTCTCGCCAGCGCAGGGTATTGCGCGGCTCAAAGCCCGGTCCAGATCGTCCAGGCGGATCGGTTTGATCAGACAATCATCCATGCCGGCATCGAGGCAGCGTTGCTTTTCCTCGACTTGTGCGTTGGCGGTATAGCCAAGAATCAGACAGCGTCCCCCGCCAGCTCTCGCCTCTGCTTCGCGAATCGCTTGCGCAACCTCATAACCATTGATCCCGCGCATATTGATGTCGGTGATCACTGCATCAAAATGCCGCCCTTGCTGCAATACCAAGGCCGCTGAGCCATCGCTGGCACTACACGTATGGTGCCCCAACTCTTCCAATTGCAGACACAGCACCAAACGGTTTACCGAGTTATCGTCCACCACTAAAACTTCAAATTGACGATGCTGCGGCGCAGTAACCTGCGCCGCTACAACGTCGGCGGCTCGCGCGGACGCTATCGGCAGTTGCACCTGTATGCTGGCCCGCGTCCCCCGCCCCGGCTCACTGGCAAGGCGTATCTGCCCGCCCATCATTTCACACAGCGTGCGGCTGATGGCCAGACCCAGCCCGGAACCACTTCGCGGTGCCTGGGGATGATTGCCAACCTGGACAAACGGACTGAACAACTGCCGCAGGTCTGCGGCATTGATGCCGATACCGGTGTCTCTGACAAATACGCTGACCGAGAGCAGGCCTTCCCCACCGGCAGCCACGCGCAGTTGCAAACTCACCTCGCCACTGTCGGTGAACTTGATCGCGTTGCTCAGCAAGTTCGACAAAACCTGCATGAATCGCGTCCGGTCGATCAGCACCTCGATGTCACTGCGCGGATCAGCATCGACGTTCCACCGCAGGGACTTTTCCCCTGCCAGGCCCTCGAAAATCCGACAGACCGATAACACTACGTCGCGCAAATTGGCGCGCTCAGGCACTAGAGACATTCGCCCGGCTTCGATCTGCACGATATCGAGGATATCGCCGATCACCTCCATCACGTGCTGGGCGGCACTGGCTGCCACTTCAATAGCCAGATGATCAGTCACACCTTCATCGGCACGCTTGCGGGCAAGTTCCAAAGTGCCGATCACCGCGCTCATCGGCGTGCGGATTTCGTGACTCATGCTGGCCAGAAAAGTCGTCTTGGCGCGGTTGGCGTCATCGGCCGCTTGCTTGGCTTGCTGCAACTCTTGCAGCCATTGTTGACGCTGACGGATCTGTCGGCGCTGAAAAGCGATCCACAGCAGGGCCAGCAGCAACAGCAGCGCAGCACCGGTGAACCACCGCGCAATTTCTTCACGGTGCTCATCCCAATAGCTGCCTTCACGCGGGGCGTCATGGCTCCAGAGTTCGATCAAGTCGTCCATTTCCTGCTGCGAAATACTCAACAGCGCCTTGTTTAAAATCGAATGCAATTGCCGTGCATCCGGCGCGGTGGCCAAGGCAATTCGGGCCGGTTGATCGCCGACCGTGGTGGCGATCCGCATGCGTGCGCGGTACTGCCGGGCAATCAGATAGCGGGCGACCATCAACGAACTCACGGTAGCATCCGCCTGGCCTTTGCTGATTGCCTCCATACCGGCCGCAGGACTTTGCACCTCGACCAGTTTTATCAGAGGTGCGTGTTCGAGCAGGTAGTCGCGTAACGGATGGCCGCGATAGATCGCCAGCCGCTTGCCCGCCATTTCATCGAGGTCTTGCGGACTGCCGGCCTTCGACGCACTGACCAGCACAAACGGATTGCTGAGATAGTCGCGGGTGAATCTCAGCACCTGTTGGCGCTCGTTGCTCGGTGCTACAACTGGCAAGAGATCGAGTTTCCTGGCCTGCAGCTGTTCGATCTGCGGATCCAGCGATTTGCCGCGCACGATCTCGAATGTGAGGCCGCTGCGCTGAGAGATCAGATTCAGTAACTGCGAACTGAGCCCCTGCAACCGTCCCTCTGCGTCGAAGAACGTCAACGGGGCAAAATCATCGATCGCGCCGACCCGCACCACTGGGTGGCGAGTTAGCCATTCCCGCTCGCTGGAGCTGAGGCTGATCTTTGACTGTCCGCTCATGTCGGCGCGACCGGCGCTCCAGCGCTGCTCGATGATCTGACGCTGCTCCATGGGAATGGCCAGCAACGCCTGATCGACGTTGCGTTTGAGTCGGCCATTGCTGCGCGCCAGGGCAAATGCGAACGGGTTGGCGTCCAGTCCGGCAGGCCCGGCCAATTGCAGGTCGTTGCGATAATTTGTGTTGATCAGGTAATTGGCGCTGATGAAGTCGCCGAGATACAGGTCTGCCCAACCGAATGCCACCGCGCCGAGGGCGTGCAGAATCGACGGATAACTGACGATCACCGCGCTGGGGTAGGCGTTCTGGACGGCGGACAGGGGCAGGTAATCTTCAACCATTGCGATGCGCTTGCCCGTCAGGGCCGTGGGCAGCAACGTGTTGTGCGGGATTACCCACATGGGTTGATCTTCGGCATAGGCACGCGACAGCACCAGTTCGGAATCGGCGATCTCGTAATTGTTAGAAGTGGCCAGCAGGTCGAGTTCGCCCGACTTGAGCGCACGCATGGCGGCATCTCGGTCGCGATAACGCAGCAGCTGGATCGGGATCCCCAGCAAACGCCCGAGCATGTCGGCGTAATCGGCGGAGAGTCCTTCCAGTACACGCTGATCGCGTGTGAGTTCGAACGGTGGATAGTCGTGGCCGGAAACACCAATGCGCAAAGGCCCATGCTCGCGCAGCCAACGTCTGTCTCGGCCGTCCAGTTGCAGATGGATATTCTCGGGGCTGGCGCGGGCCAGCAATTCCAGCTTTAGCGGCGCCTCGCTGGCCGACGCAGCGGTCACGATCATCAGGAGTACGGCGAGGATCAGCCGCCACGGCCTCATGCGCGCGCCATCAGATCAGCCCGTTACGCGTGGCAAATTCGCGCAAAAGCACCAGCGAGCTCAGCCCAAGTTTCAGCATCAGGCGGGTTTTATAAGTGCTGATGGTTTTATGGCTCAGATACATCTCGACCGCGATGTCCTTGTTGGCTTTGCCAGCGGCCAGCTGGACCAGAATCTGCAGTTCCCGATCGGACAATTGACCGATCATCTGGCGCTCACTGCTGTGTGGCGTACCTCTGCTCCCGTTGAATGCGGATTCAGGGAAAAAGGTGTAACCGGTCATGAGAGCCTTGATGGCATCGCGCAACTGCTGCAATGGCGCTGCCTTGTTGACGTAACCCATTGCCCCGACGAGCCTGCAGCGCTGCATGTAGTGGTCATCTCCCGCTGCCGAGTAGACCAGCACCCGGCTACTCAAGCCACTCGACCGGATACGCTCAAGCACCTCCAAGCCGCTCCCTTTTTCGAGTTTCAAGTCCAGGATCACGATATCCGGCTGGTGTTCGCGAATCACCGACAAGGCTTCCACACCGCTGGTCGCCAGATAAATCGTGCCGAAGCCCAACGCTTGCAGAATCAGACTGACGGCGCTCTGGATCACCGGATGATCGTCAACAATCAGCGATTTATTCATTACCACTCCCCATACAGACGTAGGACGCTGGCGCCACGGTGGCTGCTCAGCGACTGTTGCACGGGAAGCGCGATCAATCTACCTGTCAGATCTGACAGTTGCGGCCGGCTGAAAACGGTGTTCACGCCCTGCATTGCATGGGCAACGCCTCGTTCCACACCAACACCTCTTGCTCGAGTGAGGCTTCGACCCGCGACATCAAACGCTCGATTGTCTGGAGGTCCGGCGTTGCCGCATCACTCAAAGGCTCGTTATAGATCAGCCACTGACGAACCTGCGGGTTATCGAGGAAGTATTCCGCCAGATTCAGCGAACCTGCCGCCAGATCTGCATTCACCAGCACCACATCGAACGTCGTGCACTCGCTGTCAACCAGGGTCAGCAGTTCGATAAGCGATTGCACCGGAGCGATGCGGTAGTAGCCGAGGCGATTGAACGATCGCTCGATCATCATTCGCTGAAAGTGCTGTGGATCAGCGATCAGAATGCGCAAGTCTTTGTGGATCACGGTGGATTACCCGGGCGGTGGCTGCTTCAGGGTCGCCAAGGTTACGCACGCCACGCGAAGTCTTCTGTAGGACTTTTCCTAAAAAACCAGTCATTCATCCGGGTTGTTGCGTTGCGATACGTTGGCCAGCAACGCTTATTCGGTCGTGCTCGGACTCCAGAACGCCTGCACCACCAGCGTAGAAGTCGAGATCCGCGCCACCAGTGCATCCAGTTCATCACCGTCCACCGAGGTGGTCGCCAGGGTGGCTTCGACCTCAATTTCGTCGGCGCCAAACGCATGCACATCGACATCGCTGGCCGGGTAGTTGCTGCGCTCCAGCTCGGCTTCGAGCAAGGCCAGCACGGCTTTTTTCTGCGAACGCCGGGCGATCACGTAGACGATGTTGGTGACTTCTGCCGAGACCACGTCCAGTGGCTGGCGGTTGATGTTGTTGACGATCGGTCGCAGCAAGGTATTGGCCGCGAGAATGAACAGTGTGCCGAGCACTGCTTCGGCAAGCAGATCGGCGCCGGCACAGGCGCCGACCGCCGCGGATGTCCAAAGAGTCGCGGCTGTGTTGAGGCCGCGCACGTTGCCCTCTTCGCGCATGATCACCCCGGCGCCGAGAAAACCGATCCCGGAGACCACGTAAGCAACCACGCGCACCGCGCCTTCGGCACCGGCGAGACGGTTGGCCATGTCGACAAAAATCGCCGCACCGACCGCCACCAGCACGTTGGTGCGCAGGCCCGCCGTGCGTTGCCGGTACTGGCGCTCAAAGCCGATCAGACCGCCGAGAATGAACGCCGCGCTGAGGCTGACGAGGGTATCGATCAGCGAGGTCAGGTTGAGATTGTTGATGGCTTGCATGATGAAATCCTTGATGAACCGACCTGTGGCGAGGGAGCAAGCTCCCTCGCCACAGAAATTGGCAGTGCTGTTATTGCCAGCCGAACCGGCGGATGTAGAAGCCTTTCACCGCTTGGGTCAGTGCCATGTACGCCAGCAGAATCATCGGCAGGAACACGAAGTACAGCGACGGCAGCGCCTGCAGTTTGAAATAGTGCGCCAGCGGTCCCATCGGCAGGAAGATGCCCACGGCCATGATGATTCCGGTCATGACCAGCAGCGGCATGGCTGCGCGGCTTTGCAGGAACGGAATCTTCGGCGTGCGGATCATGTGCACGATCAGCGTCTGGGTCAGCAACCCGACCACGAACCAGCCGGACTGGAATAGCGTCTGGTGATCCGGAGTGTTCGCATCAAACACGTACCACATCAAAGCAAAAGTTGTGATGTCGAAGATCGAACTGATCGGCCCGAAGAACAGCATGAAGCGCCCGACGTCACCGGGCTGCCAGCGCTGCGGCTGCTTGAGCATTTCTTCATCGACGTTATCGAACGGGATCGCGATCTGCGAAATGTCGTACAGCAGGTTCTGCACCAACAGGTGCATGGGCAGCATCGGCAGAAACGGAATGAACGCACTGGCCACCAGCACCGAGAACACGTTGCCGAAGTTCGAACTGGCGGTCATCTTGATGTACTTGAGCATGTTGGCGAAGGTCCGCCGTCCTTCGAGCACGCCCTCCTCCAGCACCATCAGGCTTTTTTCCAGCAGGATGATGTCGGCGGCTTCCTTGGCGATGTCCACCGCGCTGTCCACGGAAATGCCGATATCAGCGGTGCGCAATGCCGGGGCGTCGTTGATGCCATCGCCCATGAAGCCGACTACGTGGCCGTTACCCTTGAGGATGCGCACGATGCGTTCCTTGTGCGACGGCGTCAGCTTGGCAAACACGTTGGTGGTTTCCACCGCCACCGCCAGTTCCGCGTCGCTCATGCGCTCGATGTCGTTGCCCATCAGCAGGCCTTGCTGGGCGAGGCCGACTTCGCGGCAGATTTTCGCCGTGACCAGTTCGTTATCCCCAGTCAGCACTTTCACCGCCACACCGTGTGCGGCCAACGCCTTGAGCGCTGGCGCGGTGCTTTCTTTCGGTGGATCGAGAAAAGCCACATAACCGATCAGCGTCAGTTCCTGCTCATCGGCCAGGCTGTAAGTGTCGCGACCGTCCGGCATTGACCGAGCGGCCACCGCCACCACGCGCAAGCCTTCAGCGTTGAATGCTGCTGTGACCTGACGAATTTTCGCCAGCAATTCATCGCTCAAGGCTTCCTCGACATCACCGTGCTGCACACGGCTGCACACCGCCAGCACTTCCTCCACTGCACCTTTGCAGATCAGTTGATGCGGTTGACCGCGCCCTTCGACTACCACCGACATCCGGCGCCGATTGAAGTCGAACGGAATCTCATCAACCTTGCGAAACGCCGTGCCGACCTTCAGTTCGCGGTGGACTTCCACGTGTTCCAGCACCGCCACGTCGAGGAGGTTTTTCAGGCCGGTCTGGTAGTAGCTGTTCAGGTAAGCCATTTCCAGCACGTCATCCGAGTCTTCACCCCAGACGTCGACATTGCGTGCGAGGAAGATTTTGTCCTGAGTCAAAGTGCCGGTCTTGTCGGTGCACAGCACGTCCATCGCGCCAAAGTTCTGGATCGCGTCGAGGCGTTTGACGATGACTTTTTTGCGCGACAGAAACACTGCACCTTTGGCCAAGGTCGAGGTGACGATCATCGGCAGCATTTCCGGGGTCAGGCCCACGGCAATCGACAGCGCGAACAGCAGCGCTTCGGTCCAGTCACCCTTGGTGAAACCGTTGATGAACAGCACCAGCGGCGCCATCACGAACATGAAACGGATCAACAGCCAGCTGACTTTGTTCACGCCGTGCTGGAACGAAGTCGGCGCGCGATCGGTGGCGCCAACCCGTTGCGCCAGCGCTCCGAAATAGGTGCTTTTGCCGGTGGTAAGAATCACCGCCACCGCCGTACCGGACACCACATTGGTGCCCATGAACAGGATGTTTTCCAGTTCGAGCGGATTGCGTGTGTCGCGATCGGGCTGGCGTGGAAATTTCTCCACCGGCATCGACTCACCGGTCATCGCTGCCTGACTGACGAACAGATCCTTGGCGCTGAGCACCCGGCAATCGGCGGGAATCATGTCACCGGCCGAGAGCACGATCAGATCGCCCGGCACCAGTTGCTTGATCGGCAATTCAGCGCGCGGCGCATCGCGGCGCAGCACCGTAGCGGTGTTGCTGACCATTGCTTTGAGCGCGTCGGCAGCCTGGTTGGATTTGCTTTCCTGCCAGAAGCGCAGCAGGGTCGAGAGCACCACCATCGAGAAAATCACGGTGGCGGCTTTGAGGTCTTCGGTCAGCCACGAGATCACCGCCAACAGGGTCAGCAGCAGGTTGAACGGGTTTTTGTAGCAGTGCCACAGATGGGTCCACCACGGCAGCGGCTGCTCGTGTTCGACTTCATTGAGGCCGTGTTGTGCACGCAGTGCTTCGACTTCGATGTCGGTCAGGCCGTCGGAGTGAGTGCCCAGCGACGACAGCAGCGGGCCGCTGTCGCAATGCGCGGCATCGACCAGCACGTTGGCCAGCGTGGGCGGGACTTCACGGCTGACCGTGGTGTCGTTGATGGTGTCCAGCAACGCCAGGCGGCGGAAGTGCCGGGCGATGTGGCGGTTACGCAGAAAGCCTGCGAAAAATTCCTTGAGCGTAAGTTTCATGGCTGTTGCCCCTATGGTCAGCCGGGAAACCGTCAAGCAGGTACGAGCCTGCCTCTGCCCACCGGAAAACCGGCACGGCAAGGCGTGGCGCGCCAGTCAGAAAAGACAGGCGTGTCGATAGGGCTGCGATGACGACGATGAGGTCGTAATCACGCGCTTTTCAGTGTCGATGAGAAGGACGTCGGGACATGACCGGAATCGGTCAGGATCGGGATGCCGCTGCTCGCTGTTCGGCGAGACAACGGCACAAAAAGCTGCGCGTTATCTTGCCGAGAATCTGCCGGTTACCGAGACCGGCCGACAACTGTCACTCGAACAAGTACCCACTGTGGGTCTCCGCTATTGATGAAAACGCGCGAAGCTTACGCCCCGATTTCTGGAGAGTAAACCTGCAAAAGGAATGAGGTTGGGGAATGTGGTGGATGTTCAGGAAGGGTTCAGGATTCAGATTTTGGTGTGGTTTGAGGGCCAATCGCTAGCAGTCTAGCTCCCACAGGTGATCTCCAGTGAACACAGATTTTGTGTCCGACGAAGATCCATGTGGGAGCTAGCCTGCTAGCGATGACGGCCTACAGGCAACCAAAATTTAGCTGGCAGTCGCCAACAACAGATCCGCCATCGAACGATGCCCACGATGCTTGCCATGCTCATACAGCGAGCCGGCAATCTCGTCCGCGCGGATCGGCAGGACCGACAGCAGCGTGTCGCTCAGACCGTGGCTGGCCTGGCAGAAACCCTGCATGTACAGCCCGGCCTTGCAGCGTTCGTCGGTGATCAGTCTGTAGTTGCGATCGACCTCGAAGTCGCCCAGATATTCTTCCAGCGGCGCCAGCAGTTTGCGGTGCATCTGCCGCTCGTAACCGGTGGCCAGCACCACGGCGTCGTACGTGCGCACGCTGACTTCGCCAGTAGCGTTGTTACGCACTGCCAATTCAATACCGTTGTCGGTCGCGGTCGCTTTCTCGACCGTGGTCAACGTGCGGAACGCGTGACGCGCGACACCGGAAACTTTCTGGCGATAGAAGATGCCGTAGATGCGCTCGATCAGGTCGATGTCGACCACCGAGTAGTTGGTGTTGTGGTACTCGTTGACCAGACGCTCACGCTCGCTGCTCTTCTGCTGGAAGATCAGGTCGGTGAATTCCGGCGAGAACACTTCGTTGACGAACGGGCTGTCGTCCGCCGGCTTGAGTGCAGAGCCACGCAGGATCATGTCGACCTGCACCGACGGGAACGAATCGTTCAGATCGATGAATGCTTCCGCCGCGCTCTGCCCGCCACCGATGATCGCGATGCTCATCGGCTGATTGTTCACGCACGGTTGCTTGGCCATTTGCGACAGGTACTGCGAATGGTGGAACACCCGGCCGTCACCCTTCAGCGCTTTGAACGCTTCGGGAATGCGCGGCGTGCCGCCAGCACTGACCACCACCGAACGCGCGGTGCGCACGAATTGCTGGCCGTCGCTGCCACGGGAAATCACTCGCAACGCTTCAACCTGATGGTTGTGCAGCACCGGCTCGATGGTCAGCACTTCTTCGCCGTATCGGCTCTGTTCGGTGAACTGCCCGGCGACCCAGCGCAGGTAGTCGTTGTACTCCATGCGGCACGGGTAGAAGGTGCCGAGGTTGATGAAATCCACCAGGCGCCCGTGCTGCTTGAGGTAGTTGACGAACGAGTACGGACTGGTCGGATTGCGCAGGGTCACCAGATCCTTGAGGAAGGAAATCTGCAACTCGCTCTGGGTCGACAGGGTGTTGCCGTGCCAGCTGTAAGTAGGCTGCTTGTCGAGAAACAGTACATCCAGTTCGCCCTGCGTCGGCCCACGCTCTTGCAAAGCGATGGCCAGCGCCAGGTTCGAAGGGCCGAAACCGACGCCGATCAGGTCGTGAACGATGGGCGATGCAATTGCCTGTGTCATTTCCAGTGTCCTCTGGATGAACCCCTCAACAGCGGGAGGGAAAGCTTGGGTGACCGGCCGGCCCTTGAGCGGGAACAGCAGGTCGTCTGTTGAGTAGGAACGAGGACAGTGAAATAAAATTTAACCGCAACAGCTCAATGGGCATCCCATTGTTTGATGCGCAGTCGGCAATGTTTCATCGCGTTGACGATGTGCTTTTCCACCAGCGCCTTGGAAATCCCCAGATGCGCAGCGATCTCCGGGTGCGACTGGCCTTCGATCTTGCGCAACAGAAAACTGTCGCGACACAGCGGTGGCAGCTCCGCCAAGGCGCGCTGGAGCATTTCCAGACGCTGGCTGTGATCGAGAGTGCTGTGGGGGGACGGCGTGAAATAGCGCTCTTCACTGTCGAGCACTTCCAGCGATTCGACCTGACGCAAGGCGTTGCGCCGATGGTCGTCGATCACCAGATTCAGCGCGGTGCGATAAAGGAAAGCCCGCGGTTGCTCGATCGGTGTATCACTGGAGCGTTCCAGCACCCGTACAAAGGCGTCATGCACCACATCTTCGGCAACCTGACGGTTGCCCAGCTTGGCGTTCAGGAAACACACCAGCTCGCGATAGTAGTTTTCCAACATGACTCCCGGCCGCGAAAAGCGCGGTTTCTGTCCTTGAGCACACCGCTCTGCTAACGCCTGGAGTGCAATAGCAAGATGGTGGCAGCTTGAGGTGCGTAATTTATAGTAATTCTCATATAGATTTAAAGTAGTGATTGTCTTTGCTGACCAAATAGTCCTGCCCGGCAACCTGTAACTTGGTGTGTTGACGCTTAAATTCCCGCGCTCACTCATCGTTTACAGGACAGCTCCCCGTGTCTGTCGCGCCTTGCGGCAGCGTTCAGCCAGCTGAACGACGGGCCGAATTTCACTGGCCGGAACCCTGCATGAAACGTCCCCGCCCCGCCCGACGCGCCCTGTTCGCCGCCCTTTGTCTGATCCCTGTGATTGCCGCAGCCGCCTGGCAAGTCCTGCCGCCGGGCCGGGACACGCTGGCTACCGTGCAGGTGACGCGCGGCGACATCGAAAACAGCGTGACTGCGCTGGGCACCCTGCAACCACGGCGCTACGTGGATGTCGGCGCGCAAGCGTCCGGGCAGATCCAGAAAATCCACGTCGAAGCCGGCGATGCGGTCAAGGAAGGTCAGTTGCTGGTGGAGATTGATCCGTCCACGCAAAAGGCCAAGCTCGACGCCGGGCGTTTTTCCATTGAAAACCTCAAGGCCCAGTTGCAGGAACAACGCGCCCAGCACGATCTGGCGCAACAGAAATATCAGCGCCAGCAAAAGCTTGCCGCTGGCGGCGCCACTCGCGAAGAAGACGTGCAGACTGCCCGCGCCGAGGTTCGCGCGACTCAGGCGCGAGTGGATATGTTTCAGGCGCAGATCCGCCAGGCCCAGGCGAGCCTGCGCAGCGACGAAGCCGAGCTCGGCTATACACGCATCTATGCACCGATGACCGGCACCGTGGTGGCCGTGGGTGCCCGCGAAGGCCAGACCCTCAACGCGCAGCAGCAGACCCCGCTGATTCTGCGCATCGCGCGCCTGTCACCGATGACGGTGTGGGCTGAAGTCTCCGAAGCCGATATCGGCCATGTGAAACCGGGCATGACCGCGTACTTCACCACCCTCAGCGGCGGTACCCGGCGTTGGAGCAGCACCGTGCGGCAGATTCTGCCGGTGCCGCCGCGTCCGCTCGAACAGAGTCAGGGCGCCAGCCCCACCAGCGGCCGCAGCGGCAGCGAACGTGTCGTGCTGTACACCGTATTGCTCGATGTCGAAAACGCCGACAACGCCCTGATGACCGACATGACCGCTCAGGTGTTCTTCGTCGCCCAACAGGCGCGAAACACCCTGACCCTGCCCTCTGCCGCCCTGCAACGCAGCGACCGCACGGACTGGCAACGCGCACAGATTGTTGCCGCCAACGGCGAGATTCAATCGCGCGAAGTACGCACCGGTATCAGCGACCGTTTGCGCACACAAATCCTCGAAGGGCTTGCCGAAGGCGAACAGGTATTGAGCAGCCCGGCCACCGGCAGCGGAGGCTGAATGCACACGCCCCTGATCGATCTGCGTCAGATCCGCAAAGCTTACGGCGGTAACGACAGCCCACTGGTGGAGGTATTGCGCGGTATCGATTTATCGATTCATGCCGGCGAATTCGTCGCCATCGTCGGCGCCTCCGGTTCCGGCAAGTCGACGCTGATGAACATCCTCGGCTGCCTCGACCGTCCCACCAGCGGCGAGTACCTGTTTGCCGGTGAAAACGTCGCACAACTGGACACCGATGCACTGGCGTGGCTGCGGCGTGAGGCGTTCGGTTTTGTGTTCCAGGGCTACCACCTGATCCCTTCCGGATCAGCTCAGGAAAACGTCGAGATGCCTGCCATTTACGCCGGTACCCCGGCTGCCGAGCGGCATGCCCGGGCCAGCGCATTGCTTGGCCGCCTGGGCCTTGCCGAGCGCACCGGCAACCGGCCGCATCAGTTGTCCGGCGGCCAGCAGCAACGCGTCTCGATTGCCCGAGCGTTGATGAATGGCGGCCATATCATCCTCGCCGACGAACCCACCGGCGCCCTCGACAGCCACAGTGGCGCGGAAGTCATGACCCTGCTCGACGAACTCGCCGGCCAGGGTCACGTGGTGATACTCATCACCCACGACCGCGAGGTCGCGCAGCGTGCCAACCGCATCATCGAAATCCGCGACGGCCTGATCATCAGCGACAGCGCCGAGCATTCAGTCTCCCCGCACAATCCCGATCCCGGCGCATTGCAAGCGGTGGATCTGCGCCAGCGCCTGAACAGCGGCAGCACCCAGACTGGCGCGTGGAAAGGCGAACTGCTGGACGCGGTGCAAGCGGCGTGGCGTGTGATGTGGGTCAACCGTTTTCGCACCGCCCTGACCTTGCTCGGAATTGTCATCGGCGTGGCATCGGTGGTGGTGATGCTGGCCGTGGGCGAAGGCAGCAAACGCCAGGTCATGGCGCAGATGGGCGCCTTCGGTTCGAACATCATCTACCTCAGTGGCGCCGCGCCCAACCCGCGCACGCCACCGGGCATCATCACCCTTGACGACGTCGCCGAGCTGGCTGCTCTGCCTCAGGTCGATCGCATCATGCCGGTCAATGGTGCAACCGCAGGCGTGCGCTTCGGCAGTGCTGACCACTCCAGTTACGTGGGCGGCAACGACACCAATTTCCCGAGCATCTTCAATTGGCCGGTGGTTCAGGGCAGTTACTTTACTCAGGCCGACGAAGACAGCGCCGCAGCCGTGGCGGTGATCGGTGCCAAGGTGCGCGAGAAGCTGCTCAAGGATGTGGCCGACCCGGTGGGCCAGTACATCCTGATCGAAAACGTACCGTTTCAGGTGCTTGGTGTGCTCGCCGAAAAAGGCTCCAGCTCCGGCGACTCGGACAGCGATAACCGCATCGCCGTGCCCTACTCCGCCGCGAGCACCCGGTTGTTCGGCAGCCGCAATCCGGAATACGTGGTGATCGCCGCCAAAGACGCGCGCAAGGTCAAGGAGGCCGAGCAGGCGATCGAGCAAGCGATGCTGCGCCGGCATAACGGCAAGAAGGATTTCGAGCTGACCAATAATGCCGCGATGATTCAGGCCGAGGCACGCACCCAGGGCACGCTGTCACTGATGCTCGGGGCGATCGCTGCCATTTCCCTGTTGGTGGGCGGCATCGGCGTGATGAACATCATGCTCATGACCGTCCGCGAGCGTACCCGTGAAATCGGCATCCGCATGGCCACCGGGGCCCGCCAGCGCGACATCCTGCGCCAGTTCCTCACCGAAGCGGTGATGCTCTCGGTGGTCGGAGGAATTGCCGGAATCAGTCTGGCGCTGCTGGTCGGCGGCGCGCTGCAACTCGGCGGCGTGGCCATGGCATTCCAGTGGATCGCGGTCTGCGGCGCCTTCGGCTGCGCGCTGGCCACCGGCGTCATCTTCGGCTTCATGCCTGCCCGCAAAGCCGCTCGGCTCGATCCGGTCAAGGCCCTTACCAGTGAATGATCGACCTATGAAAGCCCACCTGACACTCCTCGCCGCCAGCCTGTTGCTGGCGGCTTGCAGCACCCCGGCGGCGCGTCCCGAAAGTGGCGTGCAAGCGCCTGCTGCCTGGCAATCGCCCGCTGCTCAAGCAGCCACGCAAGACAATCGACAATGGTGGACGCAGTTCGGCAGTCCGGAACTCGAACGCCTGATCGAACAGGCGCAACTCGGCAGCCACGATCTGGCCGCCGCTGTCGCCCGGGTCAGACAGGCCGAGGCCAGCGCCACGATTGCCGGTGCGCCGCTACTGCCTGAAATCAAAGCCGGCCTGAATGCCAATCGCCAGAAATTGTTGCATGGCAAAGGCTACAGCCAACTCGACGTCAATCCAGACAACCGCTCGCTCGATTACTACGACGCCGAGTTGAGCGCCAGTTACGAAATCGATTTCTGGGGTGGCAAACGTGCGGCCCGCGACAGCGCGGTATTTGGCGTGCAGGCCAGTGAGTTCGATCGCTCGACGGTGCAACTGACCTTGCAAAGCGCGGTCGCCAACAGTTACACCCAGGCGCTGGCACTGCGCGAGCAGGCACGCATCGCCGAACTCAATCTGGCGAATGCGCAAAGCGTCCTGCATCTGGTGCAAACCCGCTACGACGCTGGCAGCGCCACGGCGCTGGAACTGGCCCAGCAAAAGAGTCTGGTGGCCGAACAGCAACGCAAATTACCACTGGTGCACCAGCAGGCGCGCGAGGCGCTGATCACCCTCGCCGCCCTGCTCGGCCAACCGGTGCAAACGCTGGCGATACCTCGCCAACCGTTCGCACAACTGCACTGGCCGCAGATTGCCAGCGGTGTGCCGAGCGAGCTGTTGCAACGGCGCCCGGACATCGCCAGTGCCGAGGCGAAACTCGCTGCCGCGCAGGCCGACGTGAGCGTCGCGCGCGCGGCGATGTTGCCCAAGGTCACGCTGACCGCGAGCCTCGGCACCGGGGCCGATCTGGCGTCTGATCTGTTGCGTACGACGTTCTACAACTTGTCGTCGGGGCTGGTGGCGCCCATCTTCAACAACGGTCGACTGAGTGCCGAACGCGACAAGGCCAGCGCACGCCAGGAAGAATTACTCGAGTCCTATCGCGGCGCGATCATCAACGGCTTTGCAGACGTGGAGAAAGCCCTGACCAGTATTCGCGGCCTCGACGAACAGCGACAGTGGCAAACCGAAGAACTGAGTCAGGCACAAACCGCCTTCGACATCGCCCAGAGCCGCTATCAGGCCGGTGCCGAAGATCTGCTCACGGTGTTGCAGACCCAGCGCACGCTGTATGCCGCCCAGGACTTGAATGTGCAACTGCGCCTGTCACGCCTGCAAGCCAGCATCGCCTTGTACAAAGCCTTGGGCGGAGGCTGGCAAGTCATTTGAGTTCAGGCATTTTTCAAGGCAAAAAAAATCGCAGCCCGGGCTGCGATTTTTTTGTGCTCAGAGTTGGCGTCCCTTGACCTTCAGATGCCGGGCGTACCACGGTCGTTGTGGCACCTTGCGCAACAGATCGGCCATGTTGTCTTCGTCACCAAAGGTGATGCGCAACGCCAGCTTCATGGTTTCCGGATCCATTTCCACCGAGCGCCCCATCTGCAGGCCGGGAACAGTGCTGCAACCATGGGTGTCCGGGCCAAGCCAAGGGTCGTCCACCTCCACCCAGCGCCCGGGGGCAAACCACGGCACGCCGTTGACCTCGAGCCGGCTCACCTCGCCCGGATGAAACCGCTCGTGGGCACGGAACCAGTCTTCGACGCGATCATCGATCCAGCCATGGAAACGCCAGAACACCGGGCTCACATGAGATGAGAACGGATCGCCGAGGAAGTCGTTTTCCGGCGCATACCAGCGCGCCGCGAAGTCCGCCTGATCCCGCGCCATCGGCACCGGAATGGCGTTCGACGGATCGCGCGCCACCGAGGCCCAACGCATGTGCAGCCAGTCGTGCAGGCCGAGTTCGACTTCCGAACCAAACTGGCCAAGGGTCAGCTTCGACAGATAACGCGGGTCGCTGTATTGCGACTCCCACACCTGAAAATTGCTGTGATAGGTCTCGGCGGCCTTGATGTCGCTGACCCATTTTGTGTATTCGTCGTCGCCCTCGGTCACCCAGGTCGGTGGCAAGGCGTCGCCGTCGTGATTGTCGAAGTAGCGGGCGAAACCCTGACGATCACGTTCGAGTTCCGGTTGCGGCGCGGGGAACCGCAACCACGAGGGCAGATCCTGCATCGAGCGGGCAATGCCAAGCATGTGCCGGTGCATGAAAAAGAAGTCGATCCCCGAGCCATTGCGATCCTTGCGCGGACCACGGGCATCGCGCTCCTTGTCTCGCGGCCCGGGCTGCCAGCCAATGCCGCGCAGCGCGTCCCGCTTTTTCTCGGACAGCTTGTGCCACTTGTCCCGCGAGGCATGCCAGAGCTGGTGGAACAACCGATGCTCGGGGGACACCAGCCACGCCAGCAATGTCGGGTTCAGGCCAGTGCGCTCGCGCGCCTCGGGAAACCGGCGTTTGATGGCGATGAAACGATTGTCCAGCTCCGGCAACCCCAAGGGACGATCGAGGTTCAGCACTTGCCCGGTGAGCGTGCCGCTGCCGGCATTGCCGAAGGCGGCCCAGACTTCGTCGAGTTTCACCTTGAGCTCATACACCGCCGGCGCTTGCGGCGCATCGGTGCGCATCAGCCGCCAATACAACTCGGCGCCATTGCCAGGCGCCAGATCGCCAATCACCAGATACTGCGGCGGCGCCTCCGTGCGCAAACGGCTGCCGGTGTCGAGACAGCCGCGCAAGCCACGGCCACGGTGGGCAATATCAAGAAACAGTTCCACGCCGTCACGGGGCAGACCGGCGAGCCCGGCATCAGCACCCGTGAAGCGGATGTCCCAGATCCCGCGCAGATTGTCCGCCAACTGCTGACCGGCCGTATCCGCGAGGTCGACCGTGGCCTCGCCCGGGGTGATCGGCTCGTCCTCGCGAGTCAGCTCACGATGTGCATAAAAAGCGGCAGGCAGCGCAGCGCCCGTGAGCGCCATGCCCGCCATGAACCAGCGTCGAGAGATCGTCATTGCCCTACCTGTGTCAGCCATGAAGCAGGCTTTATCCAAGCTAGAACGTTTGCTGGGGCAGTAAATTTATCGACTGCCGGAAAAGATCCCGCGCCGGCTGCCGCGGTTGTTTTGCGAGGCACTAAATTGTTCCGCCTCTCAGTCGTTCCTCCCAGATAGCAAAGGCCCCTGCGCCTGCACCTTGACGGCGAACCTGACTGAGATGGCAATGACAAAACCACGTTCGAAAAAGGCTCTATACATCGGCCTGCCGCTGGCCTTGGCAATCAGCGCCGGCGCGGGCTATCTGGCTTGGGATTACTGGTTCCGGAACAACCCGGGCTACCCGGTCAAGGTGATGAAACAGGCAACCGAACTGCAGGAGCGGATTATTTCCTTCGACAGCCATATCACCGTGCCGCTGAGTTTCGGCGCCCATGGCAACGAAGCCGACAAGGACGGCTCCGGGCAATTCGATCTGATCAAGGCCAACCGCGGACGACTGTCCGGTGCAGCCTTGACGGTGTTTGGCTGGCCGGAAATGTGGAACGGCCCGAACGCGCCCCACCGCCCTACCGATGGCTTTGTCGAAGAGGCACGCAATCAGCAGGAAGTGCGCTTCAAAATCATCTCGGGTCTGGTACGCGATTTCCCCAATCAGGTCGGCATCGCCTACACCCCCGATGATTTCCGCCGCCTGCACGGCGAAGGCAAGTTCGCGATTTTCATCAGCATGCTCAATGCCTATCCGCTGGGCAATGACCTGAGCAAACTCGACCTGTGGGCCGGCCGTGGCATGCGCATGTTCGGCTTCAGTTACATCGGCAACAACAGCTGGGCGGACTCCTCGCGCCCCCTGCCGTTTTTCAATGATTCGCCCGATGCCCTCGACGGCCTCTCGGACATCGGCAAACAAGCCGTGCACCGCCTCAACGATCTGGGCGTGATCATCGACGTTTCGCAGATGTCGACCAAGGGTCTGGAGCAAGTCGCGCAACTCAGCCGAACGCCGCTGGTGGCCTCGCACTCGGCGCCAAGGGCGGCGGTGGACATCCCGCGCAACCTCAGTGACAAAGAACTGCAACTGATCAAGAACAGCGGCGGCGTGGTGCAGGTGGTCGGGTTTTCGCAATACCTCAAGCCGCTGACCCAAGGCACTCAGGACAAGCTCAACGCGTTGCGTGCGCGCTTCGATCTGCCGCCGCTGCCCAACCTCGCCATGGCCTTGATGCCGGGCGATCCGATCATCACCGCATGGTCGGAACAAAAGCTTGGCCAGTACGCCAGCGGCCTTTACGGCATCCTTGAAGAAGAACCGAAAGCCACCCTCAAGGATCTCGGTGATGCCATCGATTACACCGTGCGCAAGATCGGCATCGACCATGTCGGCATCGCCTCGGACTTCAATGACGGTGGCGGTCTCAAGGGCTGGGAAAACGTCGGGGAAATCCGCAACGTGACCGCCGAACTGATCCAGCGCGGTTACTCCGAAGCGGATATCGCCAAACTATGGGGCGGCAACTTCCTGCGGGTCTGGGAACAGGTGCAGCAAGCCGCCAGACCTGCGCTTGCCGTGCGTCAGGACGCGAGCCAGCCATGACTGATCGGCGCACATTTCTCAAGCAGGCCGGCGTACTCGCCGCCGCCCTGCCCCTCGGTGCCAGCCTGACCGCCCAGGCCCGGACGCAGACCCAGGGCAGCAGCCAGCCAGCCGTGCCAGCCGATAAGTGGGCGCAACTGCGCCAGCTGTTCGAGCAGGATCCGGAGGCAATCCACTTCGCCAATTTCCTCGTCACCTCGCATCCCAAACCGGTACGCGACGCCATCGCCATGCATCGCGCGGCGATTGACCGCAATCCGGGACTGGCGATGGACTGGGATCTGGGTGTCACCGAACAGCGCGAAGAAAACGTCAGGGTCTGGGCCGGTAAATACCTGCAAGCCAAGCCCGGCCAGATCGCCCTCACCGGCAGCACCACCGAAGGGCTGGCGATGATTTATGGCAGCGTGCAGGTGCGTCCCGATCAGGAAATCCTGACCACGGTTCACGAGCATTACTCCACCCGCAACATTCTCGACTTTCGTAGCGCGCGCGACGGCACGCGGGTACGCAAGCTGACACTGTTCGAGCGCCCGCAAAACATATCGATGGATCAGGTGCTCGACACCATCAACAAAAACATCCGCCGCGAAACCCGCGTCCTTGGTATGACCTGGGTGCATTCGGGCAGCGGCGTGAAGCTGCCGATCAGTGAGATCGCCGCCCTCGTCGATCAGCACAACCGTGATCGCGAAGACCCGGATCGGCTGATCTACGTGGTCGATGGCGTCCACGGTTTCGGCGTCGAAGACCTGAGTTTCCCGCAGATGAACTGCGACTTCTTCATCGCCGGCACGCACAAATGGATGTTCGGGCCGCGCGGCACAGGCATCGTCTGCAGCCGCAGCGAACAGCTCAAATACGTCAGCCCGAGCGTGCCGACCTTCTCCGAAGCCACGAACTTTGGCACCACCATGACGCCGGGCGGCTATCACGCGTTCGAGCATCGCTGGGCCGTCGACGAAGCCTTCAAGCTGCATCTGCAATTGGGCAAGGTCGAGGTCCAGGCGCGCATCCACCAGCTCAACAGTTATCTGAAACAGCGCTTGCCGGAACAGACGGGCATCGAGTTGGTGACCCCGCTCGATCCGCAGTTCAGCGCAGGTTTCAGTTTCTTCCGGGTCAAGGGTCGCGACAGCGATCAAGTGGCCGCGCTGCTGATGAAAAACCGCGTGATCTGCGATGCGGTCAGCCGTGACGCGGGACCGGTGATTCGCACTGCCCCCGGCCTGCTCAACAGCGAAGCCGAAGTGGATCGGTTCGTCGCCGTGCTGGGCAAAACGCTGCGCGCCTGACGCTGCGCACCCGTTTCCTTTAACAGAGAAGACTCATGAAAAAGCCTCACGCCTTCAACCCGTTCACGGCACTGCCCGCGCTGGCCCTGAGCGCCCTCTGCGCGGCACTCCTGCCCGGCACCGCGCACGCCGCCACCACTCCACCCGCTGCGGGCAAAGTATTCAAGGACTGCAAGGATTGCCCGGAAATGGTGGTGTTGCCGACCGGCAGTTACACCATGGGCACGCCGGACGACGAAGTCGGTCGCGAGCCGGATGAAAGTCCACGCCATGAAGTGACGTTCAGCAAGCCGTTCGCCATCAGCCGCTTTCAGGTACTGGTCGGCCAATGGGACGCGTATGTGCGCGAAACCGGGGCCAAGCCCTACGACTTTGACGACCGCCCCGGTCGCCGCTGCACCGCCGGCAAGCCCGAATTCAAGCAGACCGAGCGCGATCCGGCGGTGTGCATGAATGTCGCCGAAGCCCAGGGCTACATCGATTGGCTGTCGAAAAAGACCGGTCATGCGTATCGCTTGCCGAGCGAGTCGATCCGCGAATACGCCGCGCGTGGCGGTAGCACCGGTTCCTTCCCGTTCCCCTTCGACAAGGGCAGCGACTATCAGATTTCGCGCCACGCCAACACCTACGGCGCCGCCGACGGCTACAACTTCACCTCGCCCGCCGGAACGTTCCCGGCCAACGCGTTCGGGGTGTATGACGCTCACGGCAATGTCTACGAGTGGACCGCCGACTGTTACCACAAGGACTACTCCGGCGTGCCCGCCGATGGCAGCCCATGGGTTCAGGAAAATTGTGAGCGCCAGGTCATGCGCGGCAACGATTGGGGCGAAGCCCCGGTATTTTCCCGTTCCGGCAACCGCAACAGCAGTTGGCCGACCAGCAAGGGCGACTGGCTCGGCTTTCGCGTAGTGCGCGATCTCTGATCCTCGCTGCCACGACCGCAGCCTGTCTGCGGTCGTCTAAAGAAACCCCGTGATCAATCGTTTTCCTTAAGTACCGGCACTCCCTCCGCACCGAAGCAGGAATCCTCCATGACCAAGCCAACGCGTGGGGCGATCAACGAATTGTTCGCCCTGCTCAAGCCCTTCCGACTGATCGTCTCCGTGTCCATCATGCTTGGCATGCTCGGCGGCCTGAGCGTCACCGTGCTGCTGGCGACCATCAACAACGCCCTGCACTCATCCGACGGCCTGACCCGCACTGTCGTGATGATTTTTGCCGGCCTGTGTGTGCTCGCCTTGCTGACCACGATCCTGTCCGACATCGGCACCAACTACGTCGGTCAGCACATCATCGCGCGCCTGCGCAAAGACCTCGGAGAGAAAGTGCTGTCGGCGCCGATCGACCAGATCGAACGCTACCGCAGCCATCGCCTGATCCCGGTACTGACCCACGACGTCGATACCATCAGCGACTTCGCTTTTGCGTTTGCGCCACTGGCGATTTCCCTGACCGTGACCCTCGGCTGCCTGGGTTATCTGGCGATGCTGTCGTGGCCGATGTTCCTGATGATGCTGGTGGCGATCGCGATCGGCACGACCATTCAGGCGATTGCCCGGGCCAAGGGCATGCGCGGTTTTTATGCCGCGCGGGACTCCGAGGACGAGCTGCAAAAGCACTACAACGCGATTGCCGAAGGCGCCAAGGAACTGCGTATTCATCGCCCGCGCCGCCAACGCATGTTCGTCTCGGGCATCCAGAAGACCGCCGAGAAGATCTGCGACACCCAGATCAAATCGATCAACACCTTCGTGATCGCCAAGTCGTTTGGCTCGATGCTGTTTTTTGTGGTGATCGGCATGGCCCTGGCGCTGCAATCGTTCTGGCCCAGCAGCGACAAAGCGGTCATGAGCGGCTTCGTGCTGGTGCTGCTGTACATGAAAGGGCCGCTGGAACATCTGGTCAGTACGCTGCCGATCATCAGCCGCGCGCAGATCGCCTTTCGCCGGATCGCCGAATTGAGCGAGCAGTTTTCCTCGCCTGAGCCGCATCTGCTGCTGGACGACCAAGGCAGCAAACCTGGCGCGGTCAACAGCCTGGAACTGAAGAATGTGCGCTACGCCTTCCCGGCCGTGGAAGGCAGCGAGCCGTTTCGTCTGGGGCCGGTCAACCTGCGTATCGAGCAGGGAGACATCGTGTTCATCGTTGGCGAAAACGGCTGCGGCAAAACCACTCTGATCAAACTGCTGCTGGGGCTGTACGCGCCGACCGAAGGCGAGATTCAGGTCAATGGCCAGCCGATCAGCGCGCTGAACCGCGATGACTACCGCCAGAATTTCACCACGATCTTTGCCGATTACTACTTGTTCGACGACCTGATCCAGGGCGACCGTCAGGTGCCGCAAGACGCCACGCGTTACCTCGAACGGCTGGAAATCGCGCACAAGGTCAGCGTGCGCGACGGCGCGTTCAGCACTACCGACCTGTCCACCGGCCAGCGCAAGCGTCTGGCGCTGGTCAATGCCTGGCTCGAAGAGCGTCCGGTGCTGGTGTTCGATGAGTGGGCAGCGGATCAGGATCCGACATTTCGACGGATTTTCTACACCGAGTTGCTGCCCGACCTGAAACGACTGGGCAAAACCATCATCGTGATTTCCCACGACGACCGGTACTTCGACGTCGCCGATCAACTGGTGCGCATGGAGGCCGGCAAGGTCAAAAGCGAACTGCAGAGCGCTTGATCGACGAAGCCGCGGCCAGACCGGGAAAAATTGTTTTCCGGTTTACCGCGGCTTCCTCGTCTTAATGAGATGAATAAGAACCATTAACAACTATACCTGCCAAGGTCTTAACCTCATGTCCGCATCCCGATTCATGCTCCGCCCTCTGGCCCGCGCCTTGATCATGCACGGCGCGACGCGCTCCCGACTGGCCACCACCGGCCTCGGCCTGGCAATGACGCTGGCCGTCACCCCCTATGTCCAGGCTCAGGAATGGACGCTGAACATCCCGGCGCAGCCATTGGCTCAGGCCCTGCAGACCCTCGGTCAGCAGACCAGCGTGCAAATTCTCTACAGCCCGGAAAGCCTGCAAGGTCTGCGCTCCAGCGCCCTCAGCGGTCGCTACGCAGACGATGCGGCAATCGCGGCCATGCTCAAGGGCACCGGCCTGCGTCATCAGCGTGACGGCAACACCGTGACCGTGATCGCACCGGCAACCGGCAGTGCGATGGAATTGGCACCCACCAATATCAGCGGGCAGCACCTGACGGCAACCACCGAAGGCAGCAACTCCTACACCACCGGCGCGGTGACCATTGGCAAGGGCGAGCACTCGCTCAAAGAGACTCCGCAATCGGTCACGGTGATGACCCGCAAGATGCTCGATGACCAGAACCTCAACACCATCGAACAAGTGATGGAAAAGACGCCGGGCATCACCGTTTATGACTCGCCGATGGGCGGCAAGTATTTCTACTCGCGCGGTTTCCGCATGACCGGCCAGTACCAGTACGACGGCGTGCCGCTGGATATCGGCAGCAGCTACGTGCAGGCCGACAGTTTCAACAGCGACATGGCAATTTATGATCGCGTCGAAGTGCTGCGCGGTGCAGCCGGCATGATGAAAGGCGCGGGCGGCACAGCCGGTGGCGTCAACTTCGTACGCAAGCGCGGTCAGGACACCCCGCACACCCAGTTGTCGCTGTCGGCGGGAACGTGGGACAACTATCGCGGCCAGGTCGACACCGGCGGCCCGTTGAATGACGCCGGGACCATCCGTGGCCGTGCAGTGGTCACCCAGCAGACCCGCCAGTACTTCTACGACGTGGCCAGCCGCAAGGATCAGATCTACTACGGCGCTCTGGATTTCGACCTTAGCCCCGACACCACGCTCGGTCTGGGCATGGCCTATGAAGACGTCGATGCCACGCCGTGCTGGGGCGGCCTGCCACGCTACGCCGATGGCTCCGACCTGCACCTCAAGCGCTCCACTTGCCTGAACACTTCGTGGAACAACCAGCGCAGCAAACGCGCGACCTACTTCGGCGATGTCAAACACCAGTTCAATGACGACTGGTCGCTCAAGGTCGCGGGGGTTTTCTCGCGCAACACCCAGGACATGGAATACGCCTTCCCGAGTGGCGCGGTACCGGTAGGTGCCACCAGCTCGAACACCTTGATGCTGGGCAGCACCTACGATTACGAGCAGACCGACTACGGTCTGGACGCTTACGTAGACGGCAAATTCGACGCCTTCGGCCAGCAGCACGAATTGACTGTCGGCGCCAACGCCAGCCGCTCGCACAAGGATGACTTCTACGCCGTGGCGGCACTGCCACAGCGTCAGAACGTGCTGAATCCGAATCACCACCTGCCGCAGCCTGACGAAAGCTACTACCTGGCCAACGCCTCCCGTGGCGGCCCGGTGGACATGCACATCAAGCAATACGGCGCTTACTCGATCGCCCGCTTGAAACTGGCCGACCCACTGACGCTGGTGCTGGGCAGCCGTGTCAGCTGGTACAAATCCGATACCGATTCGGTGCAGTACTTCCGTGGCGAAGGCACCCCGGTCAACACCAAATCCACCGAAACCGGCCAGGTCACCCCGTTCGCCGGGATTCTGCTGGATCTCAATGACAACCTGACGGCCTACGCCAGCTACACCGATATCTTCACCCCGCAGGGCGGCTACAAGAGCTTCGATGGCAGCACCCTCAAACCGCTGGTCGGGCAAAGCTACGAGCTGGGGATCAAGGGTGAGTGGTACGACGGTCGCTTGAACAGCCAGTTCAACCTGTTCCGCACCGTGCAGAAAGATGCGGCACAGGATGATCTACGTTGCGAAGACAGTTCCTGCTCGATGAACTCCGGCAAAGTCCGCGCTCAGGGCTTCGAAGCGGAAATCAGCGGTGAAGTGATCGACCGCCTGCAATTGCTGGCCGGCTACACCTACACCCAGACCAAAGTACTGGAAGATGCCGACGCGACCCAGGACGGCGTGGTCTACAACTCCTACGTGCCGCGCCACTTGCTGCGCGTCTGGGGCGATTACAGCCTGAGCGGTCCGCTGGATCGCGTGACCATCGGCGCCGGCGTCAACGCGCAGACCGGCACCTACCGCACCTCGCCCTTGGGCGGCGACAACATTGAAGGCGCCGGCTATGCCGTCTGGAACGGTCGCATCGGCTACCGCATCGACGACACCTGGTCGGTTGCGCTCAACGGCAACAACCTGTTTGACAAGCGCTACTACGCCACCATCGGTACTGAAGGTTTTGGTAACTTCTATGGCGATCCGCGTAACTTCGTGATGTCGGTCAAGGCTGATTTCTGATTTTTCGTTTGGTTTGTAAGAAAGCCCTGCTTTGGTGGGGCTTTTTTTTGGCTGGGGGTTGGGGGTTGGGTGATTATCCGTTGCTGCGGTAACGGCTTCTTAGGGTTCCGCCCTGACGGCGGGTCACCTTTTTCAAACGCCAAAAAGGTAACCCAAAAGGCTTCTCCCTGACGTACGGCACCTCGCTTAGGCTCAGTGTTCCCTCGCTACGGCGCCCATCAGGGGCATCGCCTC